>NZ_POXP01000001.1:600000-900000 GCF_003044935.1 Neisseria subflava | reverse complement strand
CCCATGAGCCGCATCATCCTGCGCCATGCGCTGCGTCCCGCCATGCTGCCGATTGTTTCTTTCTTAGGTCCGGCATTCGTCGGCATCATTACCGGCTCCATTGTGATTGAAAACGTGTTCGGTATTCCCGGCGTCGGACAATTGTTTGTCAACGGCGCGCTCAACCGCGACTACGGCATGATTTTGGGTTTGACGATTTTGGTCGGCATCATGACCATTTTGTTCAACGCCATCCTCGATATTCTGTATGCCATTATTGACCCGAAAATCCGTTATTAATCCCATTTGCGCAAAGGCCGTCTGAAACGTTCAGACGGCCTGAAGAAAGAATAAAAAGCGAGAGAGAACATTATGTTATTTAAAAAGAAGCAGACTCAGGCCCTCGCAGAGGCAGCAGAATACGCCCAAGTGCACGGCAAAAGCCTGTGGAGCGATGCATGGCGGCGTTTTAAACAGAACAAAGCGGCAGTGTACAGCATTATCATCCTGTTGCTGATCAGCATTTTTGTGATTGTGGCGCCATGGATTGTCCGCTACACCTACGACTTCACCGACTGGGACAATATGCAGATTCCGCCGTCCTTTTCTACCCATCACTATCTGGGTACGGATTTGCTCGGCCGCGATTTGCTGTCGCGTGCGGCAACCGGCGGACGTATTTCCTTGCTGGTCGGTGTGGCCGGCGCATTGGTGGCCGTTGTCATCGGTACGCTTTATGGCGCGATTGCAGGCTTTATCGGCGGTAAGCTCGATTCGCTGATGATGCGCTTTTTGGAAATTTTGAACGCGTTTCCGTTTATGTTTTTCGTGATTCTGCTGACTACGTTCTTCGGCCGCAATCTGCTTTTGATTTTTGCCGCTGTGGGTTTGGTGTCTTGGTTGGACGTGGCGCGTATCGTGCGCGGCCAAACTTTGAGCTTGAAGCATAAAGAGTTTGTCGAAGCGGCGCGTGTGAGCGGCGTGGCAAAACGTAAAATCGTGACGCGCCACATTATTCCGAATGTTTTGGGCGTGGTGATGGTGTATGCCTCTTTGTTGGTGCCGGGCATGATTATGTTTGAATCCTTCTTGAGCTTCTTGGGCTTAGGCGTGCAAGAGCCAATGACCAGTTGGGGTTCGATGTTGCAAGAAGGCGCAATTTCTATGGAAGCCGCACCATGGCAGCTGCTCGTGCCGAGTTTCTTCTTGGTAACCACTTTGTTCTGTTTCAACTTTATCGGCGACGGCCTGCGCGATGCGCTTGACCCGAAAGACCGCTAAACCGCAACCAAAAGGATAATCAAAATGACAAAACAGTTACTGGTTGTAGAAAATCTGGACATCGATTTCGAACTGCATGAGAAAACTGTTCATGCCGTGCGTAATGTCAGCTTTAAAGTGGCAGAGGGCGAAACATTGGCTTTGGTCGGCGAGTCCGGTTCGGGCAAGTCTGTAACATCTATGTCCGTTATGCGCCTGCTGCCTGAGAAATTTGCCCGTTATGGCAAAGATTCGCGCATTACTTTTGACGGCATTTCCATTTTGGATGCCGATGAGAAAACCTTACGCGATTTGCGCGGCAACCGCATCAGCGTGATTTTCCAAGAGCCGATGACTTCGCTCAATCCGTTTATGCGTATCGGTGCGCAGCTGATTGAAGCGGCGCGTGTGCACAATAAAAAGCTCGGCAAAAAAGAAGCAGGACAAAAAGCATTGGCATTGCTGGAACGTGTGGGCATCAAAGAAGCCGAGCGCCGCATGAAACAATATCCTCACGAGTTTTCCGGCGGTCAGTTGCAACGCATTATGATTGCCATGGCGCTTATTAATGAACCTGACCTGCTGATTGCCGACGAACCGACCACAGCTTTGGATGTGACCATTCAAGCCGAGATTCTTGATTTGCTCCACGATTTGCAACAGCAAATGGGCATGGCGATTATCTTCATTACCCACGATTTGGGTTTGGCGGAACACTATTCCAAAACCGTCTGCGTCATGCGTAATGGCGAAATTGTCGAGCGCGGCAAAATCAAAGAAGTATTTGCCCATCCGAAGCACGAATATACCGCCGAACTCATCAATGCCATTCCCAAAGGCATGAAAGAGCCGGAAGAAACCAGCGCCGGTGTGTTAATCGATGCCGACAATGTCAATGTTTCTTTCGTATTGAAGCAAAACTTTTTCGGCAAACCGCTCAAAACTTTTGACGCCGTCAAAGGCATCAGCCTCAAAATTAAAGAAGGCGAAACATTGGGCGTCGTCGGCGAGTCCGGTTCCGGCAAATCCACGCTGGGTAAAGCCGTCATGCAGATGCTGCCTTATACCGGCCATATCTCCTTTGAAGGCAAAGACCTGAAAAACTATACCGCCGAAGAAGCACGCCGTCTGAAATCGCAACGGCAAATTGTGTTCCAAGATCCGTTCGGTTCGCTTTCCCCACGCCTGACCGTTGGCGAAATTATTGGCGAAGGTTTGACGGTTCATCATCCTGAAATGACCAAAAAAGAACGTATCCAGCGTGTTTTGGAAGTCATGAAGGAAGTGTCCCTGCCGCTTGACGCGCTCAACCGTTATCCGCATGAATTCTCCGGCGGCCAGCGTCAACGTATCGCTATTGCACGCGCCGTTATCCTGCGCCCGAAATTCATTCTTTTGGACGAGCCGACCTCTGCGCTTGACCGCTCCGTACAATCCAAAGTGGTCGAGCTTTTGCGCGATTTGCAGAAGAAATACGGCCTGACTTATATGTTCATCAGTCATGATTTGTCTGTTGTGCGTGCCGTCAGCGACAATGTGATTGTGATGAAGCAGGGGGAAATGGTTGAGTACGGCAGCGCGGATCAGATTTTCCACCATCCGCAAAACGATTACACCAAACGTTTGATTAACGCCGCATTTGATTTGTAGAAAAGGAAAAGGCCGTCTGAAAAGAAGTTTTCAGACGGCCTTTTTAAGCGGAGGCTTTTTTCATCTAATTAGCGCTGCTATTGCCTATGCCTGTGCGGCATCCAATGCCTGTGCCAAGTCGGCAAGCAAATCGTCGATATGCTCGATACCCACGCTCAGGCGTACCATGTCGGGGCTGACGCCTGCTGCGGCGAGTTCTGCATCGTCAAGCTGGCGGTGGGTCGTTGTGGCAGGATGGGTAGCCAGCGATTTGGCATCGCCGATATTTACCAAGCGCAGGAAGAGTTGCAGTGCGTCGATAAATTTTGCACCGGCTTCGCGTCCGCCTTTAATGCCGAAACTCAGCAAACCGGAGGCTTTGCCGCCGTAGTCGCGGTCAATCAGAGCTTTATACGGACTGTCGGGCAGGGCAGGATAGTTCACCCATTCGACCTGCGGATGTTTCTTTAAGAATTCGGCTACTTTTAGGGCGTTTTCGCAATGACGTTCCATACGCAGGGCTAGGGTTTCTAAACCTTGCAGCAGTAAAAATGCGCTGTGCGGAGACAGGGCGGCACCGGTATTGCGCAGCGGGACGACGCGGGCACGGGCGATGTAGGCGGCCGCACCAAAATGTTCGCAGTAGTTTACGCCGTGGTAAGACGGATCAGGCCGATTGAAGGTTTTTTCAAAACGCGGATTGCCTGCCCATTGGAATTTACCGCCATCAATAATGGCACCGCCAATCGTTGTGCCGTGGCCGCCGATGTATTTGGTCAGGGATTGGATAACGATGTCGGCGCCGTGTTCGATCGGGCGGAATAATGTGGGCGTAGCGACGGTATTATCTACCATTAAAGGCAGACCTTGAGCGTGTGCGGCTTGGGCGAATGCTGGAATATCGACAACATTGATGGCGGGATTGCCGATAGATTCGCAATACACCAGTTTGGTGCGGCTGTCGGTATTGGCGGCGATTTCTTCTGGCTTGGCCGGATCAATAAAGCGTACTTCTATGCCTTGGCGCGGCAGGCTGTGGGCAAAGAAATTGTATGTGCCGCCGTAGAGGGTTTTGGTTGCAATGATGTTGTCGCCTGCTTCAACCAGGGTTTGAACGGCATAGGTAATTGCAGCCATACCGCTGGCGACAGCCAATGCGGCGATACCGCCTTCCAAACGGGCAACGCGCTCTTCCAAAACGGCAGTGGTCGGATTCATCATACGGGTGTAGATATTGCCCGCTACATCAAGGTTGAACAAGTCTGCGCCGTGTTGCGTGTTGTCGAAAGTGTAGGAAGTGGTTTGGTAAATGGGGACAGCAGCGGATTTGGTAGTCGGTTCGGATTGATAGCCTGCATGCAGGGCAATGGTTTCCCGTTTCATTTAAATATCCTTGTAGCGATTAAATAATGATAAATAGAGGCCAGCAGATTAGGATTTGAAGGGCAAACTTTACATAACGGAAAAGTTCGGTATGTAGCAGCATACAGCCTTTCCTATAAGAAAGATTACCCTGAGCGACACGCAACTGACCCAAGAAGAACGATATCACATTCGAGACCTGTCCTACCACCATACCATCATCGAATGACACTCCATCACGACACCGTTTGCCGCAACCTCCTCCAATATAAAAGCAACGGCGGTACTCTGTGGCAACAGCTCGGAATATGCAGCAAATCCTACTGCAAATGATAAGGAAGCACACGGACCTGAGGAAAAATGTACAATCGCGTCGGCATAGGAAAAGCCCAGCATGGTTGAGCAAAAATTCCGCATTGGTAATGGGTCGGCTGATACCATTGATGGCAAAGATTAGAAAAGCGAAGACCTTTGCAAAAATCCCCCCCAAAATTCCTAAATGTCTAGGTAGGACTTTAGGGATTTGGGGGAGTTTTAAAGGGATTAGGCCGTCTGAAACTGTGTTATAGAAAGTTTCAGACGGCCTTTACGGGATTCTTTGGATTTGAAAATAAAAAAAGACTTGAATCATCAAGTCTCGCATTTCATTTTTACTAGATAAAAAAATATCAAGAATGGCGGAAGCGGTGAGATTCGAACTCACGGAGGGCTATCAACCCTCGACGGTTTTCAAGACCGTTGCATTAAACCGCTCTGCCACGCTTCCATTCTTGAAGCCGTAATATTAATGGAACTTACGGCCTTTGCCAAGAGGTATTTTAGAAAAAATATCTAGGATTCTGTTTTTATTTGGATTGTTCTTCACGCATGAATACCCATTCGGCTTCGTTTGAAGCTGCCTCATTGAATGAATAGCCCTCGTAGTCGAAATTTTTGAGCATTTCAGGCTCGGTAATGCCGTGTTCTGCCGCGTAGCGTACCATCAAACCGCGCGCACGTTTGGCGTAGAAGCTGATGATTTTGTATTTGCCGTTTTTCTCATCTTTAAAAATCGGTGTAATCAGGCGTGCGTTGAGTTTTTGGGTGTTGACGGATTTGAAATATTCTTGTGAGGCGAGGTTGATTAAAACGTCGCTGTCTGCCTGCTTCAGCGTTTGGTTGAGCAGGTCGGTAATTTTATCGCCCCAAAATTCGTAGAGGTTTTTGCCGTGCGAGTTGGCAAAGGCTGTGCCCATTTCCAAGCGGTAGGGCTGCATCAAGTCGAGCGGGCGCAGTACGCCATATAGGCCGGAAAGTAGGCGGACGTGTTGTTGCAGGTAGTCGATTTGTTCCGGTTTGAATGTATCGGCGGCGATACCTTCATAGACGTCACCGTTGAACATAAATACGGCTTGTTTGGCGTTTTCAGGCGTAAACGGCGTGTGCCATACGGCATTGCGTTCGGCATTGAGCAGGGCGATTTTGTCGGAAACATGCATCAGCTCGGCGATTTGTTGAGGGGCAAGCTGGCGCAACTCCTGCATCAGGATTTCTGCTTCGGGCAGAAGGTCGGGCTGGGTAAAGCTGCTGACGGGGGAAGGGTCTTTTTCGTTGAGGTTTTTGGCTGGGGATAAGACAAAAAACATGATAATTTCGGCTTTGAAATGAATAATGTGTGGGATTGTAGGTTTAAAATTGAGGAAGAACAAGACGGGCTAAACGCATTAATTGAATGCTTTTATTGAAACGTATTTCTGTTGAAAGTAAAATTCGAAGCTTCCACCTGATTCTGACATTTCTACTTGAGGAGAATATCATGTCTAAAACCATTATCCATACCGACAAAGCCCCTGCCGCGATTGGCGCATACAGCCAAGCAGTCCGCGCAGGCGATACGGTTTATATGAGCGGTCAGATTCCTTTGGATCCGGCTACGATGACCGTGGTCGGCAATGGCGACTTCCGCGCCGAAGCAGTGCAAGTATTTAAAAACCTGCAAGCCGTAGCCGAAGCAGCCGGCGGTTCTTTAAACGATATCGTCAAACTCAATGCTTATTTGACTGATTTGGCCAACTTTGCCGTGTTCAATGAAGTGATGGCTGAATTTATCGAACAACCTTTCCCTGCACGTGCGGCAGTTGGCGTGGCCAGCCTGCCTAAAGGCGTTCAGGTTGAAGCAGAAGCAGTATTGGTTTTAAATGCATAAATGATGTTTTCAGACGGCCTGGGCTGGGCTTGAGGCCGTCTGAAAAGAATAACAACGGAAAACAATAATAATGGCACATTACGCAATCGGAGACATTCAAGGCTGTTTTGACGAGCTGACTTTGTTGCTTGCCAAAATCGGCTTTAATCATGGTACGGACACCCTTTGGCTGGTCGGCGATATTGTCAATCGCGGTCCGAAGTCATTGGAAACCCTGAAATTTGCCAAAGAGCATGACAGCAGCGTGCAAATGGTTTTGGGTAATCATGATTTACATCTTTTGGCAGTCGGTTGCGGTGAAGGAACGCTCAAGCGTAGTGATACGGTTGAGCCGATTTTGACCCATCCCGATAGTCATGCCATGCTTGACTGGCTGCGTCATCAACCGCTTTTGGTACGCGGCGACAGGCATGTGATGGTGCATGCCGGTATTTTGCCGCAATGGTCTGTTAATAAAGCCGAAAGCCTTGCCCGTGAAGCTGAGGATGAATTGCAAGGTAAAAAGTACAGGAAATTTTTTGGCAAAATGTACGGCAACAAGCCGACCGAGTGGACGGACGATTTGACAGGCTATGAGCGCCTACGCATGATTATCAACGTCTTTACCCGTATGCGTGCGCTGACGTACAAAGGCGAATTGGATTACGAATATAAATCCACTTTGAAAAAAATGCCGCTTTACCTGCGCCCTTGGTTTAAAGCACCCGATAGGCAGAATTTGGATTATATTACCGTGTTCGGACATTGGTCGTCATTGGGTTACGTTAATACCGATCAGGTTATTGCTTTGGATACCGGCGCGTTGTGGGGCGGAGAGCTGACAGCGGTCAATTTGGATACCAACGAAGTGATACAGGTACCATCCTTGGGCGGATTGGATTGGAAAACGGCATTGAAATAGTTTGGATAAAATAAAAAGGCCGTCTGAAATGTTTCAGACGGCCTTTTGTATTGGTTAATCCAAAGAAGGCAGGAGTTTGTCCGGATTCATAATGCCATAAGGGTCAAGCTGATTTTTGATGGCATGCATCAGAACGAGTTCTGCCTGCGTACGCACACGGGGCAGCCAATGTTTTTTGATTATGCCTACGCCGTGTTCTGCGGCAATCGTACCGTGGCAGGTAAGGATGTTTTCATAAACAATGGTATTGACGGCGTCTTCGTATTGGTAGGCTTCATTGCTCAATACATTGGGCAGGAATGTATTGTAATGCAGGCTGCCGTCGCCTAAATGTCCGAAGCAAACAATTTGTATGCCGGGAAAGCGGGTTTCCAAGGCAGGGGCGCATTGGCGGACAAAGGCGGCCACTTGGGCGATAGGGACGGCGATGTCGTGTTTGATGCTGGTGCCGAGTTTGCGTTGGGAAGCAGAAATATTTTCACGCAAGGTCCATAAGTCGGAGCGCTCTTGCTCGGATTGCGCCAAGATACTGTTTTCCCATCCGTTTTGATAGAGAAATTCGGCAAGCTTTTCATCCAGTCCGGCATCGGGAACGGAATCTGCAAGTTCAATCAAAATATGCCATTCCGCATCGGCGGGCTTTTTGAGTTGGCTGAATTCCGAAGATAAATCGAGGGCAAAGCGACTGATCAGCTCGAAGCTGGTCAAGCGCTCGGCAAAATGACCTTGCACCGCAGTCAAAAGCGAGACGGCGGATTCAATATCGTCTAAACCTACCCATGCGGTCGCTTTGGTTTTGGGCTGGGCAAAGAGTTTGAGTGTGGCTGCGGTAATGATGCCCAATGTTCCTTCGCTGCCGATAAAAAGATGGCGCAAGTCGTAGCCGGTCGTGTTTTTGTGCAGGGGCTGAAGGTGGGAAACCAGTTCGCCGTTTGGTAAAACGACTTCCAAACCCAATACCAAATCACGCATGCTGCCGTAACGCAAGACATTCAAACCGCCGGCATTACAGGCGATATTGCCGCCGATTTGGCAAGAGCCTTCGCTAGCAAGGCTGAGCGGAAACAGTCGTCCGGCTTCGGCTGCCGCCTTTTGAGCATTCTGCAAAATCATGCCTGCTTCAACCGTCATGCTGTTGTCGGCAAGGTTGATATCGCGGATGCGGTTGAGCTTGGAGAGATTGAGCAGTACGCCTTCGGTGGTTACTGTTGCACCGCATAATCCGGTATTGCCGCCTTGCGGGGTGACGCGGATGCGGTTTTCAAAACAGAAACGCATGATTTTCTGCACGCTTTCGACAGAGTTCGGCTGTAAGACAATATCCGGCGAAGAAACAAAGCGGCGGCGTTGGTCGTTTAACAAGGCCGGAGTGGCTTCGATGATTTCAGAAGCGGAAAGAAACTCAGTAAAACGGTCGTGAAGGTGCATGGCAGTCAGGCGGAAAAGTCGGGAAGGGGAGTGTGAGGAATGTAAAAAAGCAGGATACGCAATGGTATCCTGCTTTTCTTAATATTCAAAATATTCAAAAGAATATTATTTAGCAGCTTCAGAAGCAGCGGCTTCGGTAGCAGATGCAGCAGCTTCAGTAGCAGAAGCAGCGGCTTCAGTAGCTTCGGAAGCAGCAGAAGCGGCAGCTTCAGTAGCAGATGCAGCAGCTTCAGTAGCAGATGCAGCGGCTTCGGAAGCAGCAGAAGCGGCAGTTTCAGCAGCTTTATCAGCACCGCCACAAGCGGCCAAAGCTAAAGACAACAAAGCAGCAGCGAACAGAGATTTTTTCATTTTTAAGAACCTTTTTTAAATCGATTTAAACTAAAAATAGCCGTCAGACGGCCTATACAGTAGAAATTCATTGCTGAATTTTTCAATATTATGCCCCACGAGATA
The DNA here is from genome assembly GCF_003044935.1 of Neisseria subflava. Taxonomy (NCBI): domain Bacteria; kingdom Pseudomonadati; phylum Pseudomonadota; class Betaproteobacteria; order Neisseriales; family Neisseriaceae; genus Neisseria; species Neisseria subflava. Next base: position 890,800 of record NZ_POXP01000001.1, on the reverse strand, counting down.
GGTCAATGCAACGTTGCGTAACCGTTTGCCGGCTAAAATCAATACGAAAATAGTGAAAATAATGTAAATCATATTGGCGCGCGAAAAATCATCTAAAAATATTCATTATTAATGAAGATTTTAAAAATACATTATATTCAATTAGTTGTGTATTTTTATTTGTTATAGGTTTTAAGGGTTTGGAATGTTTTTGCGTTTAGGGAAATTTTTGTAATTTAGCAACTTTGTGTTGTGAAAAAGCAACTTTTATGGATTGGGATCATTCAATTTTGTTTTTTATATGGACTTTTTCGGTTTTGTTGTGTTTGCTAAAAGTATTTGTTTAAGGTAAACCGATTGTTTAGTTACAGCTGTGATAGAATAGCCTGAACTTGACTTTATAAATATTGATTAAGGACGACATGATGTCTATTGTTAAAAATTCCGTAGTTTCCCTGCATTATGAAATGTACGATGCAAACAACCAGTTGTTGGACAAAACCGAAGAGCCGATTGCTTACTTGCATGGCGGTTATGACGGTATTTTCCCTTTGGTGGAAGAAGCGTTGCACGGCAAAAATGTAGGCGATACCGTCGAAGTGGCTTTGTCGCCCGATGATGCTTTCGGCGAGCAAGATCCTGAGTTGGTGCGCATTGAAGATGTAAGCGTATTTCCTGTTGAAGTTGAAGTCGGCATGATGTTTGAAGCCGATGATCCGGAAACAGGCGATGTATTGATTTATCGTGTAACCGATGTTGCCGACGGTAAAGCCGTAGTAGACGGCAACCATCCTTTGGCCGGTATGAAAGTATTGTTCAAAGCGACCGTTGAAGGTGTACGCGATGCGACTGAGGAAGAAATTGCCCACGGTCACGTACATGGCCCGCATGGTCATCATCACCACTAATCAGGCTTGAAACATGATAAAGGCCGTCTGAACAGGAGTGAAACCTTCTTTTTCAGACGGCCTTTAAGTTTTTACAAGACAGATAAATAGGAAATTTTGGCTCAGGTCAAATCAAGCGGGGAAATATGGATTTTGTTAGAGACTACAATGAATTACATGTAACGGTGCGACAAAATCTGTATTAAGATTCAGATATTGGTAAAACAGGCAGAATGCAATGAGTGAAACATTGGAGCAGCAGGCTGTAGAGGCCGGTATTGATTTAGGCTACCACGACATCAACGGTACATATCATGCGACCAAACCTGAAGTTTTGGAATCGATCGTTGCTATTTTGGACAAAAGCAAACCGGATTCAGACGGCCTTTATCTGAATACGATGGTCGCGCATGAAAACGGTGAAGAATCTTTACAGATGCCGTCTAAATTTCATGGTGCGGAAGCGGTCGTATTGATTAATGAGGCGGATGAGTGCCAGACCTTGACTTTGTATCCGGGCGACAACGATACGCTTTGGATTAAGCTGCCCCAACTGACTTGCGGTTATTACACTTTATCGGCCGAGACCGACGGTAAATGTTGCCTTGTACGTCTGATTGTTGCGCCTGAATCGGTTTATCAACCCAAACTGCTTGCCAATGGCGGACGGATGAATGGTTTGACCATGCATTTGTACAGCCTGCGTTCCGAGCGCAACTGGGGCATAGGCGACTTTACCGATTTGCTGAACCTGATGAAATATGCTGCAGAGAAAAAGCTGGATTTTGTCGGTATCAACCCTTTGCATGCCTTGTTTACCAGCAAGCCTGCCTTTGCCAGCCCGTATAGCCCTTCTTCGCGCGAATGGCTCAATCCGATTTACTTGGATATCGAGAAAGTCGGGGCGTTTACTTATAACGAACAACTGAAAAACTGGTTGGCACAACCAAAAATCCGTCAGCGTATCGCCGCTTTGCGTGTTACGGAAACGGTGACTTATACGGCGGTTTGGGCATGTAAGCGTGATGCGCTGCAGATGGCGTTTAACGCGTTTGAACAAGATACTTGCGAGGCTGCGGTAAATGAACGTGCTGCATTTGAAGCATTTGTATTAGAAAAAGGCAAGGCTTTGCAGGGCTTCGGTTTGTTTGAGGCTTTGGACCAGTATTACAGCCGTCCCGGACAAGTGGGTTGGCAGTCATGGCCGTCTGAATTTCATCAACCTGATGGCGAAGCAGTAGAAAAATTTGCGCTTAGTCATGAGCGTGAAATCCGTTTTTATATGTGGCTGCAATGGCTTTGTGCGAAGCAGTTGCAAGAAGTCAACCAAGCCGCTGCCGAATACGGTGTCAAACTCGGTATTTACGGCGATTTGGCGGTCGGCGTGGCGCGAGGCAGCGCGGATACTTGGTTAAACCGTCAAGATTATTGTATGGACGTATCGGTCGGTGCGCCGCCCGATCCTTTGGGGCCGACAGGGCAGAATTGGAATTTGCCGCCGCTTAATCCGTCGATGTTGAAACATACGGGCTATGAAAAGTTTGCCCATCTGTTGCGCGAAAACATGCGCCTGTATGGCGTGTTGCGGATTGACCATGTGATGGCATTGTGTCGTTTGTGGTGGGTTTTAAACGATAAAACAGCAGATTTCGGCGCATATGTGCATTACGATGCCGAAGTGACTTTCGCCATTTTGGCATTGGAAAGCCAGCGCAACCGTTGCGTCATCATCGGCGAGGATTTGGGAACGGTACCCGATCAAGCGCGTTATCTGCTCAATCGCTATCAAGTGTTCTCCTACAAAGTGATGTATTTCAGCAAGGGCTGGAACGGTTTCCAATTACCTGAAGAATACCCCGAGCAGGCGATTACGGTCATCAGTACCCACGATGTTGCGCCTTTGGCAGGTTATTGGATAGGCAAAGATTTGGATACGATGTTCAAGCTCGGTACTTTGCCTGATGTAGCCGCTTTTCAGACGGCCTTGGACGAGCGCGAACACGATAAAGCCGATTTGCTGGATAAATTGAAAGAAACCGGCTGTCTGGGTGCAGACGTACAAATGCCGGCAAAAGCCGATGAAATCTTGCTGGGGGCTTTGCATAAATACGGCGCATTGAGCCGCAGCAAACTTTACGCCGTACAACTGGAAAACCTGCTGGGCGTCATCGACAATCTGAATGTCCCGGGTGTAACCGAAGGCTATCCGAACTGGGCGCAAAAAATGCCGGTTTCTTTGGAAGATTTCCTACAACACCGCCTCATGGGCGGCCAACTTGCCATTATTGACGAGGTACGCATGAAAACAAACAGCCAAATCAAGGCTTATCATGAACTTGACCAAATCGAGCGCGATACGGTCGAAAGCCTGTTTCTTGCCACCCACAGCGATTTGTTCGCTTATCTGGGACGACACCGCCTTGCAGAGGGCGATGAAGTAGTACGCGTTTTGATTCCCGGCGCAGTAAGCGTGGATATCGTGAACCGCCGCAGCGGCGAACTCATCGTGCCGTCTGAAAAAATTGATGAACGCGGTTTCTTTGTGGCCGTTTTGCCTGATGATGCGCCCGATTACGCTTTGAGTATCCGTTATACCGAAGATTCCGAGCCAGTGATTGAAGAAGACCCTTATCATTTCAGCTCTGCGTTGCAAGACATGGATTCCTGGCTGTTGGCCGAAGGCAAACACCTGCGTCCTTATGAGACTTTAGGCGCACATTTTGCCGAGTTGGACGGCGTGAAGGGCGTACGCTTTGCCGTATGGGCGCCCAATGCGCAACGCGTTTCCGTCATCGGCGAATTTAATAACTGGGATGGCCGCCGCCATGTGATGCGTTTCCATCGCGACAACGGCATTTGGGACATCTTTATTCCTGCAGTCAAACTCAATGCCCTCTACAAATTTGAAATCCGCGATGCCAACGGTAATGTACGTGAAAAAGCCGACCCGTATGCTTTCGGTGCGGAACTGCGTCCAACCACGGCATCTATCGTGCGCGGCTTGCCTGACGAAGTGGAAGAACCTGCTTTCCGCGCCTGTGCCAACGCCATTGATGCGCCTATCAGCATTTATGAAGTGCATTTGGGCTCGTGGAAACGCAATCCGGAAAACAATTTTTGGCTGACTTATGAAGAGTTGGCCAAAGAGCTGGTGGCATACGTCAAAGACATGGGCTTTACCCATATCGAGTTTTTGCCTGTTTCCGAATATCCGTTTGACGGCTCATGGGGCTATCAGGCAACCGGTTTGTATGCGCCGACCAGCCGTTTCGGTTCGCCGGAAGAATTGCGTGCATTGATTAAAGCCGCGCACGACGCAGGCATCAGCGTTATCCTCGACTGGGTGGTCGGCCATTTCCCGACCGACGATCACGGCTTGGCCAAATTTGACGGCACCGCGCTGTACGAACACGCCGACCCGCGCGAAGGCTACCACCAAGACTGGAACACCTTGATTTACAACTTCGGCAGAAACGAAGTGAAAAACTTCCTGCAAGGCAATGCTTTGTATTGGATAGAACGTTTCGGCTTTGACGGTATCCGCGTTGATGCGGTTGCTTCGATGATTTACCGCAACTATTCGCGCAAAGACGGCGAGTGGATTCCGAACCAATACGGCGGCCATGAAAACCTCGAAGCCATCGCTTTCCTGCGTGATACCAACACCATGTTGAAAGAGGAGGTTCCAGCTGCGACTGAAATTGCCGAAGAATCTACTTCATTCGCTAACGTCACCCGTCAAGAAGGTTTGAACTTCAGCTTCAAATGGAATATGGGCTGGATGAACGATACGTTGCGTTACATGATGGAAGACCCCATCAACCGCAAATATCACCACAACAAAATGACTTTCGGCATGATGTACCAGTACAGCGAAAACTTTGTCCTGCCGCTTTCACACGATGAAGTCGTGCACGGCAAACGTTCGCTGCTCGGACGTATGCCCGGCGACTGCTGGCAACAATTTGCCAACCTGCGCGCCTACTACGGCTTTATGTACGGCTTCCCCGGCAAAAAACTCTTGTTTATGGGCAACGAGTTTGCACAAGGCCGCGAGTGGAACTACAACGAAGGACTGGATTGGTTCTTGCTGGAGCAAGATGGCGGCTGGCACAAAGGCGTACAAGACTTCGTACGCGAATTGAACCATGTCTATAAAGACAACGCGCCGCTTTACCAATTAGACCAATGGTCTGAAGGCTTTGAGTGGCTGGTTGCAGATGACGGCGACAATTCCGTATTCGTCTTCGAGCGCCGCGACCGTGAAGGCAACCGCGTTATTGTGATCAGCAACTTCACGCCTGTGGTACGCGAAGGCTACCGTTTCGGCGTGAATTCTGCCGGCGAATACCGCGAAATCCTCAATTCAGACGACCTGCATTACAAAGGCAGCGGCGTTTCTACCGGCGCAACGGTGGAGACAGAAGAAGTTTGGTCGCATGGCAAACCAAATTCCTTGTCTGTTACCGTACCGCCTTTGGCAACCGTTTACCTGTATCAGGCGGCACTCAAAGACGAAGCGTAAATCAACTTTGAGGGTGGGTATCATGCCTGCCTAATCAGCTGAAAATTAAAAGATAGTGATATCAATATGACTCAAGGCCGTCTGAAAGATTTTCAGACGGCCTTATATTGGACACGAAACCAAATACATACCAAGGAATCATTCTATGACTGCCAAATCATGGCATATCGAGGAAGGCAAGCCTTATCCCATGGGCGCGACCCTGACAAGCAAGGGCGCGAATTTCACCTTGTTTTCCATCAATGCCGAAAAGGTCGAATTGTGTCTGTTTGATAAGGATAAAGAAACCCGTTTGGAGATGCCTTCGCGGCGCGGTTCGGTATTTTACGGATTTGTGCCGGACGTTAAGGCAGGGCAGCGATACGGTTTTCGCGTGTATGGACGTGAAAACGCAGAATACGGCTCATGTTTTAATCCCAACAAATTGCTGATTGACCCGTATTCCAAAAAAATTGACGGCAAACCAAGCTACCGTACCGCCGAAGAAATGGCATGGTTCAGACCGGAAGATGAACGCGACAATGCCGCCGTTGCGCCGAAAAGCGTCGTGATCGGACGCAGTCGATTCAATTGGGCCAAAGATTGCCGTCCGGAAATACCGTGGGGCAAAACCGTTATTTATGAAGCCCATGTCAAAGGGTTTACCAAGCAATTCCCCGATTTGAAATATGCAGGCACTTATAAGGCCTTGTGCGATAAACGGGTTTTGGCCTATTTGCAAGAGTTGGGGGTAACAACGGTCGAGCTGCTGCCGATTCATTATCATCTGGACGAATACCATCTTCAGCAGATGGGCTTGAGCAATTATTGGGGCTACAACACTTATTCTCATTTTGCCGTCGAGCCGTCTTATGCCGACAATCCCGAGCGTGCGGCGGCGGAGTTTAAACAAGCGGTCAAAGCCCTGCATCAGGCAGGTTTGGAAGTGATTTTGGATGTCGTGTACAACCACACGGCAGAACAGGACGACAAAGGCCCGATGCTGTGTCAGCGCGGTATCGACAACACCTTATGGTATTGGCACACCCCTTACGGCAATTATGAAAACTGGTCGGGTTGCGGCAATACGCTCAATATTGTCCGGCGCGACGTTACCCGTTGGGCGGCAGACAGCCTGCGCTATTGGGCTGAAGAGTTTCATGTTGACGGCTTCCGTTTCGATTTGGGAACCGTATTGGGACGCGAACCCGATTTCCAATCGTACGGCCGTTTTTTCCAAGTCCTGTATCAAGACCCGGTTTTGGCCGGTTTGAAACTGATTGTCGAAGCATGGGACATCGGCGAGGGCGGTTATCACTTGGGCAATTTCCCTCAACCTTTTGCCGAATGGAACGGTCGTTTCCGCGATGATATGCGCGCGTTTTGGTCATGGGAAAGCGGCAATTTGGGTGCATTTGCCGAACGTTTGGCCGGGTCGTCCGATATTTTCAACCACAGTGGCCGCCATCCGTCCGCCAGCATCAACTTCATCACTGCACACGACGGCTTCACCCTGCGCGATTTGGTCAGCTATAACGAAAAACACAACGAAGCCAACGGCGAAAACAACCGCGACGGGCATAATGAAAACATCAGCTACAACCACGGCGTAGAAGGCGAAACCGATGATGAAGAAGTTTTGCTCAACCGCGAATACACTTCCAAAGCGCTGCTTGCCTCCTTGTTTTTATCCAACGGTACGCCCATGCTTTTGGCGGGCGATGAGTTTGGCAACAGTCAGCAAGGCAACAACAACAGCTACTGCCAAGATAATCCGATTACATGGTTGGATTGGCAAAATGAGTCTCATATGTTGCAGAATTACACTCAAGAGCTGATACGCGTACGAAGTCAAATCAAGCTGCTGACAGATGATTGCTGGTGGCAAAAAGAACGTGTGCAATGGCTCAATGCCGATAGCAGCCCGATGACCGAATATTGTTGGCACAACAGGGGCAGCAAGGCGATTCAGGTTGTTTTGGACGATGAATGGCTGCTGTTGGTCAATGCCAAACGTAGTCGTCAGTTATTTAACCTGCCTCAAGGCAATTGGGAAATTTCTTGCGTACCATCTGAGAAATTTAATTACGAAGAATCAGGAAAATGTGTTGTTGAGCATATGGGGATTTGGATTTTACATAAAACAAATTAAATGAGAATTAAACTATTGGTTGATTAATTCTTTGATATTTTGTCAGTATTTTATGATTTGCAGCTTAGTGGTATAAATTGAAAATGCCAATAAGATGATGAATGGTTTAATTGTTAATTGAATGTTTTATAAAGAAAAATATATCCTTTTTTTGAATCTTTCCGCTATAATCTCCTTAGTTTGTAACAAATCTACGCACCATTCCTTTCAGACGGCCTGTTGCCGTTGTCAGACCGTCTGAAAACCGAGTTTCGTTGTTTTTAATAAAACCATCAGGCGCGTTGTCCAGTGCCTCACGCTAGAGAAAGGCTTCCATGGCTAAGAAAAAACTCCCCATCTCCGGTTACGATTATGTAATGCCTAAACCGGACGCCGAAACCATCCGCAAGTCCATCGTTTACAAGCTGATTTTCATCTTGGGCGTAGATCCGAAGGAGGCAACTTCACACCAATGGCTCAACGCCGCCATGCTTGCCGCGCGTGACCTGATTGCGGAAGATTTCCTCAAAACACGCCGCGCCCACATCGACAACAGCAAACGCATGGTTTATTACCTGTCTATGGAATTCCTGCTCGGCCGTTCGTTTGTCAACGCGCTGATTAACGAAGGCGTTTACGCCGAATTTGAAGAAGCCTTCAAGCAACTGGGCAAAGAATTTGCCGATGTCTGCGAACAAGAAGAAGATCCGGGTTTGGGTAACGGCGGTTTGGGCCGTCTGGCCGCCTGCTTCCTCGACTCTTTGGCAACCCTGCGCATTCCGGCCATGGGCTACGGCATCCGTTACCAATACGGTATGTTCAAACAAGAAATCGTGGATGGCCAACAAGTTGAAAAACCCGATTTGTGGCTCGACCAAGATTTGGCATGGCAGTTTGCCCGTCCGAACAAACAATATTCCGTCCGTTTCGGCGGTCAAGTATTGAACTTGGGCGACAAAAAAGAATGGCAGCCGAGCGAAGAAATTTCCGCTTGGGCATACGACGAAATTATTCCGGGCTATGGCGGCGAATGTGCCAACCCATTGCGTTTGTGGACTGCACACGCAGGCAACCTGTTTGACCTTGCCGACTTCAACCGAGGCGACTATGCCTCTGCTGTTCGCGCACAAAACAGCGACGAAAACATCTCACGCGTTCTGTATCCGAACGACTCTACCGATTCCGGCCGCGAATTGCGCCTGAAGCAAGAATACTTCTTGGTTTCCGCTTCCGTTCAAGACATCGTTGCCCGTCACAAATGCCGTTTCCCAAGCATCCGCACTTTGGCAGACGAAGTCGCCATCCACTTGAACGATACCCATCCGGTGCTCGCCATTCCAGAATTGATGCGCATCCTGATTGACGAAGAGGGCATCGCATGGACTGAAGCATGGAATATGTGCTGTAAGATTTTCTCTTACACCAACCACACATTGATGAGCGAAGCCTTGGAAACTTGGCAGGTTGACCTGATGGGCCGTCTGCTGCCGCGCCACTTGGACATCATCTTTGAAATCAACGCCTACTTCCTCAATGCCTTACGCGCCATTGGCAACTTCGACGACGACTTTGTCCGCCGCGTATCCATCATTGATGAAACCCACGGCCGTCGCGTCCGCATGGCATGGCTGGCGGTTATCGGTTCGCACAAAGTCAACGGCGTGGCAAAAATCCACTCCGATTTGATGACCACATCCATCTTCGCCGACTTTGCCAAAGTGTTCCCAGAACGCTTTACCAACGTAACCAACGGCGTAACCCCGCGCCGCTGGATCAACATCGCCAACCCGGGCCTGACCAAATTCTTGGACAAACATCTGGGCGACGAAGACTGGCGTCTGCATTTGGACAACTTGACCAAGCTCAACGACAAAGTGGACGATGCCTCCGTACAGGCAGAATTCGGCGAAGTGAAAAAAGCCGCCAAAGAGCGCCTTGCTAAATACATTGAAACCGAGCTGGGCATCAAAGTTAATACCGATGCACTTTTCGATATCCAAATCAAACGTATCCACGAGTACAAACGTCAAGCATTGAACGTGATGCACATCGTCGACCGCTACAACAAAATCCTGGAAAACCCAGATTTCGATTGGCAGCCGCGCGTGTTCATCTTTGCCGGTAAAGCCGCATCCGCTTATTACATGGCGAAGAAAATCATCCGACTGATTAATGACGTCGCCAAAGTTATCAACAACGACACCCGTATCCGCGACTTGATTAAAGTTGTGTTCATCCCGAACTACAGCGTCAGCCTCGCCCAAATCATCATCCCAGCCGCTGATTTGCACGAACAAATCTCACTGGCGGGTACAGAAGCATCCGGTACCAGCAACATGAAATTCGCCCTTAACGGCGCGCTCTGCATGGGTACACTGGACGGCGCGAACGTTGAGATTTTGGAAAAAGTCGGCGCGGACAACTGCTATATCTTTGGTAACACCGTCGAGCAAGTCGAAGAAATCCGCCGCAATGGTTACGACCCGTTGAGCTATATCGAGCGAGACAGCGATCTACGCCGCGTCGTCAACCAAATCAGCCAAGGCACTTTCTCTCCGGAAGAGCCAAACCGCTACAACGACGTGTTGCAACCATACGGCGACTTCTATCAACTGATGGCCGATTTCCGCAGCTACATCGACACGCAATACAAAGCGGACGAACACTACCGCAACGTATCCGCATGGCGCAAATCAGCCTTGATCAACATCGCCAACATGGGCTTCTTCTCATCCGACCGCTCCATCGCCGACTACTGCCGCGATATTTGGTACATCAAACCATTGAGCGAAAAAGAACTGCCCAGCAAAAATTAAGCGTTGAGCAGATAGCGAAAGCCGATACATCGGAAAGGTGTATCGGCTTTTTTATATTCGCAGTTTTTGAGTTGGATAACAAACTTAAAAGGCCGTCTGAAAACTTTCAGACGGCCTTTTGTTTCATTTGCTTTGAGAGTTAATCAAGCAAGATTATTTTTCAGCTTCTTCAAAGCCGACGACTTCGAGGCCGAAGCCGGTGAGGCCGGTGAAGGATGACGGCTGGCCGAGGACGCGCAGTTTTTTGACGTTGAGGCCGGCGAGGATTTGTGCGCCTATGCCGTAGCTTTTGCTGTCCCATTTGTAGGCTTGGTTGGCGCCTTTGGGTAGGGTGCGGTCGAGCAGGGTGGCGCCGTCTTCAGTGCGGTGCAGGAGGATGACTACGCCACTTTCGGCTTGTTGGATGCGCTCAAGGGCTTTGGGCAGCGACCATGAGTGGCGCGGGTTGGTTTGGATGAAGTCCATGACGCTGAAGGGTTCGTGGACGCGGACGAGGGTTTCTTCTTCGGCGGAAGGTGTGCCTTTGACGAGGGCGAGGTGGGTTTCGCCGGAGAGTTTGTCGACGTAAACGTGTTGTTGGAACTCGCCCCATGGGGTTTGTACGGGTGAGTTGCCCATGTCTTCAAGCAGGCTTTCGGTACGGCTGCGGTATTCGATGAGGTCGGTAATGGTGCCGATTTTGAGATTGTGTTCTTCGGCGAACTTCATCAGTTCGGGCATACGCGCCATGGTGCCGTCGTCGTTGATGATTTCGCAGATGACGGCGGCGGGAATCAGGCCGTTCATTTGTGCCAGATCGACGCCGGCTTCTGTGTGTCCGGCGCGGACGAGTACGCCGCCTTTTTGGGCGCGCAGTGGGAAGATGTGGCCGGGTTGGACGATGTCTTCGGGTTTGGCGGATGGGGAAACGGCGGTTTGAATGGTCAGGGCGCGGTCGGCGGCGGAAATGCCGGTGGTGATGCCGTGGGCGGCTTCGATGGAGACGGTGAAGTTGGTGCCGTATTGTGCGCCATTTTTTTGGGTCATCATAGGCAGGCCGAGTTTTTCGACCATTTCGCCGTCCATCGGCAGGCAGACCAGGCCACGTGCGTTTTTGATCATGAAGTTGATGGCTTCGGGGGTAACGAATTGGGCGGCCATCAGCAAGTCGCCTTCGTTTTCGCGGTCTTCGGCATCGGTGATGATGACCATTTTGCCGGCTTTGATGTCTGCTAGGATTTCGGGAATGGTGGAGATGTGGGACATGGTATTTCTTTCTTGGCTGATGGTGGGGGCGTGGCGGTCTTGGTGGTCTTGATCCAGCCACATGTCAGGCATATTGGCTGCCTGCTCGATTTTTCGGGCTTTTTTCTCGCCGAAAGATTTGTTTTTCAGCAGGGCGGACAGCTCGCCTTGGTTGATGGAGATGGCTTGGGCAAACTTGGTCTGCTGGCCGTTGTGGTGTTGTGTTATCCATTGCCGCAGGTTGTGGCGGCGCAGGTCGGTGGTATTCATGATGAGATGAAATTGAATTGTGTGTAATGGATTGTAGTCTTGTCTTTACCAAAAGGCAAACTTTGTTTGTTGAGATTTTTTATTACTTTTTGGTAATGAAATTTATTGTTTCAGACGGCCTGGGTATGGCTTGAAATTGACGGTTTTGGGAGAATATGGGGAATGTTTTGATGATTATTTTAATGGGGAATGTTTGAAATGAAAATGTTTGGGCGCGGATTGGTCGTGCTGGTGTTGTGTGCGTTGACGGCTGCAGGCGGCTGGTTTTATGCCCTGCATGGTCAGAACGAAGAACATCAGGTTTTGTCCCGTGAGGGGGTTTTGATGCAGATTAAGCAGATGAACCGCTTGGAAAGTACGGCATTTTATATCGATACGATTATCCGTACGGAGAAAAAAGGGGATTGGCGCAGGCTGTGGCAGGATTCGCAAAGCGGTATTTTTATTGTGCGCGGCAAGGTGTTGGCCGGTTTGGATTTGGACAAGTTAGGCGCGGACAATGTCAATATTGTGGACGACAAGGTATTAATCAGTCTGCCGGCGGTGGAAATCTTGAGCGTGGATTTGGAAAATATCGAAGTGTACGATATTCAGACCGGCTCGTTTAATTTGCTGCCTATGGATAAGTCTGTATTCAAGACGGTGCAGGAAGAGGCGAAACGGCAGGTATTGCAAAGCGCATGTAGGGCTGAGATTTTGGAACATGCCAACCGTCAGGCGCAAATGCAGTTGGAAAACCTGTTTGCATTGACGCAGACGAAGGTATCCGTCTATCCGGCTGCGGTAGGGAAGTGCGGTTAATATGCGTTATCTTGACCGATTGATTGAACATTGTATACAAGCAAAAAAGCTTGTACCTGACCGTACCTTTGAATTTACAACGTTGGAACAATTGCCCAGTCATGGATGCTTTATTTATGTTATCCAACAGATTGAAGGCGACATTAATACAACTTTTCAGCAATTTCAAAATTTTCGCTTACTTAAAACACATGCCTGCGCAAAATTAAATCGCCCAAGTCAGGTTCTATACGTAGGGTCTTCACGTCACAGTATTCGGAATAGATTGGCACAGCATTTGGGCTTCGGGCATAAAAGTACCTATGCATTGCATTTAAATCAATGGTATCAAGGCCAATATAAAATAACGATTCATCAATATGCCGATACACTTCCCGCTGATGTGCTGCAATTGATTGAAGACGATCTTGCTGATCAATTACAGCCGGCATTTGGTAAATCAGGTACCAACAATAAATAGCACGCATATGAGTGTAGAACATGTAATAGCAAAGATTGACAGGGTTTGGCTCAATTGTTATTTTGCCGCCATTCTCCCATTTTGCTGTATTGTTCATGCCAATAGATTGCTTGAAAAGATAAGGCTGTCTGAAAAATTTTCAGACGGCCTTTGTTTTATCAAGCCATTATCCGCGGCGTAAAACGGCGGTATTGATGTATTTTTGAATACCGGTGGCAATGGCTTGGGCGCATTGTTGGCGGAATGATTCGCTGCCGAGCAGCCGCTCTTCGGTAGGATTGGATAGGAAGGCAGTTTCCACCAAAATGGATGGAATATCTGGCGCACGGAGGACGGCGAAGTTGGCTTCGTCAACGCGGCCTTTGTGTAATTGGTTGAGTTTGCCCAATTCGGTCAAGACGGAATGGCCAAGCTTGCGGCTGTCGCGCAGGGTCGCGGTTTGGGTCATATCCAAAATGGCGTTGTCGACATTGGGGTTGCCGCTGGTTTGTACGCCGCCGATGGCATCGGCGTTGTTTTGGGTTTGGGCAAGGAATTTTGCCGCCGAGCTGGTCGCGCCTTTGGTATTGAGCATATATACGCCGGTACCGCGAGCGGACGGGCTGGTAAAGGCATCGGCGTGGATGGATACGAATACGTCGGCATTGCGCGCACGGCCTTTGGCAACGCGTACGCCCAATGGGATAAAGATGTCTTCGTTGCGCGTCATGAATACGTTGTAACCCAAGGCTTCGAGGCGTTTTTTGGTTTCGCGGGCGATGGAGAGTACGACGTTTTTTTCTTTGAGGCCGCTCGGGCCGATTGCGCCGGGGTCTTCGCCACCGTGACCGGGGTCGATCATAATCACGGGACGGCGGTTGCCACCGCTGCCGCGATTGTTTTTAGGGGCAGGGGTGTCGTATGCGATATTGGTATTTTGACGTTGTTTGGGAACATTGCCGTTGAGCAAGGCCATCATCGGGTCGTTGGCATCTGCGCCGTGCGGATAGAGGTCGATAACCAAGCGGTTTCTGAAGTTGCCGACGGGGGCGAGCGCAAAGACTTGCGGATGGGTACTTTGTTTGAGGTCGATGACGATACGCACGGTATTGGGCGTATTTTGACCGGCACGAATGCTGCGGATAAAAGGGTCGTTAGACAGCACTTTGCTGGAAATGCCTTGCAGGACGCTGTTGATTTCCGCGCCTTGAATATCCACGACCAACCGGTTGGGGTTGTCCAACATAAAATGTTGGTATTTCATTGAGTGGTTGCTCTCAAGGGTAACGCGTGTGTAGGCGTTCGCCGGCCAAATGCGGACGGCAAGGAATTGCGCAGGAGAGGCCGGTTTGGCCAATGCGGCACCAACGGGCGTGAGGGTGAGAAATAGTCCTGTGCCTTGACGGAGAATGTGTCTTCTAGTTAATTTGACCATGATTCTAAACTTTTTCGGCCTTGGTTTGTGTGGGCGGAAAAGGTGCAGGTTCTGCCCTTATCGGTGTACGTCAATGTAATGGTAATGTCTGCCGGAGGCGTGAATTCCCCGCCTTGCTGCGGCCATTCGATGAGGCAGACGCTGTCGGGCGCAAACAATTCGTCCAAACCGGCATCCTCCCATTCCTCGGGCATAGTAAAGCGGTAGAGGTCGAAATGGTGGAGGGTGAATGTATCCAGCGGATAAGATTCGACAATGGTGTAAGTCGGGCTTTTGACTGCGCCCGTATGCCCCAGTCCGCGCAAAATCCCGCGTGTCAGCGTGGTTTTGCCTGCACCCAGTCCGCCTTCAAGATAGATGGTCAGCGGAGCGGAAAGCTGCTTGCTCCATTCTTCACCCAGTTTCAGGGTTGCTTCTTCATCGGGCAGGAAACGGGTGTGCAGTCCGTTTGAGTGCATGGAATAGGCCTTGTCGTTCAAAAGGCTTAATTATGATGGAATTGGCGGCGTTTGCAAACCTGATAGACGATAAAGTTAGATAAAGATAGTGTTGAGGCCGTCTGAAAACGGAATTCAGACGGCCTTTAATGTTAAAATGAAAATATCCCTCACAAAATTGCGAGACAGCTTATGCCTTTATCCATAGACGAACAATTATTGCCGCACCGCAATGCCATCGACAGCATCGATGCGGAAATCCTCCGTTTGCTCAATGAGCGCGCCGGTCATGCGCATGCTATCGGCGAATTGAAAGGGACAGGCGCGGTGTACCGTCCTGAACGGGAAGTGACCGTTTTGCGCCGGATTCAGGATTTGAACCGCGGCCCTTTGCCTGATGAATCAGTTACTCGGCTGTTTCGCGAGATTATGAGCGAATGTTTGGCGGTGGAGCGTCCGCTGACGATTGCCTATTTGGGCCCGAAGGGGACATTTACCCAGCAAGCTGCCATCAAACATTTCGGCCACGCCGCACACACCATGGCGTGTACCACCATCGACAACTGCTTCAAACAAGTTGAAACGCGCCAAGCCGATTATTTGGTGGCGCCGGTAGAAAATTCGACCGAAGGCTCAGTGGGGCGCACTTTGGACTTGCTGGCCGTAACCGCTTTGAAAGCCTGCGGCGAAGTGGTTGTCCGCATTCATCACAACCTGTTGCGTAAAGACAGCCACGAAATCGGCGGCATTACCAAAGTTTTCGCCCATGCCCAAGCCTTGGCGCAATGCAACGACTGGCTCGGCCGCAACCTGCCCAATGCCGAACGTATCGCCGTAGCCAGCAATGCAGAAGCAGCGCGTTTGGTTGCCGAATCAGATAGCCCGAATGTGGCCGCCATTGCCGGACGTATTGCCGCGGAAATTTATCAGTTGAGCTTTGCCGCCGAGTGTATCGAAGACGAACCGAACAACACCACGCGCTTCTTGGTGATGGGCCATCAAGAAACCGGCCGCAGCGGCAACGATAAAACCTCTTTGGTCGTATCCGCGCCCAACCGTGCCGGTGCCGTTACTGCTTTGTTGCAACCTTTCACCGAGTTGGGCATTTCCATGACCAAATTTGAAAGCCGCCCAAGCAAATCGGTTTTGTGGGAATACCTGTTCTTCATCGATATCGAAGGCCACCAAAGCGATGAAAATGTCCAAAAAGCCTTGCAGCTTTTGGGCGAACGCGCTTCCTTCGTGAAAGTTGTCGGCTCTTATCCGACCGTTGTTTTGTAAGGATTATTGGGTATAAAAGGCCGTCTGAAAAGTTTTCAGACGGCCTAAATCATGTTCTCAATAGTTGCCATTTATGCAACATTATTGGCAGATTGATGTCAGTAAGTTTGCATGATTGGAAATGAACCTTCTATAATCCGAACGTTTTTAATATTTTCATGCAAAGAAAGGAGCAAGCCATGACACGCAATACTTCAATCCGCTCAATCACATTCTTTGCAGCCCAAGCGTCGGTCTGACTTTCGGATAACGCTTTTCGCATTCCATGTCGCCCGCTTCGGGCTGCTTTCCCTACGATTATCGGCTAGAAACCAGGCCGTCTGAACATTTCGCAGACGGTGGATACCTATTGTCATCAGTTGTCGGTTTCTATCCGTTTTAAAGAAAGCATAAACACATGGGCAATTATCCCCATCATATTCAAATTATTGCCGATTCAAATACATGGATTGAAGGCAACGCTGTCGCACAGCTCGAAACCACCGCCCGATTACCGCATATGCTACGCGTTGCCGGAATGCCGGATTTACATGCAGGGCGCGGTTATCCGGTTGGTGCAGCATTTTTCAGCGACCGTCATTTTTATCCTGCCCTGATTGGGAACGACATCGGTTGCGGCATGGCGTTTTGGCAGACCAATTTACGCGCAGCCAAACTCAAACCGGCCAAGCTCGCTAAACAGCTCGGCAACATCGATACGCCACTAGACAAAGACGAACAGGTCGATTTGTTAGACGACGTTGTCGATATGCGCCAATTTTCAGACGGCCTTGCCGTCGGTACGATTGGCGGCGGCAACCATTTTGCCGAGTTGCAAACCGTTGACACCGTTTATCGCACCGATTTGCTTCCGCCCGATTTTAATGAAAACCATTTGCAACTGTTGGTGCATAGCGGTTCGCGCGGATTGGGCCAGCAGATTTTGCAACGCCATATTGCCGCCTTCGGACATCAAGGTTTGGCGGAAGAGGGCAAAGCGGCGGCGACCTATCTTGCCGAACACCAAACAGCCCTTGAATTTGCCAGCCTTAACCGCCGTTTGATTGCGGCCAGAATGCTCGATCGTTGGCGCGCAGAAGGAACATGCCTGCTTGATGTCCACCATAATTTTTTGGAGCAAACCGAGATTGACGGCATAACCGGTTGGCTGCACCGAAAAGGCGCAACGCCCACTGATAAAGGCTTGGTCATGATACCCGGCTCGCGCGGCGATTACAGCTATCTGGTTCAACCTGCCGAAGATTGCCAAATTTCGTTGAATACCTTGGCTCATGGCGCAGGTCGGAAGTGGCAGCGCGGCGAATGCAAAGGCAGGCTGTCGCACAAATATACTGCCGACAGCCTGCGCCAGACCGAATTTGGCAGCGTGGTTGTCTGTCAGGACAAAGCTTTGATTTTTGAAGAAGCGCCGCAGGCTTATAAAAGCATCGACAGCGTTATTGCTGCCATGAAAAACGTAGGTTTGATTGAATTGGTCGCGCGGTTTAAACCTGTTTTGACTTATAAAACCGGCGGCGAGTGTGGAGCGTAAAGATGAAACAGAATACACCAGCGGTTTATCTGCAAATTTCCACCGCGCAAGGGCCGGCAGAGTGCCGTATATTTGCCCGTTTCGTCTTGGGCGAATTGCTTACTGAAGCCCAAGCAAAAGGCATTGATGCCGAACTTGTTACCGAAACCGCCGATAAGCACGGCATTTTGTCGGCGACGCTCAAGTTGGAAGGGCAGAAAGCCGAAAGTTTGGCGCAAACTTGGCAGGGGACGCTCCAATGGGTATGCCCCAGCCCCGTCCGCCCGAAACATCCGCGCAAAAATTGGTATATAGGCGTTTTCCGCTTGCCCGATATGCCGCAGATGTATGAAATGCCGTCTGAAAACGGAATCGAGTTTCAAACCTGCCGTTCGGGCGGTAAAGGCGGGCAACACGTCAATAAAACCGAGAGTGCCGTCCACGCCACCCATAAAGAAAGCGGCATTTCCGTGCGGGTCGAGAGCGAACGCAGCCAGCATGCCAATAAAAAATTGGCGGTAATGTTATTGGCGCAAAAGCTGGCGAAACATCATGCCGGACAGGCTGGAAATTTTGCGCAGGAGCAGCACGCGCAACTCTATCAAGTTGAGCGCGGCAATCCGAAAAGAACGTTTGTCGGTACTGCTTTTAAGGAGAAATAATTTATCTGCTGAATAAGGAGGTATTTAAAACATAAACCAAAGGCCGTCTGAAAATTTTCAGACGGCCTTTTATCGGTTTATCGATTAGCGTTCGCTTAACGCTTGTTTCATACGCGTAATCGGCTTGATCAGGTATTGGAAGATGGTTTTCTCGCCGGTTTTGATGTCCACCGTTGCAACCATGCCCGGAATAATCGGCATAGGTTTGCCGTTTTTGTCTTTCAGGGAGTTGTTTTCGGTTTGGACGAGAACGCGGTAATAGACTTGGTTCGGATCAAGTTTCAGGTCGTTGGCACGGTTTTGCATGGAGTTGCTGACGGTATCGGCGCCAACAAGAGTAACTTTGCCTTCCAAGCCACCGTAGATGGAGTAGTCGTATGCGCTGACTTTAACCAATGCAGGTTGGCCTGCGCGGATAAAGGCAATGTCTTGCGGGCGGATATAGGCTTCGACCAGCAGTTTGTCGTCAACCGGGACAATTTGCATGATGTCTTCGCCTGCGTTCACAACGCCGCCGATGGTGGTGACTTTTATGCCTTTGACGATACCGCGCATAGGTGCGCGGATTTGCGAGCGTTCAACCGGGTCGGCGCGCATGGCAACGTTTTCTTTGGATTGCGCCAGCTCGGATTCGGCTTGCAAAAGTTCGTTGTTGGCATCGGCTTTGTAGCGGTTGCGGCGCTCGGAAATTTGAGTGGCCAAGTCGGCAGACTCACGGCGCATTCTTAAGAGTTCGACTTCGGAAACCACACCTTCGGCAACCATGGGGGCGGTAATAGCGATTTCGCGGTCAAGCGCAGCCTTGCTTTGGGAAAGGCCGCTGACGGCGTCGGTCATGGCTTGACGGCGTGCTTTGTAGGCGGCGATTTCGCGACGGCGAAGCTCGGGACCCACGCTGTCAGGGAAGGAGAGCTTGGTGCCGTAGGCTTCGGCTTTAAGGCGGGCAACAGTGGCTTCGAGGTTTTCGACTTTGGCTTCGCTTTCACGCAAAACGGCGGAGCTGCGCGTGTCGTCGAGTTTCATCAGAATCTGATCTTTCTCGACCATATCGCCTTCTTTAACCATGATTTCGGTTACGATGCCGGGGTCGAGGCTTTGAATCACTTGCTCACGGCTACTGGGAATGATATTGCCGTTGCCGCGGGTCACTTCTTCGACCGGGCTGTTGTAAGCCCAAATAACGAAGACAACCAGGAAAATGAAGAAAAGGATGATGACCCAAAATTGACCGCTGTGTTTTTCTTTTTGAAGGGCGGCGTTGAGGTCGTTGATGAGGTGTAGGTCTTTGGATTTGACGTTGTTTTCGCGGCTCATAATCGTGTGTCTTTATTGTGTTTGGTGGATTTTAACCATTAGGGCAGGCCGTCTGAAAGGGTAAGTAGGTTTTCAGACGGCCTTTTGCTTTATTGTGCTGCCGATTGAGGGGCGGCGGCTTGTTGTTGCTGTTTGGCGTTGACAGCTTGTTGCTGTTGTTTGACGTTAGCTGCTTTGGCCTGTTCGTTTTGCATGAGTTTTTGCAATACCAGGTCACGCGGGCCGTCCATTACGACTTTACCATTGTCCATGACAATGATGCGGTTGACGATTTGCAGCACTTGCGGACGGTGGGTTACCAAAAGCATGGTGCGGTTGCGACCCCATTGGGCGATGGCATTGAGCGCCATGCGTTCAGTAGCTTGGTCCAGGCTGGTGGTTGGCTCGTCCAGCAGGACGACTTTCGGATTGCGCAAGGTCATGCGCGCCAGGGCGATGATTTGTTTTTGACCGCCGGACAAGCCCAAGCCGTCTTCACCCAAAGGCATATCCAAACCGCGCGGATGGTTGCGGATGATTTTGTCAAGGCCGAAGCGGTTGAGCGCAATCAGCAGGTCTTGGTCGGTAGAATAACTGCCGGTACGTGCCAAGTCCATGTTTTCGCGTAATGTGCCGAGGAACAGGCGTGGCGATTGGCTCAAAAGTAGGACTTGGTCGCGCAGGAAGTTGGGGTCAAGCTGGCGCATATCGACGCCGTCAAGGGTAACGTTGCCTTTTTCGGTATCGTACAGGCCGCTGGCCAGTTTGAGCATGGTGCTTTTACCGCTGCCGATACGGCCCAAAATGCCGACTTTTTCCCCCGGTTTGATGGTCAGGTGCAAATCTTCGACGGCGCTGTTGTTGTCAGCTTGATATTTGAACGATACGTTTTCAAAGGTAATATTGCCTTGAACGTTGTCCAAAGTAATGTATTTGCGTTCCGGATTGCGCTCGATAGGTCGGGTAACGATGTCGTTTACGCCTTTGAGGGCAAGTTTGGCCTGCTGGAAGCGGGTAGCCAAACCGGCGATTTGTGCCAACGGCGCCAAAGCGCGGCCGGACAGAATCACGGAGGCAATCAATGCACCCATGGTGATGCGTTCCGCATGGTTGTCGGCGTGAATCAAATAGGTACCGACGACGACCAAGAAGACGGTATTGAGCTGCTGCATGGCAACGGCGAAGTTGACCATGAAGTTGCTGGTGTCCTTGACTTTGATGGAAGAAGCAGAAGTTTTGGCGGTGTATTCATCCCAACGTTGTTGCGCCCAAGATGTGGCGTTGTTGGTTTTCAGGGTTTCGATGCCTTCGATGGCTTCAACGGCAAGGCCGGAGCGTTGCGAACCTTCTTTCATCGATTCATTGATGTGGCGAGAGAGCGGGCGTTGTACGACAAAACCGACAATCACGACAATCGGAATGATGGTCAGGGGAACGAGTGCCAGTTTGCCGCCAACCATGGAAATTACGAAGATAAACAGCAACAGGAAAGGCAAGTCGACAATGGTCAACAAGCTGGCACTGGTCATGAACTCGCGCACGGCTTCAAATTCGCGCAAATTACTGGCGTATGAACCGGAAGAAGCAGGACGGTCTGCCAGACGCAATGCCATCACTCGGCGGAACAGGGCGGAGCTGATGATCAGGTCGGCTTTTTTACCGGCAATATCGGTCAAATGACCGCGAATCATCTTGGCGGCAAACTCAAACAAAATCGCCAAGACCACGCCGATGCTCAATACCCACAAGGTTTCATAGGCTTGGTTGGGAATAACGCGGTCGTACACGTTCATCACATACAGGGAGCTGACGAGCGCAAGGAAGTTGATGATGATGGTGGCCAAGATGACTTGGTAGTAGTAGCTGCGGAAACGCCAAATGACTTTCCAAAACCATGCTTTGGGCAAATGGTATTCAGGCAGCTCCGAGCGCATATCGGTAGCCATTTTGGGTTTGATAAACCAGCAGTAGCCCAAATACAGGCCGGAGAGCTGCTCGTGGCTGAGTTCCTGTTCCAAACCGTCGACTTGGCGGATATGGTATTTGCGCTCTTGGCCGGAGCCTTCGATTTGGGTGATAACTGCCGCCTCTTCGTTGTGCAGGATAATCATGACCGGCACGGCGAGCGAGGGGATGTCTTCCAGATTGCGTTTGGATAAGGTGTTTTCAAAGCCGTGGCTGCGCAGGACTTCGACCAGTGAGTGATAGTTGACCTTGAGCTTTTTGTCGCGTACGACTTCGGCGGACAAAGCGGCTTCGGATACGGGCGCACCCAAAAGGCGGGTCACTAAAACGATGTGTTCAATGATGGCTTTCATATTTTTTCGCGTAATGTTTTTGGTTTAACCGGCGGATATGGCTTTATTTTTGTGCCAAACCGACCCAAGCGGAGATTTTGGCCTGGGTATTTAAATAGTCGAGCGCCGCATCGCGGAAATCGTTGCGGGCGGCAACATAATCCTGCTCGATGGAGGATAACTCGCTGTATGCGCTCAAAACGTCGGTCAGCGTACGTCGGGCGATTTTAAACTGCAATTCGTACACTTTGATGACTTCTTTTTGGGCGGCGATGTGTTGCGCCGTCAGCGCGGTACGCTGTTCGCTTTCCTGCATATCGATGGCCGATGTTTGAACGCGTTCGTTCATGTCGCGCAGGATTTGTTCGGACTTGGCTTCTGCGGCAATCAATGATTTGGCATTGCGCTCTACATTGTGTCGTGCGGCAATATCCAACACATTCCATGCAACGTTTAAATAAAGCTGTCTGGTGTTGCGTGTCGCACTGCCTTCCAAATTGAGGGCAGGCAGGCGTTCGGCTTTGGAGGTGTCCAAATCGGCACGGACGCTGTCGCGCTCGGCTAATTGCGCCTGATAGGACGGATTGTTGTTGCGGTTGGGGTTGTTGAAGCGTTCGCTGATGGATTTTGCCGTGTCGTTTTTAAACGGATCTTCCAAATCGTTGGCAGTCAGCTGGCGCGAGGTATAGCGGGACAGGCGGCTCAGGGCCAAATCCATGGTGCGGCGTTGTTGGGCAATGATGTTGGCCACTTGCAGTTGGCGAGCGCGCGCTTCAATCAGCTCGGAACGGCGGCCGGCATCATATTTGACGATGGTGTCCAAGTCTTTTAAGAGGTTGTTGTGGCGCGCCAAAGTCTGTTCGTTGAGGATCAGGGTTTCTTTTGCACGCAATGCGCTCAGGTAGAGGCGGCCGATATCGCTGCCCAGCTGCTCTTGGCTTTCGGTGTATTTGTGTTGATAGTATTCTTCGCGGCTGCGGTCGCGGCGGACGGCGGCTTCAATCGCACCCCATGAGTAGATGTTCACGCTGCCGCGCACGCCGATACCGTCATCCATGTCGTTGCTGTTGTATTTATTGTGTTGCGCCAGCACTTTCGTGCCGGTCAGGGTAACGACAGGATAATGGCGCGCACGTGTGGCTTTGGTCGTGCTTTGCGCTGCTTCTTGAGTGGCTTTGGCTTCACGCACAATCGGGTCGCTGATTAAAGCGTCCCTGAGGATGTCTTGCAGGCTGTATGCAGAGGCCGTCTGAAACGGTAACAGACAGCAGGCGACGGCAACGGCCGATGACAATAAACGGGGCTTTGTGGGGGAAGAATAAATATGCGACATGATTTTTAACCAAATAATTTATATATTATCGTTGTCTGTATCGGGTATCGCCTGAGGCATGACCGGGCGAATTTTGAACGAGAACACATACATTTACAAAGCATAAAGCATTTTTTCCAGCTTTTCACAATATTCTGATGAAAGGTCGAGATACAGGCCTTAAAGTATATTATTGCAAAGCGCGACTATCGTATCTAATGATTTTAATGTAAAAAATCTATCAAAAAGGCCGTCTGAAAGGATTTCAGACGGCCTTTTTCAACCTTAATCCTTACGCTGCAATACAGCGGCAAAGAAGCCGTCGGTTTGGTGTTCTCCGGAGTTGAGGCGCAGGTATTTTCCGGTATCCAAATCAACCTTCAGGCTTTGCAGAAGTTCGGCGCAGTTGACGAGTTCAAACTCGGGATGCTCGGACAGGAAACGTTCGACTTGCAGCTCGTTTTCTTCCGGCAACACGCTGCAGGTGGCGTACACCAAGCGGCTTTGCGGTTTTACCAGTTTGGAGGCGGCATCGAGGATGCTGTGTTGCTGTTCCAAAAGGTTGGCCACGGTCTCGGCAGATTGGCGGTATTTGAGGTCGGGATTGCGGCGTAAAGTACCCAAACCGGAGCAGGGCGCGTCCACCAACACACGGTCGGCTTTGCCTGCCAGTCGGGCGATACGGGTATCGTGTTCGCTGCTGATGCGTTCGGGGTGGATATTGGTCAGTCCGGCACGGGTCATGCGCGGTTTGAGGTTGGCAAGGCGTTTTTCGGCGATATCGAAGGCGTAGATTCTACCTTTATTGGCCATTTGCGCGCCGATAGCCAAGGTTTTACCGCCGGCACCGGCACAGAAATCAACAATGATTTCGCCGCGTTTTGCACCCACCAATAAGGCAAGCAGCTGGCTGCCTTCGTCTTGGACTTCCAGCGTGCCGTCTAAAAACAGTTCGTGTTTGTTAAGCGCGATTTTGTTTTTCAGGCGGATGCCCCAAGGCGAATAAGGCGTTGCCTCTGCATCGGCACTTTCGGCTTGCAACAATGGCAGCACTTTGTCGCGTTTGCCTTTCAAAGTATTGACGCGGATGTCGAGCGGGGCAGGTTGGTTGATGCTGCGACCGAAGGCGAGGATTTCTTCTTCGCTCCAATGCTGTTGCAGTTGTTCCACCAGCCATTGCGGCAATTCTGCGGCGGTATTCAGGCCGTCTGAAAACTCGGTTTTACGGGCTTTCAAATTGCCGAGAAACTCTGTTTCTTCTTCATCAAGCAGGTCTTTGATTTGGCTGATGTTGGTGCTTCTGCCGAGAACCAGTGCGGCAAGAGCGGCTTTGCGCGGCTGCGCATGCGGACGGCGCAGGGCGGTACTGATTTTTTGATAGTGTCGCAGCGCGGCAAAGGCGGTTTCGGCGATTTCGTGACGGTCTTGGCGGCCGAGTTTTTTGTGTTCGCGGAAATAGGCGGAGAGGACGGCATCGGAAGGCTGTTTGAAAGTCAGCATTTCAGCCAAAACTTTGGCGGTATGGTCGAGTTGTGCGGCGTTCATAATGTAATGGGTTCTCTTAAAGTTGGTAAATGGTTTCAGACGGCCTTCATGATGCGTTCGATTTCGTGCCAAAAGCCGTCCGGCCGTAATTCCAAAACGGCAATCAAGCCTTGCTCGATACGGCGGATTTCGGTTTCGTTCAATGTTTCGGTTTCGGCGACACGCGCAGGTGCGAGGTAGGCCATGCGGTCGAGCAGGTGATAGCGAGCTTCTTGGCGTTCAAACCCGTATTCCGCCCAATCTTGAATATAGACGCCGCGCCAGCCGTATGGGTTAAGCGGCGGCTCAAAAGCATGGAAACCGTGTGGAAAAAATCCGATGCCGCGCACGATGGAAGCAGGAAGCAGATTTTCCGGCAGGTCTTGTGCGGTTAAGGTCGCTTTTCCTTGCGGCGTATGCAGCAGCTGGGATTGCTGCACCAGTTTGGCAGCTTTGTCCGTCAGCGTGTCTTTAGGATTGAGGCCGCGCAGGTTTTGCGCTTGGTCTCCGCCGTAGTATTTACACGCCAGCTCGATATGGTAGGGCTGTTGGTTGAGGGAAACGACAAAATCCGCAGCCCCTAAAGTTTGGTCGTCTGAAAAAACGGGTAGATTGTATGCGTGCAGTTCGGCATGCGGCGCGTTGGCAAACCAAAAAGCCAGCAGCTCTTCGGCATAAATGCCGAGACGGTGGCCGAACGGGGCGCGTTGGGCAAGGTAATCCGTTAGCGGAGCGGGATCGGCGTCCAATGCCAAAAGGTAACGGAAACCGAGTTCCCCCAATAGTTCGCGCACGCTCAATTCGCAGCCGCTTTGCCACAAAGGCGGCGCAGTCAGCAGCGGGGCGAGGTCGCGGACGGGTTGGCTGGTGAGTTTCCACCATAATGCGTCTAGGGCGTAATTCATGTTTATCCGAATGTCAGTCATGCCGTCTGAAAGGCTGGAAATGTTTTCAGACGGCCTTAATCAGTCTTTTTTATGGATACGGTGGCTGACGGTATTGAAAAAACCGCGCAGGATATCGATGTCTTCGGTTTGCGTGTTGGCGCGTCCGAACAGACTCTGCATACGGCGCATCAGGCGCTCGCCGTTGCGGCGGTTGAAAAAGCCGATGTCGTTCATCACGCTTGCCATGTGGGCAACCATGCCTTTAATTTGCTCGTGGGTCGCAGCGTGGTCTTCCTGTTGCAGGTGGGTCATGGGCGAATCGGTTTGGCTGAAGATTTCGTAGCACACGACCTGCACGGCTTGGGCAAGGTTGAGCGAGAAATAGTCGGGATTGCCGTTGATGGTCATCAGTCGGTTGCAGGCTTGGACTTCTTCGATGCTCAAGCCGAAAGTCTCGTTGCCGAAAACCAGCGCCACTTTCTCGCCTCGGTTGGCGGCCTGCAGTAATTCGGGCACCAAATCGCGCGGGGTTTGCAGCGGCGCGGTGATTTCGCGGCGTCGACTGGTCAGGGCGCAGGCGATGGTGGTGTCGGCAAGGGCTTCGTCCAAAGAGGCGGCAATGGTGGCATTTTCCAAAACGTCTGCCGCGCCGGAAGCGAGGATGAAGCTTTCTTCCGGTAATTTAAACGATTGCGGACGCTCCGGGTCGAACACGGGCGGATTTTCCGTCATCGGCGTTGCCATCAGATTTGGGGCGACGATGGTCAGTTTGTGCAGGCCCATCGTTTTCATGGCGCGCGCGGCAGAACCGATATTGGAAGGATGGCTGGTGCGCGTGAGGATGATGCGGATGTTGTCCAGGTAAGCGGGCAGGGCGGGTTTTTCGGAAGTCATGTTTTATTTTCTGTTTGTACGGGAATCAGGTATAATGCGCCATCTTTTTGTTTTCAGACGGCCTTTTTCCATGCCGTCTGAAATGTTCTTTAACAGCATCGGAAACGATTAACAGCCTTTTGTGTGCCATGTTCGGCGCATTAGGGCGTATTTTACCTGAATTAGGAAGAAAACCATGAATCCGTTTTTAAATACCGCTTTCAAAGCCGCCCGTAAAGCAGGGCAAATGATGATTCGCGCCGCCGGCAATCTGGATGCCGTCAAAGTAGACAGCAAAGCATTCAACGACTTCGTTTCCGATGTTGACCGCAGCTCCGAAATGATTTTGGTGGAAGCGCTCAAAGAAGCCTATCCGCATCACAAAATCACTTGCGAAGAAGGCGGCTCCCACGGTAAAGCCACCGCCGAGTACGAATGGATTATCGACCCGCTCGACGGCACAACCAACTTCCTCCACGGCCATCCCCAATACGCCATTTCTATGGCACTCCTGCACAAAGGCGTGTTGCAAGAAGCTTTGGTGTACGCACCTGAGCGCAACGACGTATATATGGCTTCCCGCGGCAAAGGCGCGTTGCTCAACGACCGCCGCATCCGCGTTTCCAACCGCATCGAATTGAACCGCTGCCTGATCGGTACCGGCTTCCCTGTTGTCGATCAAAGCATGATGGACAAGTATCTGGCGATTTTGAAAGACTTCTTGGCCAAAACCGCCGGCGGCCGTCGTGAAGGCGCGGCTTCTTTGGATTTGTGTGCCGTTGCGGCCGGCCGCTTGGACGGTTTCTTCGAGTTCAACCTCAAACCTTGGGATATTGCCGCCGGTGCATTGATTGTCCAAGAAGCAGGCGGTATCGTTACCGATATGTCCGGCGATGAAGGCTGGTTAGAAAGTGGCGACATCGTTGCGGCCAATCCTAAAGTATTGGCGCAAATGTTGAAAATTATTTCCGACCATCAATAAGCGTTTGTAGGGAACGGTCTGTATTTATTTATCTTTGCAGGCTAAAGTTTCAATAATCGGTAAAAGGCCGTCTGAAACCTGAAATAGGGTTTCAGACGGCCTTTTGTTTTATTGTTAACAGATTCGTGTAAAAGCTGGAAATATGGCTTTTGAAGGAGGTACTTTTTAATTTTGTCTGTATTTTCTATTGCTTCGCAGTTATGATGTAGATACGTTTGGCTGAAATAATGCCGCATGCAATCATAAAAATAGAAAGCAGAGGAGAATAATGAAACGAGATTTTGAAGCAGTAAAACGCATTGTCATTAAGATTGGAACCAGTTCTTTGGTGTTGCTAAACGGTAAAATCAATTTGGCAAAAATCGACCAACTGGCCTTTGTCATTTCCAGCTTGGTCAGTAAGGACAAAGAAATTGTGCTGGTGTCTTCCGGCGCAATGGGCTTCGGGCTGAATGTCCTCAACATGGAAAAACGTCCGGCGGAAATGGCGCAGCAACAGGCTGTTTCCAGCGTCGGCCAAGTGGCCATGATGAGCCTTTATTCGCAGATTTTTTCCCATTATCGGATGACGGTATCGCAAATCCTGCTGACGCGTGATGTGGTCGAATATCCGGAAAGTTTGGCAAACGTTACCAATGCTTTTGAATCCCTGCTTTCCATCGGCGTCATCCCTATTGTCAATGAGAACGACGCGGTCAGCGTGGACGAGATGGACCATGCGACCAAGTTTGGCGATAACGACCGTTTGTCGGCAGTTGTAGCGAAAATCGTTAAAGCCGATTTGCTGATTATGTTGTCCGATATCAACGGTTTGTTTGATAAAAATCCGGCTGTTCACGCCGATGCTAAGCTGCGCAGCCATGTTACCGATATTACCGAAGAAATTATTGCTTCTGCCGGCGGATCGGGCAGTAAGTTTGGTACGGGCGGCATGCTCAGTAAGATTAAGAGCGCGCAGATGATGTTTGAACATCACGGCCAGATGGTGTTGATGAACAGCGCCAATCCGCGCGATATCCTTCAGGTTTTAGATGGCGCGCCTATCGGAACGTGGTTTGCACAAGAGAAATAGGGAGGTTTGATGAGCTATATCGAACAGTTGGGCAAGAATGCCCAAAAAGCCAGTAAAACGTTAATCAGCTTGGGAAGCGTGGGAAAAAACAATCTGCTGCGTCAGGTTGCAAAGGATTTGGTTGAACAGGCTGAGATGATTTTGGCGGAAAATGCCCGCGATTTGGCCGCTGCAAAAGAAAACGGCATTTCGGACATTATGCTCGACAGGCTGCGCTTGAATCATGAACGCATCAAAGGCATTGCGGAAGGTGTTGGGCAGGTTACCGATTTGCAGGACCCGATTGGTCAGGTTGTCCGCGGCTATACTAATCTGGACGGTTTGAAGATTGTTCAGAAACGCGTGCCTTTGGGCGTGGTTGCCATGATTTTTGAAAGCCGTCCCAATGTTTCGGTCGATGCGTTTTCTCTGGCCTTTAAAACCGGCAATGCCATTATTTTGCGCGGCGGTCGCGATGCCATTTATTCCAATACCGCATTGATTGCCGTGATCAGGCAGACTTTGGTAAAAGCGGGAATGGATGCTGATGTGGTGCAGCTGGTCGAAGATACCAGTCATGCCGCTGCCGAGGAATTGATGCAGTCAGTCGATTATATTGATGTACTGATTCCGCGCGGCGGCGCGCGCTTGATTCAGACGGTGAAAGAGAAATCGAAAGTCCCCGTCATTGAAACCGGAGTCGGTAATTGCCATATTTATGTCGATGACAGTGCCGATTTGGAGATGGCGGCCGATATCGTCGTCAATGCGAAAACGCAGCGTCCGAGCGTGTGTAATGCCGCGGAGTCTTTGGTTGTCCACGAAAAGATAGCGGAGGCGTTTTTGCCCAAACTGGAAGAAGCTGTTGCCAAAGTGCATCCGGTTGAATTTAGAGCCGATCAGGAAGCATTGCGTATGTTTCAAAATGCTGTTTTGGCAACCGAGGAAGATTATAGTACCGAGTTTCTTGACTATATTATGTCGGTCAAAATAGTGAAATCAGTGGAAGAAGCCGTCGATTGGATTAACGGCCATACAACGCACCACTCGGAAGCGATTGTGACCCAAAGCATTGCCCATGCCGAGTTTTTCCAAGAAAGCATTGATGCGGCGGCGGTTTATGTCAATGCGTCCACTCGGTTTACCGACGGCTTTGTGTTCGGATTGGGCGCGGAAATCGGGATTTCCACCCAAAAGATGCACGCCCGCGGCCCGATGGGTCTGGAAGCGCTGACTTCGACCAAGTTCTACATCAACGGCAACGGTCAGATCCGACGTTGATAAACGCCCCTCAACTTCATCAATTTGCGTATAATGGCGGGAAATTTGATTTTCCCCGAACAACCGATTTAGTAAAAAGGAATACACCATGTCCTCTATCCACGATCAAATCAAAGAAGTCGTTACCACACACCGCGTCGTATTGTTCATGAAAGGCACAAAGCAATTCCCGCAATGCGGCTTCTCTTCCCGTGCCGTACAAATCCTGAATGCGGCAGGTTGCACCGATTATGTAACCGTCAACGTATTGGAAAACGATGCCGTACGCCAAGGCATTAAAGAATACAGCGACTGGCCGACCATTCCTCAACTGTACGTTAACGGCGAATTTGTCGGCGGCTCCGACATTTTGATGGAAATGTACGAAGCCGGCGAGCTGCAAGAATTGTTGAAAGCTTAAGCATTTTAAATATTCACGCAATGTAAAATTGTTGACAAAGGCCGTCTGAAACCCTGATTCAGACGGCCTTTCGCATGAATACGCACTTTGCGCGCCATGCGAAAAAAAGTATAATCCCCCTCCATCAACGCAATTCGGAAAATCAACATGAACGTTACCGTTATCAACCACCCTTTAGTCCGCCACAAACTCACGCTGATGCGTGAAGCGGATTGCAGCACTTACAAATTCCGCACGCTTACTACCGAGTTGGCACGTCTGATGGCATATGAGGCCAGCCGTGACTTTGAAATTGAAAAATATATTATTGACGGCTGGTGCGGCTCTATCGAAGGCGACCGCATCAAAGGCAAAACGCTGACCGTCGTCCCGATTTTGCGTGCCGGTTTGGGTATGCTCGACGGCGTACTCGACCTGATTCCGACTGCCAAAATCAGCGTTGTCGGATTGCAGCGCGATGAAGAAACTTTGAAACCGGTTTCTTATTTTGAAAAATTTGTCGACAGCATGGACGAACGTCCCGCGCTGATTATCGACCCGATGTTGGCGACCGGCGGCTCTATGGTTGCCACCATCGACCTTTTGAAAGCCAAAGGTTGCCGCAACATCAAAGCATTGGTATTGGTTGCCGCACCGGAAGGCGTGAAAGCCGTCAACGAGGCGCATCCTGATGTAACCATCTACACTGCCGCACTCGACAGCCACTTGAACGAACACGGCTACATCATCCCCGGTTTGGGCGATGCCGGCGATAAGATTTTCGGTACACGTTAATTGAAATGTTTAAGGCCGTCTGAAAAGTGTCAAACCTAAACTTTCAGACGGCCTTGTTATATGGTTTGCTTTAAAACCCACATCAGAAAGGACAATCATGAGCTTCCAAGACAATCTGGCCGCCATGCCTGCCATCGATCATTTGAGCGGCTTGGATATTCTCGACAAAGAGGGCAATGTGGTTCATCACATTCCCAATGCACCCGGCAAACAAGGCTCGCTCAAGCTTTACCATGCTTTGGCACAAGAGTTTGGCGGTAAACTTGACGCAGCGGCGGCAGAACGCGGCCTGGCATGGTTCGCCGAACATGTTGCCGATGCCGAAGCCAATCCGGGCAAACATCCGAATATTGATTTGCTGTTTAAAGTGAGGGCTGAAAATGCCAGCCTGACTTTGAAACCATTGGCTGCTTAATGAATAAAGGCCGTCTGAAAACAATTTTCAGACGGCCTTTTTATATGCTTTAAGCCTTAAGCGATAGAAGCTTCAACGAATGCAGTCAGTTGGCCTTTAGCCAATGCACCGACTTTAGTGGCAACGTTTTCGCCGTTTTTGAACACCATCAGGGTAGGGATGCCGCGAACGCCGAATTTGGCTGGAGTGGCTTCATTGTCGTCGATGTTGATTTTAACGACTTTCAGACGGCCTTGGAATTCGGAGGCAATGTCGTCCAAGATTGGGGCGATCATTTTGCAAGGGCCGCACCATGGTGCCCAGAAGTCCAACAATACAGGTACGTCGGATTTCAAAACGTCTTGTTCGAAGCTGGCATCGCTGGCGTGGATAATCAATTCGCTGCTCATGTTTGTTTCCTTTTGAATCGGGATTAAAAATATGTTGTTCAGAATAGTGGCAGACAGGGAAAATTTCAAGTGCCGCCACTCGGTAATAGTTTTTTTGAAATGCGCCTATCGTAATCCTTAAAGATTCAGACGGCCTCTTGAATCATGTGGCCGGAGTGGGCAATCAAATGGCGCGTGTAGTCGCTGCTTGGATTGGCAAACACGCTTTCGCATTCGCCCTCTTCAACGACTTGACCGTCTTTCAACACCATCACGCGGTGGGAAATGGCGCGGATGACGGCGAGGTCGTGGCTGATGATGATGAAGGCGAGGCCGTACTCTTTTTGCAGGCCGCTGAGCAATTCAAGGATTTGTTGTTGCCATTGGACATCGAGCGCGCTGGTTGGTTCGTCCAATACGAGGATTTTCGGGCGGACAATGATGGCGCGGGCGATGGCGAGGCGTTGGCGTTGGCCGCCGGAGAATGCGTGCGGATAGCGTTCGAGTGCGTCTTCGGGCAGGCCGACTTGTTTGAGGACTTCTTCGACGCGGCGGCGCATTTCTTCGCGCGGCATTTCAGGTTCGTGCACGCGTAAGGCTTCGGAAACGGTATCGAAGACGTTCATGCGCGGATTGAATGCGCCGAACGGGTCTTGGAACACCATTTGGATTTCGCGGCGTAATTCGTGTCGCCATGGCTCGCCGTTGATGTGCAGGCTGCCTTCGGAATCGATAAGGTGCATAACGGCTTTTGCCAGCGTGGTTTTGCCGCTGCCGCTTTCGCCGATGATGCCTAAGGTTTCGCCGGATTTGAGGTCGAAAGAAATGGGGTTGAGGATGGTTTTGTCGCGTTTTTTAAACCAACCGTCCGATTCTTTGACGGAAAAGGCGATGTGTTCGGCATTGAGTACGGTGGCCGGGTTTTCAGGCAAGGGGGCGACGCGGCGTGTTGTGCCGGCATTGAGCAGCATTTTGGTGTATTCATGCTGCGGATTGGCGAAGACTTCGGCGGCTTTGCCGGTTTCGAGGATACGGCCGTTACGCATAACGGCGACATCGTCGGCAAAACGGCGCACGAGGTTTAAGTCGTGCGTAATGTAGAGCATGGTCATGCCGTGGTCTTCCTGCAGGCGCGAGAGCAGGTCGAGGATTTGGGCTTGAACGGCAACGTCTAATGCAGTGGTCGGTTCGTCGGCAATCAGGAGCTTGGGTTGGGCGGATACGGCCATGGCAATCATGGCACGCTGGCGTTGGCCGCCGGAAAGTTGGAACGGATAAGCATGGGCTTTTTGCTCGGGCTGGTGGATGCCGGTTTCGTCTAGGAGTTCGATGGCGCGCGCCCATGCCTGTTTTTTATCCAAACCCAAATGCAGGGTCAGGACTTCGGCGATTTGTTCGCCGACGCGCATCACGGGGTTGAGGGCGGTCATGGGTTCTTGAAACACCATGCCGATTTCGCAGCCGCGCAGCTTTTGCAGGGCGCGTTCGGACTGGGTCAGCAGATCGGTTCCGCAATATTTCAGACGGCCTTCAAAGCTAACCATCGGGTTGAGGCGCATAATGCCTTGCGACAATACGGTTTTGCCGCTGCCGCTCTCGCCGACCAATGCCAGCTTGCGGCCGGGTTGCAAGGTCAGGTTGATATTGTGCAGGACTTGCTTGCTCGGAAAGGAGCCGTTTAGGTTTTCGATTTCGAGTATAGGTGTCGTCATGGTCGTGGCCGTCTGAAAAGTTTGTTGATGACAGGTTTTCAGACGGCCTGCATGAATCAAGGGGCCGTCTGAAACAGCGGTTTAGTCTTGAAACTGTTCTTTGAGTTTGCGTTTTAACACTTTGCCGGTGGCATTGCGCGGCAGCTCGTCTTGGAAGATGATTTGTTTGGGGATTTTAAAGTTTGCCAACAGGCCGCGCAGGTGGCTGCGGATTTCGGCTTCTTCCAGTTTCATGCCTTCTTTGAGTTGGATAAAGGCAATGATTTCTTCATCGGCGTATTGGTCTTTCACGCCGATTACGGCGGCGGCTTCCACGGCTTCGAGTTTGTAGATGGCTTCTTCGATTTCGCGCGGATAGACGTTTTGGCCTTTGGAGATAATCAGGTCTTTTTTGCGGTCAACGATGAAGATAAAGCCGTCTTCGTCTATGGTGACGAAGTCGCCGGTTTTCAGCCAACCGTTGACAATGGTTTCATCTGTGGCATCAGGCATATTGAGGTAGCCTTGCATGACCGAGCCGCCTTTGATGATGAGTTCGCCCACTTCGCCACGCGGCACTTCGATCAATTCGTCATCGACGGCTTTCACGGTCAAACCGGGCAGGGCGACGCCGACGCTGGCGGTTTTTTGGCGCTCAGGCGTATTGACGGCAACTACGGGCGAGCATTCGCTCAAGCCGTAGCCTTCCAGCAATTTGGCACGCGGGAATTTGGCTTTGAAGTCGTCAATGGTTTGTCCGGCCAAAGGCGCCCCGCCGCTGATAAACAGACGGACGCGGTTGAACCATCTGAAATACCAAGGAATTTTGGCTTTGCTCATGGCAGTGTAAATAGCCGGTACGCCGAGGAAAATGGTAGCGCGTTTGAGTAAAACCTGTTTCAACACGTTGGAGAACGGGAAGACGGATTTGACCAAAATAATCGAGCAAGCTTGAGATATCGGCAGCAAAACCATGGCGGTCAGCGTAAAGCTGTGGAACATGGGCAAGAAGACGACGAAGCGGTCTTTGCTTGAAATTTGGAAAATTTGTTCGATGCCCGAAAGGTTGGAAAACAGGTTGCTGTAACTGATTAATGCGCCTTTTGGGTGGCCAGTTGTGCCGGATGTATAGATAATGTGCGCCAAATCGTTGACGGACGGCTGACGGCTCAGATTCGGCTTGCCGGGGAATGTACGCGCGGCATCGAAATAGCTGTCATCGCCACTGGCGGCGTTGGTTTCACCAATCCAGATGATTTTATTGACTTTGGTTTTGGTTTTGATGTTTTTGAGTTCTTTGGCCAACGGCGCGGAGGCGAACATAAAGCGTGCGCCGCAGTCATTGAGGATATAGGAAAATTCTTCGCTTTTCAAAAAGACGTTGAGTGGGACGGCTACCGCGCCGATGGAAGTAATGGCGAAATAGGCGGCAATAAATTCGGGAGAGTTGGAAACGACAAGGGCGACCCTGTCGCCATATTGTACGCCTTGGTGTTGCAGATAGGCGGCGACGGTTTCTACTTCGCGTTTGAGGGAGGAATAGCTGATTTTTTCTTTGTCGTTGAAAATGACCGTGCCTTTACCGTTTTTTTGGCAGGCTGCAGTCAGCATAGCGTAAAAATTAGGGTGGGTGTGCATTTCGGAGTTTGTGTCCATATTGTGTCGATTGATGTACGGTTTCGATGAACCGTTTATTTCGAAGGATAGGTTTTACATCCTATCGGTAAAATAAGCAAGAGGCCGTCTGAAAATACTTTCAGACGGCCTTGAGCTTTGCTGGGCTTAGGAAAGCAATATTTTGAATTTAAACTTATTTATTGTGTTGATGAGAATATTCGCATTCTTCAAAAGTCTGCCGTTCGGAAGATAGCGCAAGCCAATTGCGTTTCTGTCTCAAGCCATTTTGAGTTTACTGCCGTGTTTGAGGCAGAACCCGGATAACGGGTAGGCAGAGCAGATGATAGAAGCTCTAGGCTTAACCGTTGTTCAGACGGCCATCGGGTACTTTCTTAAACAGGCGATAGAAATTGTCGCTGGTGTTTTGTGCCAATGTTTCCAAGCTCTCGCCGCGCAGATTGGCTAAGAACTCAGCCGTATAGCGGACGTAGGACGGCTCGTTTTGTTTGCCGCGCTTGGGAACCGGCGCGAGGAAGGGCGCATCGGTTTCTACCAAGATTCTGTCGGCAGGGACGTATTTGGCGGCTTCCTGTATCAGCGGTGCATTTTTAAACGTTACAATGCCGGAGAAGGAGATATACATGCCCAAATCCAAAGCGACTTTGGCAAAGGCGACGTCTTCAGAGAAGCAGTGAATCACGCCGGAGTTGGTGTGGCACTCTTTCAAAATCCGCAATGTGTCTTCGGCTGCATCACGCGTGTGGACGATAACGGGCAGGCCGCTTTCGTTGGCGGCTTGGATATGGTCGGCAAAGCGTTGATGTTGCCATGACAAATCGCCTTTGCACCAGTAATAGTCCAAACCGGTTTCGCCAATACCGACGATTTTCGGATGTTTGGCCGCTTCTACCATTTCGGCAATGGTAAATTCTTCCGCTTCTTGGCTGTCGGGATGTATGCCGATGGTGCAGTAGATATGGTCATTTGCCTGAGCAATGTCGAAGACTTCGGCAAAACTTTGTTTGCTGACGCTGATGGCAAGCGCCTGTTTGACGCTTTGCGCTTCCATATTGGCAAAGACTTCGGGTAGGCGGTCTTTTAAGCCGTCAAAGTTGAGATGGCAATGTGAGTCGATTAAATACATGGTATTACAGGGTAAAAGTAGTGCGGTCGCTGCGCAGGCGCGGGCCAAGCTCGGCTTCGATCAGGTTTTTTGCCTGCAGGCAGCTTTCGTGTTCGGAGAATGCAAGACCTACGCCTTTAGGGCGGTGAGCCGAAGTGCGCGCCGGATTGATCCAAACGACTTTGGTTGGCAGGAAACGTTTGGGATAGTCGGCGATTTCTACGGCCAAGAGGATGTCTTCGCCTAGGGAGAATACGTCATCGGTCGGTACGAACAGTCCGCCGTGTTCTAAAAACGGCATATAGCAGTTGTACAACAGATTGGGGTCTTTGAGTTGCAAAGCCAACATCTTCGCCGGAATGTCTTTTTTATTCATCATTGATTACCTGTTAGGGTTTGTTTTGCCAAAAATCTAAATATTCGATAAGCAGATACTCAAGCTGCATTTTAACACTCAAGGTATGGTATCCGTAAGGGTTGAGCGCGTTCAGACGGCCCAATAGGGCAAACAGCTTGCGTGAATCGGTTTTAGAGGCCGTCTGAAGCAGGGCTTGGGCATGGTGCGGATAATAAAGCGGCGTCATGCTTTGTTGTGCCAAGCCGACATCCATCAGCCACTTTTGCAGCCAGTCGATGAAAACGGCCAGCGGTTGTTTTTGTTTGTCGAACGCGGCGGCGTAGTCGAGTATAGCCAACAGGCGCGGTGCAGCTAACAGCGTCAGCAACTCTTCACGCAATGCGTCCAATTCGGGAGTCGGTGTAAATAAAGGCGCGCCGCTGTGGAATGCCAACAAGGCTTCGGCATTTTCCACGCCCTGTTGACGCAGGTATGCCGCAGCCTGCTCATGGGTAGGCGAGGGCAGCACCATCTGGCGGCAACGGCTTTTGATGGTGGGCAGGAGTTTGTCGCGCGCATGGGTAACGAGCAGGAAAACGACGTGTTGCGGCGGTTCTTCCAAAGCTTTCAACAAACCGTTTGCCGCCTGTGTATTCATGCTTTCCGCCGGATGTACCAATACCACGCGCAGGCCGCCTCGGACAGCGGTCAGGTAAATGTTTTCCACAATATCGCGCACGGCATCGATTTTGATTTGCAGGAGTTTGCGTCCCGTTGCCTCGCCTTCGGGCATTTCCGGCGTGAGTTCGTAAAAGTCGGGATGCGTGTTTTGGCTGAACAAATGGCACGAAGCGCACTCGCCGCAGGGTTCATGGCCGGACTTGGGCGATTCGCACAGCAATGCCTGCGCGACAAAGCGGGCAAACTCGGTTTTGCCGGTATTTTCTTTGCCGGTAAACAGCCAAGCGTTAGGTCGGTTTTGCCAATGGGCGGCGAGCTGTTGCCATTGGGTTTCATGCCATGGATAAATCATATCGTTTGGGAACTATTAGGTAGGTAGTTATTATACTCTCAGGCCGTCTGAAAAAGGTTTCAGACGGCCTTTAATAAACTGCCTAAAAATTAATCAAATATATTTTTGCTTTGAAATATCAATTGTTAAGTTTACTTATTCACAGCCTTTGCACATGCTTATTTAGGGGAAATGTGCATTTTGTTTGGCGGTAAAGTTGTGCTTAAAATTTAGGCAGATGTGTTTTTTAATGTTAAATCAGACAGTAATCTGATTTATGCACAAACTGTCCACGCGATTGAACAGTGAAAATGTGCATGGTGGGGAGACATTTCAGACGGCCTTATTTGCTGATTTTCAACAAAGCGGTCAAATCCCCGATAAATTTCGGTTCCCGTTTGATGAGGTAAACAATCAACGGAATATTACCTACGGCAACAATCAAATACAGCAGCGTGATGCTGTCGAACAACATCAGCAAAACCGCGCTCAAAATGGCAGCCGACACCATAAACACGCCGTTGATGATGTTGTTGGCGGCAACAGCATGGGCGCGGAAGGTTTCGCTGCTGGCAGTTTGCAGCCAAGTGTAGAGCGGTACGGAGAAGAAGCCGCCGAAAAAGCCGATGGCCGACATCACGAGCATAATCGGATACGCCTTGGCTTGCGATAAAAACCAAATAATGCCGTTTAATTCGGTAAAGCGTTGGCCTTGGGTCAGCCACACCAGCAATAATCCACAGACCGTCAGCCCCAGAGTGCCGATGGTAACCAAGCCCAAAATCAGGCGCTCATGGCTGAGTTTGGCGCATAACACCGAGCCGATGGCGATACCGATGGAGAACAGCGCCAACATCAGGTTGAACACATTATCGTTGCCGCCCAAATGGATTTGCGTGAACGTCGGTAGTTGGGTGGTATAAACCGAGCCGATAAACCAAAACCATGAAATACCGATGATGGACGTGAATACGGGACGATTGGCCGCCGCTTCACGAATCAGTGAATTCGTGCCTTTGATGATGTTCCATTCGATTTTTGTGTCCGGCATTTTAGCGGGTACAGACGGCATAAACAGGCTGGTCATCGTACCGCCGATGGCGACCAATAACACCAAACTGCCGACAATATACGGCGGAACACCTGCGACTGCGGTGCCCAAAATTTGGCCGAGCAAAATGGCGATAAACGTACCCGATTCAATCAGGCTGTTGCCCATAATCAGCTCTTTGTCGTTGAGGTAATCGGGCAAAATGGCATATTTCAGAGGGCCGAACAAAGTCGATTGCGTACCCATGCAAAACAGGCAGATTAAAAGCAAAGGCGCGGATTGAATATAGAAGCCATATGCTGCCACTGCCATAATGATGATTTCCAACAGCTTGATCCAGCGCGCTAAAACGGCTTTATCGAATTTGTTGCTCAGCTGTCCTGACAGTGCGGAAAACAGGAAGTAGGGCAGAATAAACAGCATTGCGCCCAAATTCAGCATTTGGCTGGGCGGCAGAAAGTCGTTTTTACCCAAACCGTAAAAACTGATCATCACGAATAATGCGGTTTTGAACATATTATCGTTCAACGCGCCCAAAAACTGCGTCCCAAAGAGCGGCGCAAAACGGCGGGTCGTGTGGAAATTCAGATTGTCTTTTTTAAGGCTCATTGTTTGGATTCTTTGTCTTCGTCTTTTTCGATCAGTTTTTCAGTGGAGTCGTCATCCATCAAAATGCGGTGCGCAGGTCCTTCAAGGTCGTCAAATTGTCCGTTTTTACCCGACCACCAGAAAAACCAACCGATGATAAAGGCCAAAATAATGCTGATGGGGACAAGGATAAACATACTTTCCATTACATCGCTCCGGTCAAATCGGTCAGGATAAAGGTTTTACCGCTGATGGTCAGGTATTCGTTGCGCAACGCACCGATATTTTTATCGTCAAAAAACAATTCGATACGGTCTTTGACCACGCGCCAGTATTGTGGGATATCGGTTTGCTCAAAAGGCGACAATACCGCTGCTTCGGCTGCGTCTTCGCTTTGCAGCTTGATTGCGAAGCGTCCGCTTTGCGGCGGATTTTGCGATTCATCATCTGCCAACATAATAAAAAATCCGGCGTGTTCGCCGTCTTGAGTGTGGATACTGAAATAATGCATATCGGGAAATCTTCAAAACCGCCGTCATTTTTTCAGACGGCCTAAAATAAAATTCCGTCCATTTTACATCAAATATTAAGTCAAGCAGCCGATTACATTTTTTGTTAGAATACGACGTTTACTTTGTTAATCTGTTCAGACCGCTACCCACTACGTCCCACAAGGGGTGCAACCCAGCCGGAGCAGCAGTAAGGCCCCGACAAAAAATGCCGTCTGAAACCTCAAGGAGCATAAAATGACACAAAAATTAATCTTGGTTTTGAACTGCGGCAGCTCTTCTCTCAAAGGTGCCGTATTGGATAACGACAGCGGCGAAGTATTGCTGAGCTGCCTGGCAGAAAAACTCAATCTGCCTGATGCCTACATCACCTTTAAATTCAACGGCGAAAAACATAAAGTCGACCTGTCTGCCAAGCCTGACCACACCGGCGCAGTTGAAGCCCTGATGGAAGAACTCAAAGCCCACGGTCTCGACAGCCGCATCGGCGCCATCGGTCACCGCGTCGTCAGCGGCGGCGAACTGTACAGCGAATCCATCCTCGTTGACGACGAAGTTATCGCTGGCATCGAAAAATGTATCCCGCTCGCTCCCCTGCACAACCCTGCGCACCTCTTGGGTCTGCGTGCCGCACAAAGCATCTTCAAAGGTCTGCCTAACGTTGTCGTATTCGACACCGCCTTCCACCAAACCATGCCGGAACATGCCTACACCTACGCTATTCCACATGAACTGTATGAAAAATACGGCTTGCGTCGTTACGGCGCGCACGGTACCAGCTACCGCTACGTTTCCGATGAAACCGCCCGTTTCCTCGGCAAAGACAAAAAAGACCTGCGCATGGTGATTGCCCACTTGGGTAACGGCGCATCTATTACCGCCGTCGCCAACGGCGAATCACGCGATACCAGCATGGGCCTGACCCCGCTGGAAGGTTTGGTAATGGGTACCCGCAGCGGCGACATCGATCCCGCAGTGTTCAGCTTCTTGGCTGAAAATGCCAACATGACCATCGCCCAAATCACCGAAATGCTGAACAAAAAATCAGGTCTGCTCGGTATTTCAGGTTTGTCCAATGACTGCCGTACCATCGAAGAAGAAGCTGCCAACGGCCACGCAGGTGCCAAACTGGCTCTAGAAATCTTCATCTACCGCTTGGCTAAATACATTGGCAGCATGACAGTAGCGGCAGGCGGTTTGGACGCATTGGTCTTCACCGGCGGTATCGGTGAAAACTCCGACATCATCCGCGAACGCGTATTGGGTTACTTGGGCTTCCTCGGTCTGCACATTGACCAAAAAGCCAACCTGAAAGCCCGCTTCGGCAATGCCGGTGTGATTACCACTACCGACAGCAAAGCTGTTGCCGTTGTGATTCCTACCAATGAAGAATTGATGATTGCACACGATACTGCCCGTCTGAGCGGCCTGTAATCCGTCATTATTGAAAACCTGCCCGAAAGGGCAGGTTTTTTGTTGTGTATAGATGAAGAAAATTTTGAGAATATATTGAGAAAAGCCGGTAAACATTACGTTTGCCGGCTTTTCCGTTTGATCCACTCGCAGTTTCTGCGAATTCTCTTTTAAGTATTTTTCATAGGGTTGCATGAATGCTATTTCTTACCGTTCTTAATACCCTCACTCAACACCTGTTGAAAACGCTCGTAATCACAAAAGCCCTTTTCATCTTTTTCACAGCCTTTGAGCGTTAAAGCTGTTTGGTTTGGTGGTGTCGCTAAACTTAATGGCGTGGTGTTAATCAGCTGTTCGGTAGATTGATACACATAATCCAACTTAAATTTGAGCTTACCACTTGGTTTGTGCTTCCATACTTCAAATAGCAGCTTGCCACCGATTGGGATATTTTCCAATGAACCATCTAATTCATAAGGCTCAACACCTAATGCAGCCAGCAGAGCGACGATATTAGAATCGTGTCCAACCAATAAGTTAATTTTATTTTCGCTATTTAGCTGCTGCTGAATAAATGCCAATAACGGATATGATGCATTTTGTGCTAACGCTTCATTGTTTTTAAATAAAGTGCGGTAATATTCGTTTTTAATTTCGTTAATTGCGCGCCATTTTTCTTGGCTATCCACACGACCGTTTGCAATTTCAGAATCAGGCTTACCCACATAATGTGCGAGCAATAATGCACTGACAATTTTCTTCCCGGTGCTGATAGAACCAGTAATCTTGACCGACTTGCCGTCTTTGATACTGTATTCACCGA
This sequence comes from Neisseria subflava, assembly GCF_003044935.1. Taxonomy (NCBI): domain Bacteria; kingdom Pseudomonadati; phylum Pseudomonadota; class Betaproteobacteria; order Neisseriales; family Neisseriaceae; genus Neisseria; species Neisseria subflava. The sequence goes on along the minus strand of NZ_POXP01000001.1, from coordinate 848,803 downwards.
CTTTTCCACCTAAATCACATTCGCCTTTTTGCAAGCAGTTTGGTGAATTTTTATAATCGATGATTTCACTCAATAGCGCATAATTTGGCGCTAATTTTTGCTGTAAAGCGGTTAAATCAACGTTATTTTTTGCAGATTCAATCAAAGCTTGGCTTGGATTGTGCGCCTGCGTGTTAAAAATTGGATCTTTTTCTGAACCAATTTCACCGTGATGTTGCAGTTGAACATTACAGCCTGCAAAAGCTCCCGCCACAATGGCCTGACCTGTTGCAATGGTGCGTTGCACTCCATTCGCATAAGCGAAAATACCTTCACCCGATGCACAACGATCTGTCGTTAATAATCCTTTATCCGCAAGCCATTGTCCTAAATATTGGCCGAAATAGGTTTCTAGCACTGTCCCTTTTGCCGTGAGATAACCAGATGGCACATCCCATTTTGCCCACGCATACGGGGAATATTTCGCCATTTCTTGCGGATCTTTTTCCACTGGTGAACGCAATCCGTGTCGGCTGAAAATCAATACTTTCTCTAATTCATAATCAGAACTTGAGGAAGTTTGACCATTTTCTGTTGCAAACGCACTACTTGCTAAAGCTGAGCCAAGCAAAAGTGCGGTGAATTTTAGGGTTATTTTTTTCATATTCGATACCTAATCATTTAATGTTGAAATTGAGCTATAAAAATTCAAGGCATATTTGGTGCCGTAAACTAACACCATAAATACTGCAACAATATTGACTACCGCTTAATCAGTGCAATATTAAGATACTGATAGATAGGTTTAGAACTTATAACTGATGGTAAACAGCAAAGTCCTGCCTCGTGCGTAGTTGTTCAAAACGGAGCGTGTCGTACCGCCATATTTGCCATTGCATAAACCGTTGGCATCGCATTCGACTTCCTCATCATCTAAACCGCCTTTTCTTTCAAATACGCTGAAATAGCGCTGGGTTGCGGCATCATTTGCGGCATCCAAAGGATCGACATAGCGTTTATTGAACGCATTTTGAATGTCGAAACGAAGGATAAGGTTTTTCTTAGGTTCATAATTGGCATAGAAATCAAAAATCATCGGCTGTCTGTTGATGCTTTCTGTTTTTTTGATCACCCTTCTGCCCATTTGGTGTGAAGAGTAGGTATTGGCACCGGTTGTCCCGTCAACAAATTCCTCCTCAGTCGTCGCCCGTGTACTTTTGCCGTAATAGCGCATAATGCCGCCGATGGTCAATTTGTTGCCTAACCATCGGGACCCTAATTCAAATCGGCCATAATCTCGGGGTAAGCGTGAAATTTTGCTTAAGCCGTAGCCCTGTTTGATTTGGTCTTCTTTAGAAGAATTGCGGGGCGATTCGCTGGCATCGCTATAGTTGGTCGGCTGGTTGGTTTTTTGATAGGCGTAAGACAGGGTTGTAAAAAAGCGGCCGAAATCATAGTTCATTTCCACTTCCAAACCATTTTTATGGACAGGTTTGGCATAGTTTCGATGCTGGATAGAGTATTGCAGGCCGGTGCTGGTTACCCAGCTGGGTGCTTTATCCAAATCCCACCATTTGCCATAAACATTGTGGATATAGTTGTTGATCCTGCTGCGATAGGCGACCAGTTTGAAACCCAATACATCGTCCGGCTTGAAAATCCCTTTTTTGAAGGTATTGAAGCCTATTTGGTAAGTATTGGCCTGTTCCGGCTTGAGGGCTGTATTGACGCCCGAGTCGCCGATTTGTGAAAAATACATTTCTTGAATATTCGGCATTCTATGCGTACGCGAATAGCTGATAAACGGCATAAAATAGTCGTTGACATTGATGTTTAATGCCACCGAATGGTTTACCGCATGCTTTTTACCGGATTTGGTATAAACCGGTTCGTAAAGGTCGCAGCTTGGCGTGCAATGCTGTTTATAAATTTCAGAATCTTCTCCAAATGCTTTTTTAAAGTCTTCTTGGGTATTGAAGTAGTCGGTATATTCGCCTTTGTAGCGGTAGTTGACCATATTGGCGCTGTAATTCAATTGATAAATGCCTTTTTTCAAGGAAGTATCAAAATAGAACGTATTGAATTTTTGCTGGCCTGAAGGTTGCAATATCGTTGATTTTTGGGGAAATATTCCTTTGTCGCCTTTGAAGCGGCCTAAAAAGCTGTACAGGCCGGCATCTTGATCAGGGCCGTCGTAAAACAGGCTCAGCTCTTCCGGAAAGCGGTTTTTACTGTATTGGTTTTTAAAGAAATTGAAACCGACGGTGGCTTTTAAATCTGTTTTGTTGGGAAGTTTGAAAGAAAAGCTGTTGTTGATATCCAAAAGATTGGCTGTGTTTTTGGTTTCCAAATAATCAAGCAGCCCCCATCCTGAAAAACGTGAGTTTTTCGGATATTTTTGTTTTCCCAAATTATGGGCGGCCAACACGTTTAAATCGACATAATCGCCAATGTTTAAGTTGTAATTGGCTTGGTAGTTGCGGTTTTCTACTTTGCGGCTGCCGATACGGTTGTTCATGGTACGAAGCTGAAGATCCAGCTTGTTGTTGTCGTTTTCGTATTCCACTTTGACCAAATGGCTGTTTGAGCGTTGTTGCAGGCTGGTCGGGTCGATTGGGGTCAGATCCCATTGCGGTGCCAAATTCTCTTTCCAGCTTCTTTCCAAGTCATCGACATAATCTCTTTGTAAAACTTCAGGATCGTTATATTTTTTGGAGAAAGGGTAGTCCCAATAGCTTTTACCGACTGCGTTACGCTTGGAAAAATCGCGAACCCAGAGATTTTGTTCGTGGTCGAATTTCAATAGGTTGCTCTCAAAATATTCTTGTTTTTTACGGTCCAAATATTCCTCGCCAAAATTGCCGATACGCTGACCGCCGCCGCCCACTTTATAGTTTTGCTCGACATTACGGTGGCTGTAACCATATAACGCACCAACGCGTGCACCGCTGTCAAGCCATTTTTGTACAGCTCCGGTTGCCATAAAGTTGCTTTTGGTGCTGTTTGTGCCGGTCAATCCTTTGGTCAAGAGGCCGAAGGTATTGTTTCCGTGTACCACATCGTCTACCCGTAAAGTACGGAAATTGGCTGTACCGGATAAGGTATTGATGCCGTTGGCACCCGAGAAACTGCCTTTGGTTACATCCACACCGGCAATAAAATTGGGATCCAGTGCCGTACCGAATTGCGAGGAGCTGCCGCTGCGTCCGGCATCGGCAGAAGTGGAATAGAAGGTTTGGGTTACGCCGTCAACCATCGTATTGACGCGTCCCAAACCGCTATCGCCACGAATATTGACCGCCAATACCCCCGATCCCTTGTCTTGTTGGGTGAAGACGCCGGGCATGCTCCGAACGATGGTATCGATGTTTTCGCTGGATTGATAAACGCGTTCACGCGAACTTTTGGCTTGGCCTTCGGTAAAAACTTTTTTCTCTTTGGCAATGTGTTTGCCTTTGACTTGAATTTCATCAAGCTCTTGAGTTGAAACCTCTTCTTCTGCGTGTGCGATACTTGTTATAGCCAGTAAAGATAATGTTAGTAGATTTAATTTGAAATTCGGATTCATGATAGTTACCTCAGAAACGAAGCTGCTACTGTATAACATATTATTAAACTTTACAAATATTTTGATAATGGTTTTTATTTGTTAAAAAATAAAGTAAAATTTTGTTTTAGAAGATAATCCAAGCGCATATGAGTGGTCTGGCTGAAAAGATAAAGCAGGTCTGAATTTGAATTGGGTTGGTCGAGAAGAAGGGAGATTTAATTGAATTTAAATAGCCGGAAGAAGAAAATTTGATTGCGATATGTGAACTGGGCCGTTGGTTTCAAATGAAACCGGTAAAAAACATGAAATGCAAAATATAAAGTTAATATAGAAAGATTTGAAGTCAGTTGAAGAAAAGGCCGTCTGAAAATGATATTTCAGACGGCCTTTATTGCTTTGAGCCTTATTCCGGACCGCGGAATGTGTCGTGGCAGGATTTGCAGGTTGCACCGGTTTCGCCGTAAGCGGCTTTGATTTCTTCGAGCTTGCCGGTTTGGGCGGCGGCGTTGAGTTTCTCAACCGCAGCGACGAATTTTTCTTCTTCGGCTTTGAATGTGGCTGTGTCTGTCCAGATGGCAGGCAGGGCGCGGCCGTTGCCTTGAGGGTCGGATTCAAACAGGGTGAACGGTTTTTTGCTGTTTTCAGCAAAAGTGGCTGCAGCTTGTTTGAATTTCTCAACGTCGTAAGGCTCTTCGTCTTTGACCATTTTGCCCATGCGGGTAAACTCAGGCATCATGGTTTTGAATGCGGCAGTGCGGTCTTCGGAAATAGGGCCTTTAGGCTGGGAAGGTGCGCCGCTGCCGCTGCAGGCGGAAAGGGTAAGCGCCACTATTGCCAAAGCAACAGGGAGAAAACGGGTTTTCATATGGAGTGTGTCCTATTGTAATGATATGATTATCGTTAAATTTAAAATCAGCTGGCCAAACTCTCAGGCCGTCTGATAAGGCGTTATCATACCTTAAACCCAAATCTGAAACGAGTACAGAAAGGAAACGATATGGCAATTTTGATTACCGGGGCATCGGCAGGATTCGGCGCGGCAATGTGCCGTACTTTTGTTGCGGCAGGCTATCATGTCATTGGTGCGGCACGGCGCGAAGACAAATTGCAGCAGTTGGCAGAGGAATTGGGCGAGCAGTTTTACCTTTTGGAAATGGATGTTTCTCGCACTGAGTCGATTCAAAACGCTTTGAACAGCCTGCCCGAGCATTTATCCGAAATCGATTGCCTGATCAACAATGCAGGTTTGGCTTTGGGTTTGGATACTGCCGATAAAGCCGATTTTGGCGATTGGGAAACCATGATTCAAACCAATATCATCGGCCTGACTTTTCTGACCCGCCAGATTTTGCCGCAAATGGTTGCGCGCAAACAGGGCTACATCATCAATTTGGGTTCTATTGCCGGCAGTTATGCTTATCCCGGCAGTAATGTCTATGGCGCGACCAAGGCTTTTGTGCGCCAATTTAGCATGAATCTGCGCGCCGAATTGGCAGACAAAAATATCCGTATTACCAATATCGAACCGGGCCTGTGCGGCGATACCGAGTTTTCCAACGTCCGTTTCAAAGGCGACGACCAGCGTGCGGCCGAGGTTTATGAGAATGTCGAGTTTATCCAGCCGCAAGATATTGCCGATACCGCTTTATGGCTCTACCAGCGTCCTGCGCGGATGAACGTCAATTCCATCGAAATCATGCCGGTTGCCCAGACCTTTGCAGGCATGAAAGTTTACCGTGACGCGCCTGCTCCGGCGAAGGAAGAAACGTTTGAAAAACAAAGCATGTCTTTGTTTGGAAAAATTAAATCTTGGTTTAAGTAATCGGCATCAGGCCGTCTGAACGTTTCAGACGGCCTCTTTGTTATCTGAAATTGAGTAAACACGCTATAATGTAATTTTTTATTAACAAGGCCGTCTGAAAGGCTGTTTCAGTTATGAACGCAATCAAACAAAAAATCTTAGAACAAGCGCAGCGCGATGGCGTGCAGGTAACCGCATTGCGTGAGCAAGTGCTTGATATTGTTTTGAAACAAAGCGGCGTGATTAAAGCCTACAACGTTCTGTCGCAGATGCAGCAGCAAAGCGAGGGTGTGGTTGCGCCGCCGACGGCCTACCGCGCCCTTGATTTTTGGGCGGAACAGGGAGTTTTGCACAAAGTGGCGGCGGTCAACGGCTATATTTTGTGCAGCCACGCGCAGCACGAGTGCAACGACCATTGCCACGACCACGAAGAAACAGAGGCGCACCACAGCGCGTTTATTTTGGTTTGCACCGAATGCGGTACGGCGGATGAGCAGACCTTGAGCCAAGAATGGGCGGCCTTGCGTGCAGGCGTGGCTGAAACCGGTTTCTCATTAAAAGAAGAACATGTTGTTTTAACAGGAATTTGTAAAAAATGTCAGAAGTAAAAAAGACCAAAGTCCACCTGATTTCAGGCTTTCTCGGAACAGGCAAAACCACCGCACTCAAAAGTCTGATGGCGCAAAAAGACCCGAATGAAAAATGGGTCATCATCGTCAACGAATTTGGCGAAATCGGCATTGACGGCGCCGTCTTGAGCGACAACGGCATTCCCGTGGTAGAAATCGCCGGCGGCTGTTTGTGCTGTACCGCCGGCGCGCAAATGGGGACGACCGTACAAAAAATGCTGCGCGATGCCCAACCCGACCGCTTGATGATTGAAGCCAGCGGCCTGGCACACGCCGCCAGCGTTATCGACGAACTGAAAGCCAAGCCGCTCGACAGCATGCTGGAAATCGGCGCCGTCTTTACCGTTGTCGATCCGCGCCAGTTTATTAATCCCGATTACGCGCAACAGGCTTTGTATAAAGACCAAATCGGCATTTGCGACGTATTGGTCGCCAGCAAAACCGACTTGTGCACGCCGGAGCAACTGGCCGAATTTCATGATAAAGCGGCCAAACTGTTCCCGCCCAAAGCCAAAGTGGTTGAAGTCCAAAATGCGCAACTCGACATCCAGTGGCTTGATATTCCCGTGGTCGAAAAATCGCGCTACCGCCTCAAAGCCCTGCCGGACAACACCATGGGTTTCCAGTCTCAAGGCTTTACTTTCCCTGCCGGGCGCGATTTCGACGGCGAAAAATTGACCGATTTCTTCAACGACCTGCCTAAATTGACAGACGGCCTCGTCCGCGCTAAAGGCGTGTTCCAAGTGCTCGGTACTTGGGTATGGCTCAACTGGGTGGACGGACAATGGGGCGCAAATCAGGTTTCATGGCGCCGCGACTCGCGCTTCGAGCTGATTGCCAAATCCTTTGACGCGGATTTGATTGAGAAAAAATTGCTGGAGGCTTTGGAGAAGTAAATCATCGTCCAAACGCTTATTAATCCGTTACGATAACGCCGTCTGAAGCAAGCGGTTTCAGACGGCCTTCAAATCAAAAAAATAGAGGAACACTTAACCATGTGGCGTTATATCTTTCATCGTTTGCTCCTTTTGATTCCCACGCTGTTGGGGATTTTGGCGATTACTTTCGCCGTGATTCAGTTTGTTCCCGGCGGCCCGGTGGAGCAGATGGTTCAGCAGCTGACGCAGGGCGCGGTTGGCGGCGAAACGGCGGGACACAGTATGCCCGGAACTTTGGCCAAAAACGGCAACCGCATCAGTGCGGAAGATTTGGCCGCGCTGAATGCTTTATACGGTTTCGACAAGCCGCCTTTGACGCGTTTTGCCGATATGGTATGGAAATTCGCCCGTTTCGATTTGGGCGAGAGCTTTTTCCATCACCAAACTGTGTTTGAATTGGTGAAAGAAAAAATGCCGGTATCGATGAGTTTGGGTTTGTGGACGTTTTTCCTGACTTATTTGATATGTATTCCGTTGGGTATTGCCAAGGCGGTCAGGGATGGCAGCCGTTTCGATACGATTACGGGTATGATCATTTTGGTCGGCTATACCGTACCGCCGTTTGTCTTGGGCTTGGTGTTGCTGGTGTTGTTTGGCGGCGGCAGCTTTTTTGCCTGGTTTCCGCAGGGTGGCTTGGTCGGCGATGATTTTGATACGCTCTCTTGGGCAGGTAAAGTCAAAGATTATTTGTGGCATATGGCTTTGCCGATTACCGCTTCGGTGGCAGGCAACTTGGCGGTGATGACCGTATTGACGAAAAACGTGTTCCTTGAAGAAATCCGCCGTCAATATGTTTATACCGCGCGAGCTAAGGGCTTGCCTGAGAAACAGATTTTGTGGAAGCATATTTTCCGCAATGCCATGATTCCTCTGATTACCGGTTTCCCGGCCGCATTTATCGGCGCATTCTTTACCGGAAGCCTGCTGATTGAAACGTTGTTCTCGCTGGATGGTTTGGGTTTGCTGTCTTATGAGGCAGTGATGAAACGCGATTATCCTGTCGTAATGGGTACGCTGTATGTGTTCACGCTGATGGGGTTGTTGGCTAAATTGGTGTCGGATATTTCTTATTCATGGGTCGATCCGCGCATTCACTTTGGCGGACAGAAATAAGGCCGTCTGAAAATATCTTCAATCCATTATTAAAGAATGTTTCGAACCATGAAAAAGAAAAAATCTACTTCAAACCCTACTTGGCAAGCCTTTAAGCAGCATAAGCGCGGTTGGTTGGCTTTGCGGATTTTGGCCGTTTTGTTTGTCGTCACTTTGCTTGCTCCTTTGTGGAGCAACGACAAACCTTTGTGGATACGCTATCAGGGCGAGTATTTCTTCCCCTTGGTAAACGAATATAACGAAACCACATTTGGCGGCGATTTCGATACGCCTGCGGATTATCTGGATCCGCTTATCCGCCACAACATTACCTCAGACGGCAATTTTGCCCTTTACCTGCCCAATCCTTACGATGCCGATACCTTGAACGATTTTGATACGGCACCCGATCCGGCCAAACCGTCCGAACGGCATATCTTGGGAACGGACGACCGCGGCCGCGACCTGTTGGCGCGCTTGGTTTACGGTTTCCGCGATTCGCTGCTGTTTGCCTTGGTGTTGACTGTGGTGACTACCGTAATCGGCGTGGTTGCAGGCGCGGTACAGGGTTATTTTGGCGGTAAAACCGACCTTCTGATGCAGCGTTTTATCGAGGTTTGGGGCGGTATGCCGGAGTTGTACCTCTTGATTATCCTGTCTTCGTTCTTTAATCCGGGGCTGTTGATTTTGCTGGTGTTGCTGTCGCTTTTCGGCTGGATGGGCTTGTCCGACTATGTCCGCGCCGAGTTTTTGAAAAACCGTCAGACCGATTATGTTTTGGCGGCGCGCGCGATGGGCGTGAGCAATCGTGAAATCATGTGGCGCCACATCCTGCCCAACAGCTTGACGCCGGTATTGGCCTTCCTGCCTTTCCGTATTTCCGGTGCGGTACTCGCCCTGACCAGTTTGGACTTCTTGGGCTTGGGCGTACCTGCCTCACAGGCAAGTTTGGGCGAGTTGTTGGCGCAAGGCAAAGACAACTTGGACGCGTGGTGGATCGGCTTGTCTGCCGTTGCTACGCTGACGGTGATGCTGCTTTTGCTGGTCATGATTGGCGAAGGTTTGCGTCAGGCATTTGACGTACGCGCACGCAGTTAATTGCTTTTCTAAAGTGTGAAGAGGATGGGCGGAAAAGCTTATCCTGTATTCTTAGGGCCGTCTGAAAAGTTTCAGACGGCCTCATCCATTCGTTTGAATCATTAAAAACCATGAATCAAGAAATCACATTTCTTACTCTTTTTCTGCTCGGCTTTTTTGGTGGAACACATTGTGTCGGCATGTGCGGCGGATTGAGCAGCGCATTCGCTTTACAGCTGCCGCCACATTTAAACCGAATCGGGCTGATTGTATTGTTGAACTTGGGGCGCATCAGCAGCTATGTCGTCATTGGTCTGTTGGTCGGCTTGGTCGGGCAGGTCGGCATTTCCTTGGACGATACGCGCGCGGTTCAAAATGGTTTGTATATTGCCGCCAATGTTTTGCTGCTGTTGCTCGGTCTGTATCTTGCCGGTATTTCAACTGCTGCAACCAAAATCGAAGGCATCGGCAAACCGATATGGAAACGCCTGAATCCTTTGCTGAACAAATTGCTGCCTATTAAATCGGTGCCTGCCTGTTTCGGCGTGGGCGTGCTTTGGGGTTGGCTGCCTTGCGGTTTGGTGTACAGCGCGTCTTTGTATGCTTTGGGCAGCGGCAATGCCTTGCACGGCGGGCTGTATATGCTGGCGTTTGCATTGGGGACATTGCCGAACCTGCTTGCGATGGGTATATTTGCAGCGCAGTTGAAAACCTTTCTGCAAAAACGCATGGTTCGTTTGTGCGCCGGATTATTGGTGGCAGGATGGGCGATATGGCGCTTGGCCGTATTTGCGATGGGGCAAATCGGGTAAGGTAAAAAGGTTTTATTTAGTTTGTTTTATTGCCATTAAAAAGGCCGTCTGAAAGATTTTCAGACAGCCTTTTTCACAAGAAAGATTAGTGTATCAAATTCCAAGCCATCTTGGCGGCAATCAGCAGCAACATAATGCCGAAAGCAATTTTGAGTTTTCGGGCGGGCAGCTTGTGCGCCGTTTTTACGCCGAGCGGAGCAAAGAGGATGGTGGCAACGCTCAATATGGCCACGGCCGGAAGATAGATAAAGCCTACCGTGCCTTCAGGCAGGTTGGCAATATGCAAACCGTTGGCAAAATAGCCGATGGTGCCGGCAATCGCAATCGGCCATGCTAAACCTGAAGATGTGCCAATGGCGCGGTGCGCCGGAAAGTTGCAATACAGTAGAAATGGAACGGATAGCGAACCGCCGCCGATACCGACCCAACTCGAAGCCGCCCCAAAAAGCGTGCCGACGGCTGTCAGGCCGGGGAGGGCAGGCAGGGTGCGTGAAGGTTTGGGTTTGGAATCGCGTAGGGTTTTGAGTGCGATAAAGGCAAGAAATGCAATGAAGAAAACCTGCAAAGCCAGCGTCGGCATATATTTTGCCGACACCGCGCCGAGGAGTACGCCAAGTATCATGCCCGGCGTCATTCGGCGGACGGTCGCCCAATCGATGGCGTGTTTTTTATGCTGGGCATACATGCTGGAGAAGGTGGTAAACACCATTACGGCAAAGGAAGTGCCGATGGCAAGATGCTGGGCATAGGGGTGGCCGCCTATGCCTTGCAGCTGCAACGCCCATAAGACAACGGGGACAATCAACGTGCCGCCGCCTACGCCGAATAGTCCGGCAATAAAGCCCGCCGCGCTGCCGACGGCGAGCAGGGCAAAGATGATGTCCCAAGACCACATTTCAGACGGCCTTGTCGTGTTTGTGTGCTTTATGGCGTTTTTTAAACCAACGGATGATTGCCATCACATAACCGGACAGGCTGTAACCGAGGAAAAATAGGAAGAGGACGAGCGAAGGCTCCCAATTGATCAAAAGCAGAATCAATACGGCCAACACCATGCCCATAAACGGCACTTGGCGGCGGATATTGATTTCTTTGAAGCTCCAAAACGGAATCTGCACAATCATGGAAATGCCGGCAAACAGGGTGATACCCAATGCCCACCAATGCACGTTGGGGAAACGCTCGACGCTGTGGTTGACCCAAATCAGGCCGACAATCAACGCAGCGGCGGTCGGGCTTGGAACGCCGATAAACCAACGTTTATCGACTTTGCCGATAAGTGTGTTGAACAGTGCCAAACGCAGGGCGGCGCAGGCGCAGTAGATAAAGGCGACGGAATAGCCGATTTTGCCAAACTGCCAAAGTTGCCATTTGTAGGCAATCAGGGCAGGCGCCACGCCGAAACTGACCATATCGGCAAGGCTGTCGAGCTGTTCGCCGAACGCGCTTTGGCTGTTGGTCAGCCGCGCAACGCGTCCGTCCATGCCGTCGAGCAGCATGGAAAGGAAAACTGCAATCGCCGCCGTTTCATAACGTCCGTGCATGGACTGGGTAATGGCGAAGAAGGCGCAAAACAGTGCGGCGATGGTAAAGGAATTGGGCAGCAGGTAAATGCTGTTTTTGCGGATGGAGTTGCGTGGAGGAGTCGGATTTTCTGTATTTTGTGAGTTGTCCATAATGTTTCCGTATATGCTGCGTATGCAGATGAGGCATTATACCGCATTGGCAGGTTAAGGATTTTTAAAAGGCAGACATAGTTTCACTTCAATCGCATCAAGTTTCAGACGGCCTTTATTTTGTCAGTCAAACAACTCGCCCTGCGCCTGCTCTTTGGTCACGCGTACGTCGGTTTCGCCGTCGGCAAAAGTGATGTGCAGTTTTTGACCTTGCTTCAACGTATCGGCATTGCGGATGACTTGTCCGCGAGTGTTTTTGACGACCGAGAAGCCGCGTTCCAGGATATGCTGCGGCGAGACGGCTTCGAGCAATGCAGCTTGGGCTATCAGGCTTTGACGGCGGTAGGTAAGCAGCTGGCGGAAGGAATGCGACAGGGCCGTCTGAAAACGGTCAATATTGTTTTTGTAAACGGAAACATCAGGACGGCAATGTTTCAGAGTTTGGGTTTGGCGTTCAAAACGGGCGGTGTGGGCGCGGAGGTTTTGCGTCATCGAGTAAGACAGCATTTGCGCCAGCTTGCTGATTGAAGCGCGCTGCTCGTCAAGTTTTTGGCGCGGATGACGGATTTGCCGTGCGAGCCAGTCGAGTTTTTGGCTGGCATCGAAATAGCGTTGTTCCAAAACGGTTTTCAGACGGCCTTGCGCTTGGGCGAGGCGGTGTAACGATTCTTGGCGGTTGGGGCTGACCAATTCTGCCGCGCCGGTTGGCGTGGGTGCGCGCACGTCGGCGACGAAATCGGCGAGTGTGAAATCGGTTTCGTGTCCCACGCCGCTGACAACGGGAATTGCGCAGGCTTCGATGGCGCGCACAACCGGCTCTTCATTAAACGCCCACAAGTCTTCAATGCTGCCGCCGCCACGACAGACAATCAATACGTCACATTCGGCGCGTTGCGAAGCTGTTTTAATCGTTTGGGCAATTTGTAACTCGCTGCCTGTGCCTTGAACGGGCGTCGGATAAACAATAACGGGAATTTCGGGCGCGCGGCGGTTTAAGGTGGTCACGACATCGCGCAATGCTGCCGCTGCCAGGCTGGTGACGATGCCGATACATTGCGGGTGGGTAGGCAACGGTTTTTTGCGTTCCGCCGCAAATGCGCCTTCCGCCTGCAACTGAGCTTTCAATCGTTCATAGGCTTCGTAAAGCTGCCCCAAGCCTTTGAGCCGTACTTCGTTTACGGTAATCTGAAATTCGCCCCGCGCTTCGTAAATACTGATTTTCCCTGATACTTCGATATGGTCGCCTTCTTTCAAAGGCTTCGCCAAACGTATGGCTGCACCCTTAAACATTGCGCAACGCACCTGCGCGCGGCTGTCTTTGAGCGAGAAATAATAATGTCCGCTGGCGGCACGGGTCAGGTTGGATACTTCGCCAGCAATCCACAAGCCTGCGAGATGGTCTTCCAGCAAGGCTTTGGCGAGGGCATTGAGCTCGGATACGGAAATGGAGGAGGGCGCGAAAAGTTCGGACATTGCGAAACAGAAAAAATTTTGGAAAGCTGAATTATAAGGGTTTTAGAGCGATTCGTTGTATTCGTTTTCATGAAACTTGCGCCCTTTGTTTTAATATTATCAAAGCCGCATGTTCAGACGGCCTTGTCTAGGCAGGCTTGTGTTATATTATCGTTTGATTTTTGCTTCAAAAGCCGTGCGTATGCCCAAACTCCACCAGATTATCGAACGCCATTGGCAATCCCCCAATCCGTTTTTGACTTTGCTGTTAAAACCATTGTCCAGGCTGTTTGCCAAAATTGCGGCGAAACGGCGCGATGATTTTGTTTCAGGCCGTCTGAAAAGCGAAAAATTGCCTGTGCCAGTGGTGGTGGTCGGTAATATCCATGCAGGCGGAACAGGAAAAACGCCGATAGTCGCCGCGTTGGTGTCGGGTTTGCAGGAAAAGGGCGTTAAGGTCGGTATCATCAGCCGAGGTTACGGGCGCAAGAGCAAAGCAGTTCATGTATTGAATACAGCCAGTAGTACGGCAGATGCAGGCGACGAGCCTTTATTGCTGTTTCGCCAAACCGGTGCGCCGACGGCGGTAGGCAGCAGTCGTGCAGAAGCAGGCAGGGCATTGCTTGCAGCGCATCCGGAGCTTGAATTGATTGTGGCCGACGACGGCTTGCAACATTATGCCTTGCAACGCGATATGGAAATTGCTGTATTTCCGGCGGCGGATACTGGTCGGACGGATTTGGATTCACTGCCCAACGGCAGTTTGCGTGAACCTTTGTCTCGGTTGGCTTCCGTTGATGCGGTTGTCGTCAGCGGGGGGCAAGCAGATACGGCATTCAGGCCGTCTGAAAATATGTTTGCCAGCCATATTGAAACAGGGCAGATTTACTGTTTGAACAGGCCGTCTGAAAAATTGGATTTAGAAGGCTTGGGAAATCAAACCGTCGCCGCCGTCGCGGGTATTGCCAAGCCGGAGCGTTTTTTCGATTCGTTGCGGAATATGGGCATTACCTTGAATCAAACCGTTGCCTTGCCCGACCATGCCGACATCGCAGCAGCGGACTTGCCCAATGCGGATGTGGTCATTATTACGGAAAAGGATGCGGTCAAGTTTTCAGACGGCCTTAATCTGAATCATGTATGGGTATTGCCTGTTTGTGCGATAATCGAACCTAATTTGGCGGCGTTCGTGTTGGAGCAGCTGGAAGATTCCTAATAGGTCTCCTGAAATTAATGGATGCTTTGTTGTGATTCGCCTTTAATAATAAGGAAATTTATGAACCTGAAAAAATTGCTGCTCACTATTGTTGCCATTTCCCCTAAGCCTTAAAAAGGAGAAAAAATGAAATTGAAAACTTTATTGTTGCCTTTTGCTGCTTTGGCCTTGTGTGCCAATGCGTTTGCCGCTACACCGAGCGATGAGTCGCTGGAGCGTTTATATCAAGTACAGAAGGCAGATTTAATATTTGATCAAGTTTTTCAAGATTCTGAAAAAATGGTCATGAGTTTTCCGCAAGTAAAAGAAATGTTAGCAAATGCTCCAGAGAGTAAGCAACGTCAGCTGAAAGCAGTGATGAGCAAATATTTGCGTCAGATGTATGCTGAGATTCGAACGCCTGCAGTATATGCAGAGTTGCGCCAAATAACATTGAACGGTATGAAAACTGTTTATACACAAAAAGAAGTAGATGCTATGATTGATTTTTATAGTAGTCCCGAAGGGCAATCTATTTTAAATAAAACATCGCGTTATATGGAAGCTTCCGTAGTGCCTGTTATGACATTAATACATAAAAAAACCGAAAGATTCAGCCAAAAAAATCTTCCTAAGTTGGAGAAGGATTTTTATCAAATAATGTGTAGTGGGAAAAATCCTGCTCCTGCTTGCCCTAAGGCATCAAATAAGTAGAATGAATAAATATAAAATGGCGGCTGATGTTGTCGATACAAAAAAGGCCGTCTGAAAACGAGTGCAGCAAGTTTCGCTAAAACCATCAAACCCGAAAGTAACCCCATGGAAAAAAAATTCTTAGACATCCTTGTTTGTCCTGTGACCAAAGGCAAACTCGAATACCATCAAGACAAACAGGAATTGTGGAGCCGTCAGGCGAAGCTGGCTTATCCGATTCGTGACGGCATCCCTTATATGTTGGAAAACGAAGCGCGCCCGTTAAGCGAAGAGGAACTGAAAGCATGACCGAATTTGTCGTATTAATTCCGGCGCGGTTGGATTCTTCACGTCTGCCGGGAAAGGCTTTAGCCGATATTCACGGTAAACCGATGGTTGTGCGTGTCGCCGAACAGGCGGCGAAAAGCAAGGCCGCGCGTGTTGTCGTTGCTACCGACCATCCCGATATTCAGACGGCCTGTCAGGCGCATGGTGTCGAAGTGGTCATGACTTCCAATCAACACGAAAGCGGTACAACGCGTCTTGCCGAAGCGGCCAATACGCTGAAACTGCCGCAGCATCTGATTGTTGTGAACGTACAAGGCGACGAGCCTTTAATCGATCCCGAACTCATCAACCGTACGGCTGAAGTTTTGGTTGAAAACAATGTGCAAATGGCGACGGCCGCCCACGAATTGCACGATTTTGACGAGTTTATGAATCCTAACGTTGTCAAAGCCATCCTCGACAAAAACCGCAACGCCATCTATTTCAGCCGCGCCCCGATTCCTTTTCCGCGCGACGCCATGCGCGCCGAAAAACGCGAATTACCTTCAGAAACAGCTGTTTTGCGCCACATCGGCATTTATGCCTATCGTGCAGGTTTCCTGCAACGCTATTCCGAAATGGAAGTTTCTCCTTTGGAAACCATTGAATCTCTGGAACAATTGCGCGTCCTGTGGCACGGTTATCCGATTGCTGTTGAAATCACCCAAGAAGCGCCTGCTGCCGGCGTGGATACGCAGGAAGATTTGGACAGGGTAAGGGCTGTGTTCGAGGCCGTCTGAAAGGAAAAAAAACATGAATGATTTACGCCATTTGAGCCGTGACGAACAAAAACTGCTTGCCGATGTCGCTTTGCTGGTCAAAGACGACGATCAAGAGTTCAACTACGAAATGTTGAAAGTGGCCGCGCCCGACGAGGCCAGCGGCGAATTTTGGTTTCGCATGGCAGAAATGCTCAGCACCCTGCCGCCCAACCAGTCTTTAGATTTACGCATGACCGGCGGACGGTTGGCGGTCGCTGTATCGATTTTATCGGTGTTGTTGCAGGAAAGCCCCGACATTCCCCAGCTTTGGGCGCAAAAAGTGATTGCGCTCAACTATCTGGCACACGGCCATCGGACACGCGCCCTCGGTTTGGCGCAACAGCCGGACAAAGCGGCAGAAGCCAACGAGGAAGAATATTTGGCAAAAGCCTTGTCCCAAAACCTACTTTCCACGTTGAAAGACGCATTGGAACGCTTCCCCGAAGACAGCTGGTTTATCGAAATGCGCGATGATGCGTGGCAGCACTTTGGCGCAGAGCAGGCCGTCTGCAGTTTTGAACGATAAACGCAAGGCGTGTAGAATTAAACAAACATCAAATCCATAAACCAAGAAGGACTCATCATGAAAGTATTATTGTTGGGCGCACCAGGCGCCGGCAAAGGCACACAGGCTCAATTCATCACTGCTGCATTCGGCATTCCTCAAATCTCTACCGGCGATATGCTCCGCGCTGCCATCAAAGCAGGCACTCCGCTGGGTTTGGAAGCAAAAAAAATCATTGATGAAGGCGGTTTGGTTCGCGACGACATCATTATCGGTATGGTTAAAGAGCGCATTGCCCAAGACGACTGCAAAAACGGTTTCCTGTTTGACGGTTTCCCACGCACATTGGCACAAGCCGAAGCCATGGTTGAAGCTGGTGTGGATTTGGATGCCGTAGTTGAAATCGATGTACCTGACAGCGTGATTGTCGACCGCATGAGCGGCCGCCGCGTGCATTTGGCTTCCGGCCGTACTTACCACGTTACCTACAATCCGCCTAAAGTTGAAGGCAAAGACGACGTAACCGGCGAAGATTTGATTCAACGCGACGACGACAAAGAAGAAACCGTGAAAAAACGCCTTGCCGTTTACCACGAGCAAACCGAAGTTTTGGTTGATTTTTACAGCAAACTGGAAGGCGAACATGCGCCTAAATACATCAAAGTTGACGGCACCCAAGCAGTAGAAGCCGTGAAAGCCGAAGTATTGAAAGGTTTGGGCAAATAAGTTTTGCCAAAGTAAAATCATGAGGCCGTCTGAAAAAATACTTTCAGACGGCCTTTTGTGTACAAAAGCTGTTAAAATCGAAGCTATAACCGTTTATCCGCAGGCATCTTATGAATCCCTTGATCTCCGACTTCCAAACTCAGCAACAACGTACTCCCGTCATCGTCGCCCTCGATTTTGCCAACGAAAAAGATACGCTTGGATTTGTCCGTAATCTTGACCCGACATTGTGTCAAATCAAAATCGGCAAAGAGCTGTTTACTGCAACCGGCCGCAATTTGGCAGAAAGCTTAATCAATCAAGGTTTCAAACTTTTCCTCGATTTGAAATACCACGATATTCCCCATACAGTCGCTCAGGCCTGTAAAGTTGCCGCCGATATGGGCGTTTGGATGGTCGATATGCACGCCTCCGGTGGCCGCCGTATGATGGAAGCTGCAGCAGAAGCCGTTGCCGGATATCAAACCAAGCCGCTTTTGATCGGCGTAACCGTGTTGACCAGCATGGAACAAAGTGACTTGGCAGAAATCGGTTTGAACATTGCCCCTGAAGAACAAGTCATCCGCTTGGCGAAACTGGCGCAAAGTTCAGGCTTGGACGGCGTGGTATGTTCCGCTCAAGAAGCCACACCATTGCGCCGTGAATTGGGACAGGATTTTGTCTTGGTAACACCGGGCATCCGCTTGGACGTTGCCGGCAATAATGACGACCAACGCCGTATTATGACACCGGCTGAAGCCTTGGCTGCAGGTTCAACCTATTTGGTAATGGGCCGCCCGGTAACCAAAGCTGCCGATCCGGTAGCCGTATTGCGTGAAGTGAACCGCGTGGTAAACCTTGAAGCAAACTGATTTTCAGGCGACCTTACAGGTTGAGGTCGTCTGAAAAAAACATAACGGAGGCAATATGCCCACCAAGTTCCAACAAGAAACTCTCAAATCCCGTTTTGCACAAGCCAAAGTCTTGGTTGTCGGCGATGTGATGCTCGACCGCTATTGGTTTGGCGACGTGTCCCGTATTTCGCCCGAAGCGCCCGTGCCGGTGGCGAAAATCGGACGTATCGACCAACGCGCGGGTGGTGCGGCAAACGTTGCGCGCAATATCGCCTCATTGGGTGGCAAAGTAGGGCTGTTGTCCGTAACTGGCGATGATGAAGCTGCAGATGCACTGGATGCGTTGATGGTGCAAGACGGTGTTTCTTCCTATCTGATGCGCGACAAACAAATTGCGACTACTGTCAAACTGCGAGTTGTTGCTCGCAACCAGCAGCTTATCCGACTTGATTTTGAAGAGCAGCCTCATCGTGAGGTATTGGAACAAATCAAACATCAATATCGAGAAGTGTTGCCTGAATACGATGCCATTATTTTTTCAGATTACGGCAAGGGCGGTTTGTCGCATATTTCCGATATGATCGATTGGGCGAAACAGGCCGGTAAACCCGTTTTAATCGACCCGAAAGGCGATGATTACGAAAAATATGCCGGCGCTACGCTGATTACGCCTAACCGTGCAGAATTGAAAGAAGTGGTGGGCAGCTGGAAAAACGAAAACGATTTGAC
This sequence comes from Neisseria subflava, assembly GCF_003044935.1. Classification (NCBI taxonomy): domain Bacteria; kingdom Pseudomonadati; phylum Pseudomonadota; class Betaproteobacteria; order Neisseriales; family Neisseriaceae; genus Neisseria; species Neisseria subflava. The sequence goes on along the minus strand of NZ_POXP01000001.1, from coordinate 830,028 downwards.
CGAAAAAGCCCAAAATCTGCGCCGTCATCTCGACTTGACCGCGATTTTGCTGACCCGAAGCGAAGAGGGTATGACCCTGTTCAATGAGGGCAAGCCGATTTATCAGCCTACAAGGGCTCAAGAAGTCTATGATGTATCCGGTGCGGGCGATACCGTTATTGCCGGAATGGGCTTGGGTTTGGCGGCAGGCTATACCATGCCTGAAGCGATGCACCTTGCTAATACGGCAGCGGGCGTTGTCGTGGCAAAACTTGGTACGGCGGTTTGCTCGTTTGCAGAGTTGAATAAGGCATTGGAAGAGCAATAATGATTGTTTCAGACGGCCTTAAAATTCTAAATGCCGTCTGAAAATAGAGTTGGAAAATAATCCAGACAGAAAAGTTTTTATTTTCAGACGGCATGATTACTTCAAGGCCGTCTGAAAAATCAAAATAAAGGAAACTCATTATGACCATTATCGTAACAGGCGCAGCCGGCTTTATCGGCAGCAACATCGTCAAAGCACTTAACCAGCGCGGTATTACCGACATTGTTGCCGTCGACAATCTGAGCAAAGGTGAAAAATTTAAAAACCTTGTCGAGTGTGAAATTGCCCACTATCTTGATAAACACGAATTTATCCGCCAAGTGCGCGGCCATCTTTTGCCTTACGACAATATTGAAGCGGTTTTCCATCAAGGCGCATGTTCCGACACCATGAATCATGACGGCCTTTATATGATGGACAACAACTATCAGTACACGCTCGACCTCTTAGATTGGTGTCAGGACGAACGTATTCCGTTCCTCTATGCTTCCAGTGCCGCCGTGTACGGCAAAGGTGAAATCTTCCGCGAAGAGCGCGAACTGGAAAAACCACTCAATGTATATGGCTACTCTAAATTCTTGTTTGACCAAGTATTGCGTCGTCGCATGAAAGAAGGTCTGACAGCCCAAGTTGTCGGCTTCCGCTACTTCAATGTTTACGGACAACAGGAGCAACACAAAGGCCGAATGGCGTCCGTCGCCTTCCACCATTTTCATCAATACCGCGAGCATGGCTATGTTAACCTGTTTGGCGCTAATGACGGCTATGGTAACGGCGAGCAAACACGCGACTTTGTCAGCGTAGAAGACGTTGCCAAGGTTAACCTTTACTTCTTCGATCATCCTGAGCTTTCAGGTATCTTTAACCTTGGTACAGGCCGCAGCCAACAGTTTAACGAACTTGCCGCTGCCACCGTCAACGCCTGCCGTACAGCCGAAGGCAAGCCTGAAATGAGTTTGAAAGAGTTGGTTGAAGAAGAGCTTATTCGCTATATCCCATTCCCCGATGCACTTAAAGGCAAATATCAGAGCTTTACTCAAGCGGATATTACCAAGCTGCGCGAAGCCGGGTATAAAGAAGAATTTTTGGATGTAAAACAAGGCGTCAGCCGTTACGTTAAATGGATGCTGGAGAACTTGGTTTAAGTCCTTCTGATTTGAATGATAAGGCCGTCTGAAAAAGGATTTTCAGACGGCCTTATCATTTTGGGAAATTTTAAAATGAGACCTTTGCAAAATTCCTTTTCCTTCCAGCAGCCGAAATCCAAACATAGATTTTCGGCTGTTCTCGCTCCAAGTATCCACTGATTCTACTCAACCCCCCCTCCCTCTTTATTCTCCCCGGATACCCGATAATCAGGTATCCGGGCCGCCTTTTAGGTAATAACAGGCGCACTTAGCCTGTTAGCCGCTTTCAACAGGTTTAAACACATTGCCTTCAGATGGCTTTGTGCACTCACTTTAATCAGACCGAAATAGGCTACCCGAGTGTAGCGGGACTTACGGTGCAGCGTACCGAAGCTTTGTTCGACCACATAACGGGTCTTCGATAGATGTCGGTTACGTTTGGTTTACGCTTCCATCAGCGGACGGTTACGGTGGGCTTTGCGCATAATGCCGTCCAGCAAACGATGATTACCAGATGCTACCGGTCTTCCTCATTGTCATAGCCTGAGACCTTTGCACGATCTTGTCACATTTGACACAAATGGCGCAAGTTAGACACAAATAAGGCACAAACAAAAAAGACAGCCTTACAAATAAGCTGTCAATTAGAAATTTGGAATATTAGGTTTTTCAATGAATTCAGATATTTATTGGTGCCCGGAGCCGGAATCGAACCGGCACGGCCGGTTTAGGGCCGACGGATTTTAAGTCCGTTGTGTCTACCTATTTCACCACCCGGGCGTAGACAGTAAATTGAGAAATTGGAGGCGGGGGCGCGGATTTGAACCGGCCTATATAAGGGTTGCACCCCTTATAGCATAAACACTCTGCCACCCCGCCATGAAAGGGATGGAGGCGAGAGTCGGAATCGAACCGGCGTAGACGGATTTGCAATCCGCTGCATAACCACTTTGCTATCTCGCCAAAACTACGTTTGAGTGTTGTAGTATGAAACTGGAGCGGGAAACGAGTCTCGAACTCGCGACCTCAACCTTGGCAAGGTTGCGCTCTACCAACTGAGCTATTCCCGCGTATTCGGATGCATGATTTAATGGAGCGGGAAACGAGTCTCGAACTCGCGACCTCAACCTTGGCAAGGTTGCGCTCTACCAACTGAGCTATTCCCGCATTTGAGTGCATCTGAAATTAAACTGGAGCGGGAAACGAGTCTCGAACTCGCGACCTCAACCTTGGCAAGGTTGCGCTCTACCAACTGAGCTATTCCCGCATATTGAAAAAGAACAATCAACAAGTAATCAGTATGGAGCGGGAAACGAGTCTCGAACTCGCGACCTCAACCTTGGCAAGGTTGCGCTCTACCAACTGAGCTATTCCCGCTCTGATATTTGTTGCTTCGTATATCGAAGAAGACGCAATTATTATGGATTTAATTGTGTGCGTCAAGTGTTTTGTTTTTATTTTTTTAAAAATTTTATTTGAATTCTCTCCATGCCATTTTCAGGTAGTAGCACATGGACCAGATGGTCAATACAGATGCTATAAACATCAATATGTTACCAATGAGATAGAAAGGGTCGTTATATTTGTCCGTACCGATAAGTAAAAGGAAGATGGCGATCATTTGGGCAGTAGTTTTGAATTTGCCGATAGTGGCCACTGCAACGCTGCCGCGTTTGCCCATTTGTGCCATCCATTCGCGCAAGGCGGAAATGGTAATTTCTCGTCCGATAATAATCATGGCGAAGATGGCGTATGTTCTGCCAAGGCTGACGAGCAGGAGCAGGGCAACTGCGACCATGAGTTTGTCGGCAACAGGGTCAAGGAATGCGCCAAAGTCGGAAGTTTGTTTCCAGCGGCGTGCCAAAAAGCCGTCGAACCAGTCTGTAATAGCGGCAAGTGCAAAGATGATAGCGGCTGTCCAGTTGACGGTTTGTGGTTGAATCCATGTGTTCGGTAAATAGAATAGGATGGTGAACACGGGGATTAATAGGACGCGCATCCAGGTAAGTAAAATAGGTATGTTCCAAGGCATGGTTTGGGATCTTTTGGATGATGTGTCGGATTGTTCATTATAGCTTATTTGTTCACTCTGCTTTTTGAAGTGTTGTTTTTTTGCCGACAAGTATTTCGGGCATAGATTTTTGTCGTGTGGGTTGTGAAGAAAATCTGCTAAGGCCGTATGAAAAATAGGCTGTTGCGGGGTGTAAATGTTTTTGGGTAGAAAAGTAGCTGCGAAATAGTGGGCAATAAGGTCTGCCTGCTGTTCGATATTTAATTGGTTGATGTGGGGTAAGGGGATGGGGTAGGCGTAAGCTTTGCGTTTTCTGTATCCGCCTTTGAGCATGATGAATAGGCCGGAAAGCCAAACTTTGTGACCGCGCTGGTGTTGCCAGACATGTGTCAGCTCATGAATCAGCCAGATTTTGTAGGCGATCCCGGCTTGAGTGAAATCTTCGGGGCAGTGTTTACGCGGAAAGTATATGTTTCCATTGGGCGCAATGGCGGTATTGGCGTTGGGTATAAGTGGAATGCCGCGATATATTTTGATGCGGTGGAAGTTTATGCTGTCCGCAAAAACTTGTTTTGCCATACGGACTTCATTTTCGGTAAGTCTGCGCCAATCGGAAAAAATCATATTTGGAAGGGAATATAAGAGGGTATGAAGATTTCAGGCCGTCTGAAAGGTTTCAGACGGCCTGGGTCGGGATTTATTGTTCTGTTGAAGCGGCTTGTTTTCCGTTGTCGAACAATTTGTCCATGGGGGTCAGGTTGACTGCATTGCCTTGGCTGACTATCCATTTGTTTTCAACACGCCATACGCCTGAGGCATCTTCAACGCGTAAGTACCAATGATTGGTTGGGCGTAAAGGTTTAAAGACGGCTTCGTATTCCATGCGGCCGTTTTGTGGTTCGGCTGTTACGGCGCGCAGCTTGACGGTTTGGTCATCGGCTTTGCGCGTTGGGTGCATCAACAATAGGTTTAATGGCTGTTTGGTATCGAATTGTCCGCTGACGAATACTTTGGCGGCATTCATATCCGGACTGATTAAGACCTGCACCTGAATTTGCCGTTTAACGGCTTCTTCATCGCGGTGAAGTTGGATTTCGATGTGTTTGCCGTCTTTGTAGTAATCGTCAGACACCAAGTCTGTCGTGTGTTCTTTTGCGACGAAGAACATGGAAACGCTGGCGATAACGACGAAGATGGGGCCGGCCATCAGCACCCAGGGCCAAATATGTTTGTACCAAGGTTTGATTTTGGGTTGTGAGGACACCGTTTATTCTCCGATAAAGGTTGCTTTTTCTTCTAAAGTAGTCGGTTTGGAGTCGGCAGAGCCGGTCTCGTGATAGATAAAGGTAAATTCAATCGGATGGCTGCCTTTGTCGGCGTATTCGGGAATGGTAGATACCTGTACCGGGATGGTAACGGTTTCCCGCGGCGCAATTTTAATACCGTTTTCAGGCAGGCCGGTCAGCGCGATTTCATCAAAGCCTTTGACGGTTGCAGTCATCAGTTGTTCATTTTCACTATTGTTGATAATGCGCAGGTTATAGGCATTTTCCAACCAGCCTTGGCTGTTTTCGCGAACCATGACGCCACGGTCTTTCAGGATATCGACTTCGACCATTTTTCGGGTGGAAATGCCGACCAGGAAGGCGATGATGACCACCAGGAGTACTGCGCCATAACCAGCTACACGCGGACGTTTCAAGCGTTTTTTGATGTCGCTTTCAGGGTATTCGTGTTCCAACGCGCCTTCGGTCGTATAACGGATTAAGCCGCGCTCGTAGCCCATTTTGTCCATGATTTCGTCGCAGGCATCGATACACGCCGCGCAGCCGATACATTGGTATTGCAAACCGTCGCGGATGTCGATACCGACGGGACAGACTTGCACGCACATGGTGCAGTTGATGCAGTCGCCCAAGCCGCTGTCTTCTTTGTTGGCGGTTTTCTTGCGTGCGCCGCGCGGTTCGCCGCGTTCGGTATCGTAAGAAATAATCAGCGTGTCTTTGTCAAACATTGCACTTTGGAAACGTGCATACGGACACATATGCAGACACACTTTTTCGCGCATGATGTGGGCGAAGAAGAAAGTCATGAATCCGTAAAATGCTGCGGCAAACATTGCGCCGCCGCCTGCTGCTCCGGTGAATAAATCGGGAATAAATTGGCGGATCGGGATAAACCAGCCTGCAAAAGTGATACCTGTCCATGCGCAGACAAGGAAAATCAGCAGGTATTTGGTGGCCTTAATGCGAATTTTAGTAAAGTTCCAAGGCGATTTTTCCAGTTTCAGGCGTTTGTTTCTATCGCCTTCGACCAAGTTGTCGATCCACAGCATAATTTCGGTGTAAACTGTTTGCGGGCATGAATAGCCGCACCACAAACGACCGGCAATGGTTGTCCACCAAAACAATCCGAATGCGCAAATCATCAGCAGCAAGGCAAGGTAGATCAAATCGCCCATGCCCAGCGACAGTCCGAAAATGAAGAAATGACGGTCAGGGATATTGAATAAAACCGCCTGACGGCCGCTCCAGTTGAACCATGGAATAACGTAAAATACAAACTGGGTCGCCAATACGGCGGCGATACGCAGTTTGGCAAAGCGTCCTTCTGCCTTTTTAGGATGGATGCGTTCGCCTTCGGGATGGATTTGAATCACGCTGGATTTGGGTTTGGAAGGTTTGGGCGCAGTGGCTTTTGCTGTTTTTTCTGTTGAGGGTGTGGTGTTTTCAGCTTGGTTTTCTGGTGACATTTCAGTGTTCCTTGATGAAGTGCACACAAGCCTGTTGTCATGGTAGTAGTTTGATGTGAATATTTTCAGACGGCCTTTCGCGTGCATACAAATCATAACATTTGACTCTATTCAAAGCAAAAGAGGGACTTCGTCTTAACGATGGATTCCTTGTGGCCGTTTGATGTAGGGCCGTCTGAAAAGGGCAGTATTCAAAGGTTTACGAATCAGCCTGTATGCAAACTTATAGTGATTTGCTATTTACACGATAAAAATATATAAAGCACTGTTTCAAAACGAAATAACAGTTAATATCATCTATCCTGTTCGTTTCGGGCAACCGAGTGGAAACAGGCCGTCTGACAAAGCGAATATCAAAAGCTATCCTTGAAAGCACGGCTGATTCAGGCGATAATCGGCACACCTTTTTTCATATTTCCAATCTTGTCCAAGGAAGGTCAAACCATGTCTCAACTGGCAAACGCAATCCGTTTCCTCTCAGTCGATGCCGTACAAAAAGCCAACTCAGGCCACCCGGGTGCGCCTATGGGTATGGCGGAAATGGCAGAAGTGTTGTGGACGAAGTTCCTCAATCATAATCCGGCTAACCCGAAATTCTACAACCGCGACCGTTTTGTCCTCTCCAATGGTCATGCTTCCATGATTCTTTACAGCCTGTTGCACCTGACCGGCTACAACGTTTCTATTGATGATCTGAAAAATTTCCGCCAACTGCACAGCAAAACCCCCGGCCATCCGGAATACGGCTACACCGACGGCGTGGAAACCACGACCGGCCCATTGGGACAAGGTATTGCCAACGCAGTGGGTATGGCTTTGGCCGAAAAAATCTTGGCTGCCGAGTTCAATAAAGACGGCTTGAACATCGTTGACCACCACACTTACGTCTTCATGGGCGACGGTTGTATGATGGAGGGCGTATCGCATGAAGCCTGTTCGCTTGCCGGTACTTTGGGCTTGGGCAAACTGATTGTTTTATATGATGACAACAATATTTCCATCGACGGTAAAGTGGACGGATGGTTTACCGAAAATATTCCGCAACGCTTTGAAAGCTACGGCTGGCATGTGATTCCAAATGTAAACGGTCATGATACTGATGCCATTCAGACGGCCATTGAGGCGGCCAAAGCCGAAACCGGCAAACCTTCCCTGATTTGTTGCAAAACCTTAATCGGCAAAGGCAGTGCTAACAAAGAAGGCAGCCACAAAACCCACGGTGCGCCTTTGGGTGCGGACGAGATCGAAGCCACGCGCAAACATTTGGGTTGGGCTTATCCTGCGTTTGAAATCCCTCAAGAGATCTATGCTGCATGGGATGCAAAAGAAAAAGGCGCGAAACTTGAGGCCGAATGGAACGAACTCTTCGCTCAATATCAGGCCAAATATCCTGCCGAAGCCGCAGAATTTGTGCGCCGCATGGATAAAAAACTGCCTGAAAACTTCGATGCTTACGTTCAAGCCGCATTGAAAGAAGTGTGCGCCAAAGCAGAAACCATCGCCACCCGTAAAGCCAGCCAAAACAGCATCGAAATCTTGGCAAAAGAGCTGCCTGAATTGGTGGGCGGTTCTGCAGACTTGACCCCGTCCAACCTGACTGACTGGTCAAACAGCGTTTCCGTTACCCGCGAACACGGCGGCAACTATATTCACTACGGCGTTCGCGAGTTCGGCATGGGCGCAATCATGAACGGCCTTACCCTGCATGGCGGTGTTAAACCATTCGGCGCGACTTTCCTGATGTTCAGCGAATACGAGCGTAATGCTTTGCGTATGGCGTCGCTGATGAAAATCAACCCTGTATTTGTGTTTACCCACGATTCCATCGGTTTGGGTGAAGACGGTCCGACCCACCAACCTATCGAGCAAACTGCCACTCTGCGCCTGATTCCAAATATGGATGTATGGCGTCCATGTGATACCGTTGAATCTTTGGTAGCGTGGTCTGAAGCCGTTAAAGCGGCCGATCATCCGTCCAGCCTGATTTTCAGCCGTCAAAACCTGAAATTCCAAGCGCGTGATGAGCAACAACTGAACGACATCAAACGCGGTGCTTATGTAATCAGCGAAGCTCAAGGTAATGCGCAAGCTATTGTAATTGCTACCGGTTCTGAAGTTGAATTGGCTCTGGAAGCACAAAAAGTATTGGCAGAACAAGGTATCGCCGTACGTGTCGTTTCCATGCCGTCTACCAATGTATTCGACCGCCAAGACGCCGCCTATAAAGCCGCCGTTCTGCCGGAAGGTTTGCCACGCGTAGCCGTAGAAGCCGGACATGCCGACGGTTGGTATAAATACGTCGGTTTGAACGGCGCCGTGGTCGGTATCAACCGCTTCGGCGAGTCTGCACCTGCTGACTTGCTGTTCAAAGAATTCGGCTTTACCGTAGACAATGTGGTTGCCACTGTTAAATCCGTTTTGTAAATCAGATTTTTGATTGAGATAAAAAGGCCGTCTGAAATTCAGACGGCCTGAGACCTTTGCAAAATTCCTTTCCTCCCGACAGCCGAGATCCAAACAAAGATTTTCGGCTGTTTTTGTTTCAAATATCCACTGATTCTACCCAAATTCCCCCTTAATCCCCCTTGGATACCTGATTAATCAGGTATCCGGCCACCTTTTAGGCAGCAACAGGCGCACTTAGCCTGTTAGCCGCTTTCAACAGGTTCAAACACATCGCCTTCAGGTAGCTTTGTGCACTCACTTTAATCAGTCCGAAATAGGCTGCCCGCGCATAGCGGAATTTACGGTGCAGCGTACCGAAACTTTGTTCGACCACATAATGGGTCTTCGACAAATATCGGTTGCGTTTGGTTTGCGCTTCCGACAGCGGATGTTTGCGGTGAGCTTTGCGCATAATGCCGTCCTGCAGTCGATGCTCTTCCAGATGTTGCCGGTTTTCCTCACTGTCATAGCCTTTGTCGGCATAGACGGTCGTACCTTTGGATAATCCTTCCAATAAAGGCGACAGGTGTTTGCACTCATGGGTATTGGCGGGGGTAATGTGCAGTTTCTCGATATAGCCTTCCTCATCGGTACGGGTATGTTGTTTGTAACCGAGTCTGTATAACCCGTTTTTTTTTATCCAACGGGCATCGCTGTCTTTACTCGGTGCGGTTTGGCCGCTGACTTGTCCTTCTTCATCGACTTCTATGGCCTGGCGCTGTTTGCTGCCGGCGGTCTGGATAATGGTGGCGTCAACGACGGCGGTGGATGCTTTCTCTACTTTTAAGCCTTTTTCGGTCAGTTGGCGGTTGATCAGTTCCAGCAGTTCGGACAGCGTGTCATCTTGCGCCAGCCAGTTGCGGTAGCGGCATAAGGTGCTGTAATCGGGGATGCTCAGTTCGTCAAAACGGCAAAACAGGTTGAAATCGATGCGGGTGATGAGGCTGTGTTCGAGTTCGGGATCGGAGAGGCTGTGCCATTGTCCGAGCAGGACGGCTTTGAACATGGACAACAGGAGATAGGCGGGACGGCCGCGGTGGTCTCGGAGGTAACGGGTTTTTTGACGATTCAGGTATTGTTCGATCGGCTGCCAATCAATCACCTGATCCAACTTCAATAGCGGGAAATGGTCGATGTGTTTGGCAATCATGGCTTGTGCGGTTTGCTGAAAGAAAGTACTCATGAGAAATCCCCTAAATGTCTTGGAAGGAATTTAGGGGATTTGGGGGAATTTTGCAAAGGTCTCAAATTATTAGATATTTTGCTATTTATGACCACTATTCGGCGACTGACAAAAAAGCCCGCGTAGGGCGCGGGCTTAGGGTAAAAGCGGATTTTATACCTCTTTTACAGGGGTAGCGGCGGTAGTGCTTTTCACCAAATCGACTGCGTGCTGGCAGTTTTGCTTGCTGGTGTAGCCTTGGCCCTGAGCGATGATTTCATGGTTGGCTGCTTTCAAATGCCAACGGTATTCGCCTTTTGCGTCTTTATAGATTTCAAAATACATAAGGTTTCTCCTATGAATGAGTACATGTTTTCTTACCGCTTTGACGGCAAGTCCTGGTCATTGAGCATTTGGGCGGACGGCCCTGAAGAAGCCCGGGCAAAATTTCGGGCTGCACGGGAAAATGCGCAGTATGACGGCGAAGTTGTAACAAAGATTTATACATTTGTAAATATTTCGTGGGTTAAGAAGTTGTACAGACGGATAAAATATTTAATGGGTATCAAAGAATGACCTACCGTGAATTAGTTGAACGTCAGTTGGCTGTGCGCCATGCCGATTTGGAATTGGGCTTAAGCCGCTCCCGCGAACAAGAATAGATGAGAATTGGATGTTAATTACAAAAAAGGTCGTCTGAAAACGGAAATTTCGTTTTCAGACGACCTTTTGCCTTTATCCGTCAAACCGCTGCTGCTTCAGGTTTGGCTTTGTTTTTCTTGAATTTCAACACGGCTTCTTCTTTTGCCGCATCCCAGTCTATCAGCACGAAGCCACCTTCGGCGAGTTTACCGAACAGGAGTTCGTCGGCGAGCGGTTTGCGGATTTTTTCCTGAATCAGGCGGTTCATCGGGCGTGCGCCCATTTGCGGGTCGAAACCTTTTTCCGCCAGATAGTTGCGCAATGCCGGCGTGAATTCGGCTTCGACTTTTTTGTCGAGGAGCTGGTGTTCGAGCTGAAGCAGGAATTTGTTCACAACTTTTACGATGAAGGGTTCGGACAAGGGTGCAAACGGGATAATCGCGTCCAAGCGGTTGCGGAACTCGGGCGTGAAGAGTTTGTTGATCGCCTGCATTTCGTCGCCGCGTTCGCGCTTGGCGGTAAAGCCGAGGCTGGGGCGGCTGAGGCTTTCCGCGCCTGCGTTGGTGGTCATAATCAGGATGACGTTGCGGAAATCGGCACTCTTGCCGTTGTTGTCGGTCAGTTTGCCTGCGTCCATGACTTGCAGGAGGACGTTGAAAATGTCGGGGTGGGCTTTTTCGATTTCGTCCAAGAGCAACACGCAATGCGGCTGTTTGTTGACGGCTTCGGTCAAAAGGCCGCCCTGTTCGAAACCGACGTAGCCTGGTGGCGCACCGATGAGGCGCGATACGGCATGGCGTTCCATGTATTCGGACATATCAAAGCGTTGCAGCGGTACGCCCATCGAGTAGGCAAGCTGTTTGGCGACTTCGGTTTTGCCGACGCCGGTTGGGCCGGAGAAGAGGAAACTGCCTATCGGTTTGTCGGGCAGGGCGAGGCCGGAGCGCGACATTTTGACGGCGGCAACCAGCGCGTCAATGGCGTTTTCCTGACCGTAAACCATGTTTTTCAAATCACGGCCGAGGAATTGCAACACTTGTTTGTCGTCGTGCGACACGGTTTTTTCGGGAATCCGCGCAACTTTGGCGATGACGGTTTCGATTTGCGCTTTGCCGATGACTTTTTTCTGTTTGGATTTGGGCAAAATCCGTTGCGCCGCGCCTGCTTCATCCATTACGTCGATGGCTTTGTCGGGCAGGAAACGTTCGTTGATGTAGCGGGCGGAAAGTTCGGCTGCGGCTTCAAGTGCGCCTTGCGTATAGCGGACTTGGTGGAAATCTTCAAACATCGGTTTCAAGCCGCGCAGGATTTGTACGGTTTCGGAAATGGTAGGCTCGACCACGTCAATTTTTTGGAAACGGCGGCTTAAGGCGTGGTCTTTGTCGAAAATGGTACGGTATTCGTCATAAGTGGTCGCACCGATGCAGCACAGCGAGCCTTTTGCCAGCGCAGGTTTGAGCAGGTTAGACGCATCCATTGTGCCACCGCTGGTGCTGCCCGCGCCGATGATGGTGTGGATTTCGTCGATGAATAAAATGGCGTGCGGGATTTTTTCGAGCTGTTTCAAGACGGATTTGACCCGTGCTTCAAAGTCGCCGCGGTATTTCGTGCCCGCCAAAAGCGAACCCATATCCAGTGCGTATACTTCGGCTTCTTTCAGCACGTCGGGAATATCGCCGTTGACGATTTGGTGTGCTAAGCCTTCCGCCAGCGCGGTTTTGCCCACACCAGCCTCGCCGACCAAAAGCGGATTGTTTTTGCGGCGGCGGCACAGGATTTGTACCAGCCTTTCCATTTCGTGTTTGCGACCAATCAAAGGGTCGATACGGCCGGCTTTGACTTCGGCGTTGAGGTTGACGGTGTAGTCGGAAAGAGAGCCGGTTTTCTGTTCCGCTTCTTCGCCCTCGCGTCCCAGGCCGTCTGAATCATTGCAGTCTTCGTCATCAGGCGAGCCATGGGCAATGCAACGCAAGACTTCAAAGCGTGTAATGGATTGCAATTTGAGGAAATAAACGGCATGGCTTTCAGATTCGCTCATCATGGCAACCAAAATATCCAAAGGCTCTACTGCGGCTTTGCCGGCAGACTGGGTATGCACCATTGCCCGTTGGATGACGCGTTGGAAGCCCAATGTCGGCTGGGTTTCGACCGTATCCAGAAGATGATCGGGAATTTGCGGTGTATTTTCTGCAACGCTGGCCGCAAGCTGCTCGGACAGGACTTTCAAATCCGCACCACACAGTTTCAAGACGTTCGGCACAGCCGCATCTTCTTCTATCAACACCAAAAGCAGGTGTTCCAAGCTGATAAACTCATAACGGGCGTTGCGTGCTTCACGGTAGAGCAGTTGCAGGATGTGTTCCAATTCGGGTGAAAGCATGATTTAAACCTCTTCGACTATACATTTGAGCGGATGCCCTTCAGCTTTGGCACGTTCCATGACCTGATGTTGCTTGGTCTGCGCAATATCGCGCGTGTAGGTGCCGCACAGGCCTTTGCCTTCGTGGTGCACCAGCAACATGACGGCCACTGCCTGTTCCTGTGTAAGCATAAAGACTTCGGTCAGGATTTCGACGACAAATTCCATGGTGGTGTAATCGTCGTTCAATAAAAATACGCCGTAACGTTTCGGCGGCTGTGTGTTGATATCGCTGAGCAGGGTATCGGATTGGTGGTCGGTATTCGGATGGTTCATAAGCTTAGGTTTCAGTTTTCAGACGGCCTGTTTTAGAGTGTAAACAGTTTTCTGTTGTATTTCGGCAATTTTTTTCTATTTTCCCACTTTTTTGAAAACATAGCTTGACGTTTTGTCTTAACAAATGTAAAAAGACGGTTAAGCAGAAGTTGGCACTCGACCGCGTATGTGATACGTGGGAGAAACGCTGAACGTTTTAGTTTGCTGTATGCCTTGTTTTGCTGATTTTGTTAATTTTTAAGTATAGGAAGTTTCTAATGGCAACCGGTATCGTAAAATGGTTTAACGACGCTAAAGGTTTTGGTTTCATCACTCCTGATGAAGGTGGCGAAGATTTGTTCGCTCACTTCTCAGCGATCAACATGGATGGTTTCAAAACCCTGAAAGAAGGTCAACGCGTATCTTTCGACGTAACCACCGGCCCTAAAGGCAAACAAGCTGCTAACATTCAAGCTGCTTAATCAAATGCGCGGCGTAAGCCGTAAAATCATGGCGGGGTTTCCCGCCATTTTTTATGGGCGTTCGAGTTAAAAATTATGAATCAAAATTCATCTTATCAAAATGCTTTAAACCAGTTAGACGAGCTTATCCGTCATTTTCGTAGCGAAGGCGAGGTCAGCTGCGCCGTTGCCGAGCGTGAAGACCAAATCTTAATCCGCCTTGCCGATTTGAAACTGGATTTGCGCCCTGAAGATGAAAAAGCGATTGCTGATATCGACCGTTTTTACCGCCGCCATGTTTTAAGCGAATAAACGTTTCAAAACCGTTTGCCGTTTTATTTTTTAAGCATGCCTGATAAAATAGGCCGTCTGAAAAGTTTGTAAAGAATCAGCACAATGAGTATTGCCAATAATAAAAAAGCCTTTCACGATTTCTTTATCGAAGACCAAATCGAAGCCGGTATAGTATTGGAGGGATGGGAAGTCAAAGCCATCCGCGCTGCACGCGTGCAATTAAAAGAAAGCTATATCTACTGGAAAAAAGACGCATTCTATTTGGTGGGCTGCCACATTACCGCATTGCCCACTGCCTCGACACACGTCAAACCCGACCCTGTCCGTCCGCGTAAGTTGTTGTTGAAACAATCGGAAATCAACAAGTTAATCGGTAAAACCGAACGTGCCGGTTATACGATTGTGCCCTTAAACCTGCATTACACACGTGGTAGAATCAAAGTGGAAATCGGTTTGGCCAAGGGTAAGAAACAGCATGACAAACGCCAAAGCCTGAAAGAAGCGGATTGGAAGCGTGAGAAACAACGTTTGATGAAAAACGTACGTTGATTTTTTCAGACGGCCTTTTTGTAAAGGCCGTCTGAATATTTATTGTTTGAAAATTTTAAAAAGGAAAACAGATGAAAACCATGATTTTAGCAGCGGCTTCAGCCGTATTGTTGCTGGGCGCGTGTTCTACTACGGAACAAAGAGTATTGAAACCTGAAGAGCTGACCAGCATCAAACATGTCTGCATCATTCAGAATGCAAAAGTGCGTCCGCATGATTTGGACAAGGCTTTGTCCAAAGCTTTGGCAAAACGCGGCATTGGCAGCACGATTGTAACCGCAGACAACCGTGGCAAACTGTATGATTCTTCTTGCCCGTATAATCTGCGTTACAAAACCAAAGGCAATGACGAAATCTTGCGTAAAGGCGTATTTGTGTTGCGAAGCACGAAGTATGCGGTTTCTACTGTCAGCTACTCTTTAAATGATGAAAACCACTTCCGAACCAACCCTGATTTGGTGAAACAGGCTGAAGGCGTTGTGGCCAAATTGTTGGAAAAAAACAGCAAATAAAAGCCAGAATAAAAAACCGGCTTGCCGTGATATGGAGAATATCGGGCAAGCCGGTTTTATTTTCAGACGGCCTTAAATGGATTTGATTTTTTCCCAAAGGGTTTTGACTGTACCTTGATAGTAGGTTTCGGAAGTGCAATAGACTGTTTCTAAAGCACATTGTCCTTGTGAGCCGTATTTTTTGATACATTGGTTCAAGGCAATTTGATGCACGGTTTTGAAACGTGGGGAGGTAATGGCTACCACGTTTTGAGCAGTCAATTTGCCCATGGCTTTAGGATAGGCAACAGCGATACAGGTGTTGTGCAGAGGGACAACCGTTTTGCAGCCTGTTGCTTGGCCTGCACCGATGCCGGCTAAGGCATCTTGGCCTTTGCAGAATGTTTCGAGTTCGGCTGTCGCATCCAGTTGGGTGGCATTTTCTTTGGTGGTTTTGATTTGCAGCGCTTCATCGCTGTTGGCTGGGTTTTGCCACATGGCCAGGTAGCCGTAAGTATCGGCAGCCAGGGCGGCAGGAGTCAGTGCGCAAAGGATAAGTGTCGTTAGTGTTTTTTTCATGTTTGTTCCCTGTTTGTTGGGTATTTGTTGTCATTATAAAGCAAAAGTACTTATTTGATATAAATTTGCCATTAAAATGAAATTCAGTGTGGCAAACAGATAATAGGCCGTCTGAAATTTCAGACGGCCTGTTGATGATGTTTCAAAGAATAGGGCGCAGTTTTAGAGATTCATGCGCCGTGGCGGTCGAGCCAACGTTCGGCATCAAGTGCGGCTTGGCAGCCGGAAGCTGCGCTGGTGATGGCTTGACGGTAGGTATGGTCTTTGACGTCGCCTGCCGCCCATACGCCTTCGATATTGGTGGCGCCGACATTGTCGCCGGTGCCGCCTTTGGTTTTCAAATAGCCGGTTTCGTCCATATCAAGTTGGCCTTTGAAGATGTCGGTGTTGGGTTTGTGGCCAATGGCGATGAAGACGCCTTTGACGGAGATTTCTTCAGTGCCGCCGTCATTGTGTTTCAGGCGTGCACCGGTAACGCCGCTTTCGTCGCCCAAGATTTCATCAACCGAGCTGTTGAGCTTGAGGATGATTTTACCTTCTTCAACCCGTTGCATCAGCTTGTCCACCATGATTTTTTCGGCGCGGAAGCTGTCGCGGCGGTGAATCAGGGTAACGGTGTTGGCGATATTGGCAAGGTAGAGGGCTTCTTCCACAGCGGTATTGCCACCGCCGACTACGGCAACATCTTGTTTTTTATAGAAGAAACCATCACAAGTTGCACAGGCGGAAACGCCTTTGCCGGCAAAGGTTTCTTCGCTTGGCAAACCTAAATATTTGGCGGATGCGCCGGTAGCAACAATGAGTGCATCGCAGGTGTATTCGCCCATATCGCCTTTGAGGGTAAACGGACGGTTTTGCAAATCAACGGTGTGGATTTGGTCGAAAATCATTTCAGTGCCGAAGCGTTCGGCATGAGCTTGGAAACGGGCCATCAGTTCCGGACCTTGTACGCCTTCTGCGTCGGCAGGCCAGTTGTCCACTTCGGTGGTGGTCATCAATTGTCCGCCTTGCTCAACGCCGGTAATGATTACAGGGTTAAGGTTGGCACGGGCGGCATAGACGGCGGCAGTATAGCCGGCAGGGCCGGAGCCGAGGATGATGAGTTTGTGATGGTTGCTCATGATGGTTTCCTTGCTGATAAATGATTGAATTTTGTCGTGTCTACGCTTTCAGACGGCCTAAATTCTACTTGAATCTGCCGCCGTCTGAAATATGTTTGTCGTTTGGGTTTAGTGGCTGTCTTTCCACTGGTAGTATTTGGAACCGAGGTAGGAGCCGAGTTTGCGCAGGAACGGCTGGGTGATGATGTTGCTGTGGCGCAGTTGTTCGAAAGGTTTCAGACGGCCGTCATCACCCATGATGGCTTCGGCAATTGCCAAACCGGCAATGCCGGTAATCGCCATGCCGTGTCCGGAGTAGCCTTGTGCAAAGAAAACGGTAGGGGCGAGGCGGCCGAAATGTGGAGCGAGGTTGCGCGTGATGTCGCATTCGCCGCCCCAAGAATGCTCGATTCTGACATCGGCAAGTTGCGGAAAAACTTTCAGCATGTCTTGGCGGACGAGTTCGGTCATGCAGTCAGGATCGTCGATAAACTCGTTGTCTTTGCCGCCGAAGAGCAGGCGGCCGTCGGCGCTGAGGCGGTAGTAGTCGAGGACGTGGCGGTTGTCGCAGATGGCCATATTGTTGCGGATCAGGTCTTTGGCACGCTCGCCCAGAGGCTCGGTGGCGATGATAAAGGTGCTGACGGCAATGGCTTTTTGTTCCAATACTTTGAATTTCGGGTGTAAACCGGCATAAGTATTGACGGCATAAACGAGGTTTTTGCATTCAACGCTGCCATTGGGTGTATGAACCAGCCAACCGTTATCGCATGGCTCGATACGCGTCATCGGGGACTGCTCAAAAAGTTGTGCGCCTGCATCGGCTGCCGCTTTGGCAATGCCTAGGGTGTAATTGAGCGGGTGCAAGTGGCCGGATAAAGGATCAAATTGCGCGCCTTGATACATATCGCTGGCTAGTTGTTGCTTCAGTGTGGCTTTATCCCAAAGCTGGTAATGGCTTGCGCCATAATGTTTTTGTGCGTGTTTGTGCCATTGTTGCAATTCTTCCCAATGCTGAGGACGGACGGCGACGGTCGCGTAGCCGCGTTGCCAATCGCATTGGATATTGTGTTTTTGAATGCGCGAGTCAACCAGTTCAACGGCTTGCAGGGATTGCTGCCAGAACCATTGGGCCTGTTCTAAGCCGACTTGTTTTTCGATCTCTTCCATGCCGCAGGCAAAATCGCTGATGACTTGTCCGCCGCTTCGGCCTGATGCGCCGAAACCGATACGTGCGGCTTCGAGTACGATGACTTCATGGCCGTTTTCGGCAAGCGGTAGGGCGGTGCATAAACCGGTCAAGCCGCCGCCGATAACGCAGGTTTCAGTTTTCAGACGGCCTTCAAGCGTCGGATAAGACGGATGGGGATTGGCTGTGCTGACATAGTAGGAGGGAAGGTATTCTTTGAAGCTGGGATTGATCATGATTTGGGCTTTAGGTTGGTTTTCACTTTATTGAAAACAGGTTTTCAGACGGCCAGGAATATGGGCTTAAGTTTAGGCCGTCTGAAAGGATAAAATGCGGTTAATAAAACAGGCTGTTCCGACACTTTATCGGACAGCCTGTCTGCATATTAGGCGGCTTTTTCGGCTGCCAATTTTTCTTGGCGGTAGGCTTCGGCAGCCTCGCGTTCCCGTTTGGTTGCCTGACGCATCATCCAGTAGTTGACGACAATCACCAGCGTACCGATGATACCGATCAGGATGGTTGCTAAAACGTTCATCTGAGGGTCAAGGCCGAGTTTGATTTTGGAGAAAATTACTTGCGGCAATGTCGATGAGCCCGGGCCTGATAGGAAGGAGGTAATGACCAAGTCGTCCAAAGACAGGGTAATGCCCAAGAGGAAGCCGGAAGCAATCGCAGGGGCAATCAGCGGCAGGGTAATCACGAAGAAAATCTTCAGCGGACGGGCGCCCAAGTCCATAGCGGCTTCTTCCAAGGATTGATCCAATTCCACCAAGCGCGAGCGGATGACGACGGTAATGTACGCCATGCAAAGCGTGGTGTGGCCGAGGAAGATGGTGAAGAAACCGCGATCGAAGTAGAGCGATTGCAGCAATTCACTGCCTTGCAGGAACATTTGTACCTGAATAATCAGCAACAGCATGGACAAACCGGTAATCACATCAGGCATCACCATAGGCGCGGAAATCATACCGGCAAACAGGGTGCTGCCGCGGAAGCGCTTAATACGCGCCATGGCGTAACCAGCCAATGTGCCGAGTGCTACGGCGGCAAGCGAGGAAACGATGGCGATACGCAATGACAGCCAGGCCGCCTCCAAGATGGTGTCGTTTTCCATCAATGCACCGTACCATTTGGTTGAGAAACCGCCCCAAACGGTAACCAGTTTGGATTCATTGAAAGAATAGATGACCAAAACCACCAGCGGAATATAGAGGAATGCCAGCGAGAGCAGGAGCATCAGTTTCAAGAACCAGGATAATTTGGTTTTCTGCATTATTTGCCTCCTTCTTCCAATTCGCGGTTTTCATAGTGCTGGAACAGGGCAATCGGTACAACCAGCAGGGCAACCATGACGACGGCGACGGCAGAAGCCAGCGGCCAGTTGTTTTGGTCGAAGAATGCCTGCCACAATACTTTACCGATCATCAGGTTTTCAGAGCCGCCCACCAATTCAGGAATCACAAATTCACCGACGGCCGGAACGAAGACCAGCATAGAGCCTGCGATGATGCCTGTTTTGGATAAAGGCAGGGTAATGGTAAAGAACGATTTGATCGGACCTGCACCCAAGTCGGAAGCGGCTTCGAGCAGGCGGTTGTCCAGTTTTACCAGTTGTGTGTACAGCGGCAAAATCATAAACGGCAGATAGGCGTAAACCATCACCAAATTCAGCGAGAAAGCATTGTAGAACAGGTCTAAAGGCTCGCTGATGATTCCATATTTGATTAAGAAATTGTTGATGATGCCGTTGTGACCCAATAAGCCCATCCATGCGTAAACACGCAGCAGGAAAGAGGTCCAGAAAGGCAGCATGATTGCCAACAGCAGGCCGTTGCGCGCAGCCGGATTGGCGCGTGAAATGGCATAAGCGGTCGGATAACCAATTAACAGGCAGATGATGGTCGTCGTCAGCGCGGTCTTAATCGAAGACCAGTAGGTCATCAAATAGATATTGCTGTTTTCACTGTCGCCAAACGGATTGAGCGTATTCCAAAAGTTTTGGAAAATGTCGGCGTAGTTCTGATAGCTGATGGCAATGTTCAGACGGCCTAAGTCTTCATCAATCGTCGTCAACGGCGTAAATGGCGGAATGGCGATTTCTTGTTCGGCAAAGCTGATTTTCAATACGATGGCGAACGGAATCAGAAACAGCACCAAGAGCCAAATATACGGCACGGCAATCACTGCACGCTGTCCAGGACGGCGAAACAGTTTCTTTTTCAGTTTTTTAAGGTCCATTGCATTTCCCTCAAATTAACTGTACAGAGGTGTCGGTTGGTTTTCAGGCCAGCTGATATAGACGGTTTCGTCCCAAGTCGGCGGCGTAATGTTGCGCACATACCAATAAGGTGCGGGAACTTGGCTCTTAACGACACGGCCGTTGGCGAGTTTGATGTGGTAAATTGCAAAGCTGCCCAGATAGGCAATTTCTTTAACCGTGCCTTGGGCCCAGTTGTGCGCGCCCAAGTGTTCTGGTTTTTCTTTATGCAAATCAATGTCTTCTGGGCGGATGCTGATCCAGATTTCATGGTCGTTCGGAACGCCAAGGCCGTGGTCGATGCGGACGTGGTTTTCCAAGCCGTCACATTTGACGATGGAGAAATCGGCGCGGTCGTCAATAACGACGCCGTCAAAAATATTGGTTTCGCCGATAAATTCAGCGGTAAAGCGGCTGTTAGGATAGTCGTACACGTCGCTAGGCGTGCCGACTTGGCGCAATTGGCCGTCGGACATAATGGCGATACGGGTCGCCATCGTCATCGCTTCTTCTTGGTCGTGGGTAACCATGATGCAGGTTACGCCGACTTGTTCCAGCGTGTTGACCAATTCCAGTTGGGTTTGTTGGCGCAGTTTTTTATCGAGTGCGCCCAAAGGTTCGTCAAGCAGCAGGATTTTCGGACGTTTTGCCAGGCTGCGCGCCAAAGCGATACGTTGTTGCTGGCCGCCGGAAAGTTGGTGCGGCTTGCGTTTGGCGTATTTGGTCATTTGCACCAGGCGCAACATTTCTTCGACGCGGGCGTCGATTTCGCCTTTAGGCATTTTGTCTTGTTTCAGGCCGAAAGCGATGTTTTGTTCAACGCTCATGTGCGGGAACAGGGCATAGCTTTGGAACATCATGTTGATTGGGCGCTCATACGGGGCAAGCTTGGTAATGTCTTGACCGTCGAGAATGATTTTGCCCTGATTGGGGCTTTCCATGCCTGCCAACATACGCAGCAGTGTGGATTTGCCACTGCCTGAGCTGCCCAAAAGGGCGAAGATTTCGTGTTGATAGATGTCCAAGTCGATGTTATCGACAGCGTAATTGTCACCAAACTTTTTCACCAAGCCTTGGATTTGCAAATAAGGTTTGGCTGAAGACGCAGTGGTTGCGGTCATAATGGCAATACTCCAAAAAGAAAGACGAGTACCGGCAAAACGGATTTTCGAATGGGTGATAAAAAGCTGTTTGATTGCTGGCGGGAGTCGGACGGAGGCCGTCTGAAACTCTTGTAAAGCGCACGGGCAGCGTGGATAGAAAGCAGTTTAAGCCTCAGCTTTTGCTCTCGGCAAACTCAATATTATATTAGCCTAAGCCTCATAGGGGCAATATGAAAATGCTTGTAGCGGCTGATTTGAAACAAATAGGAAAGGAAAGGCAGGCAGGGGAACAGGATAGCGAAAATGGGTAACGTTGTTTTTCTGCACAAAAGGGATTTAATTTATATTCAAATGTCTTAAAAAATAATTAAAGATAGAATAAAATACGCAAATTGCATTAATTTTAATAAAGTCGTGCGGATTGCGTTTTATGCGGGCAAGATGGTTTTGTTCTAAATAAAAACTAAATCCGCTATATGAATAAAAAGGGAAAACATGAGCATTAAAGAATGGCCCGAGGGGGAGCGGCCGCGTGAGAAGCTGTTGGAGCGCGGCGCGGCGGCATTGAGTGATGCGGAGTTGCTGGCGATTTTATTGCGTGTCGGAACGCGCGGCATGAGCGCGGTCGATTTGGCGCGTTATTTGTTGAGCGAGTTCGGCAGCTTGGGAAAGCTGATGAGTGCGGATGCCAAAACACTTTCTGCTTGCAAGGGCATGGGTTTGGCGAGCTATACTCAGTTTGCTGTGGTTAAAGAAATCGGACGGCGGATTTTGGGTGAGGATTTGCAGGAGCAGATGGTTTTGTCAAACCCGAAATCGGTTGCGGATTACCTGCGCCTGCATCTGGGGCATGAAAAAATCGAAGTCAGCGTTGCGTTGCTGCTCAACCGTCAAAATCAATTGATTGCGGTCCGGGAATTGTCGCGCGGTACGGTGGCGGAAAACACGGTTTATATTCGTGAAATTGTCAAATTGGCATTGGATGAATATGCCGACAGTTTGATTTTGGCGCACAATCATCCGGGCGGTTCGGCAAGGCCGTCTGAATCTGATGTGCAGTTTACAGAGCGTTTGAAACAGGCTTTAAGTTTGGTGGATATTACGCTCTTAGACCATTTTATCGTAACGGCAAAAGAAACCTGTTCTTTGCGCGAACAGGGCTATATGTAAGGATGAATGTTCAGACGGCCTCAGTAAGATGGGTTGCTTTACCGAGGCCGTCTGAAGGATTATTGCGTTACTTCATCGGATGATTCTTCTTTGTGGATGATTTCTTCCGATTTTGGCTTTTCTTTGCTCTTTTCTTTGCTCTTTTCTTTTTCTTTGTCCTTGTCTTTTTTGCTGTCAGGAATGGCGGCATCAATCACTGCCCCCGTTCCTTTGACAACCAATTTCCCGGCAGTCAGGACGGTTGTGGCAGCCAAATCGACAGCCGCGCCTACAACGCAGCCGTTAAGCGTCAGACAAAGGGCAAGTACCGGAAGCAGGCGTTTTGTGCATCTCAATGGCTGCATCCGCAGTGTCCTTCATGATGATGGTCGCATCCTAGTGCTTCTTGCCAAGCATCATCATCGCCGTCAAATTCCTCAACTTCGTCAAATTCACCATTTTCTACCATGCTTACCAGCTCTTCCAAGCTTTCTGCGCCTTCTACCCAAAAGCAGGGAATATCGGGTGGTGTGTCGGGGGCAAGCAAGGCGGCTTGTTGGTCGTGCCAAGCAATCCAATAGCCGTTTTGCGTTTGTACGAATACGGCATCGGGATGGATGGTTTCGTTTTCGGTATTGACCAGCATTCTGTCAGCGATATCGGTTTGAAAAGGTAAGGTTTGCATGATGGTTTGAGAATGTGAGAAAAGAAAGTATTGTAACATGGCAAAAACAAACGCACCGTCTGAGTCAGGCGGTGCGTTTGTGTCTCGGCAACTTGGGTGCGGTCGGTTTAGAGTATCAGCCACACCGGGAATGTCATTCCGTCAATATTATTTGTCGTCATTAGCCAAAACGAAGCGGTAAATAGCCGCGCCAACTGCTGCGCCGGCAATAGGAGCCAACCAGAACAACCACAATTGTTCAACAGCCCAGCCGCCTTGGAACAAGGCAACGCCGGTAGAACGTGCAGGGTTAACGGAAGTATTGGTTACAGGAATGCTGATCAAGTGAATCAGGGTCAGGCCCAGGCCGATGGCGATAGGGGCAAAGCCGGCCGGAGCCAGTTTGTCGGTAGAACCCATGATGATGATCAGGAAGAATGCGGTCAGGACGAACTCGATCAGCAAAGCAGCCATCATGTCGTAACCGTTAGGAGAGTGCTCGCCGAAACCGTTGCTGGCAAAGCCGGAGGCAACAGCATCAAAACCGGTTTTACCGGAAGCAATCAGATACAGAACACCCGCAGCGGCAATCGCACCGATAACTTGGGATACGATGTAAGGCAACAGGTCTTTACCGTTGAAACGGCCGCCGATGAAAAGGCCGACGGAAACGGCAGGGTTGAAGTGGCCGCCGGAAATGTGGCCGACGGCGTAAGCCATGGTCAGTACGGTCAAACCGAATGCTAAAGCGACACCGGCAAAGCCAATGCCAAGCTCAGGGTAGGCTGCTGCCAAAACTGCGCTGCCGCAACCGCCGAATACCAGCCAGAAAGTGCCGAAAAATTCTGCAAAATATTTTTTCATTTGTTTTTCCTCGTAAAGGTTGGGGTGTTGCCGAAGGCATGAATCATAATAATATTATTTCTAATCGAAAAACGGATTTACCTGTTTTTTCCGGTCTTGACAAAAGGCCGTCTGAAAATGGCGACAAATGAATAGGGATATATCTGGCAGGTCGAGTTTTGTTTATTGAGGCTGGGTTTATTTAATAGCGAGGCAAATGCCGTTAATGGAAAAGCCTTTGGTTTTGTAGATAATATTATTTACAGATTATTAATTTGATCGGAATCTCTGAACCCATTATCTAATTTAAAAAGGCCGTCTGAAAAGTTTTCAGGCGGCCTTTTATTGATGGAGATAAGTTAATCTAAATGCTCGCTGCTTTGCGCCAAGATGGTGCGGTTGCCGTTGTTTTCCGCCGGGGAAACAATACCATCGGCTTCCATTTGTTCAATCAGGCGGGCGGCGCGGTTGTAGCCGATGCGCAGTTGGCGTTGGATATTGGAAATGCTGGCCTTACGCGATTTCAAGACAACGGAAACGGCTTCGTCATACATGGGGTCGAGGTCGCTGTCGTTGCTGCGGCTGGTGCCGGTAAAGTCTTCGGTGGAACCGTTGCTCAAAATATCGTCGATATAGTCAGGCGCGCTGAATTGTTTCAGGTATTCCACTACGCGGTGAACTTCATTGTCGGAGGCGAATGCGCCGTGTACACGTTGCGGATAGTTGGTACCGGGTAGCTGGAACAGCATATCGCCTTGGCCGAGCAAGTTTTCCGCACCCATTTGGTCAAGAATCGTGCGGCTGTCGATTTTGCTGGACACTTGGAAGGCAATGCGTGTCGGAATATTGGCTTTAATCAGGCCGGTGATGACATCCACGCTTGGGCGTTGGGTGGCAAGAATCAAATGGATGCCGGCTGCGCGTGCTTTTTGGGCAAGACGGGCAATCAGCTCTTCGATTTTCTTGCCTGCAGTCATCATCAGATCGGCAAACTCATCTACCACGACCACGATAAACGGCAGTTTCTCCAATGGTTCAGGATTTTCAGGCGTGAGGCTGAACGGGCTGCCGATTTTTTCGCCACGTGCGGTGGCCTCGGCAATTTTTTGGTTGAAACCGGCAAGGTTGCGCACGCCCATAAAGCTCATCAGGCGGTAGCGTTTTTCCATTTCGTTGACGCACCAGTTCAGGGCGTTTGCTGCCAGCTTCATATCGGTCACGACAGGGGCGAGCAGGTGCGGAATGCCTTCGTAAATGCTCAGTTCCAGCATTTTCGGGTCAATCATAATCATGCGCACGTCTTCAGGCGTTGCTTTGAAGAGCATGGACAGAATCATGGCATTCACGCCTACGGACTTACCCGAACCGGTCGTACCGGCAACCAGCAGATGCGGCGCTTTAGCCAAGTCTGTCACAACAGGCTGGCCGGTAATGTCTTGGCCGAGAGCGAGGGTCAGTTTGGATTTGGATTCGGTAAACGCAGGCGAATTGAAGATTTCGCTCAAGCGGATCATTTGGCGTTTCGGATTAGGCAATTCCAAGCCCATGCAGGTTTTGCCGGGGATGGTTTCCACCACGCGGATGGAAGCCACGCCAAGCGAGCGCGCCAAGTCTTTTTCAAGGTTCAAAACGGCACTGCCGCGTACGCCGACATCAGGCTCGATTTCGTAGCGCGTAATGACCGGGCCGGAATAGGAGTCCATCACTTTGACTTTAACTTTGAACTCGGCCAGTTTTTCTTCGATGGTAATGCTGTTTTCCAGCAACTGTTCTTCAGTTTGCGAGGCGCTTGGGTCAAACTGCGGCGGCAGGAGCAGGGCAGTGGTCGGCAGGTGTGCCTCGGTCAGGGTTGCCGAAGTTGGAATAGCTATGCTTGGTGTATCTTCTTGAACGCTTGGTTCTACGCTTCGAACAGGTGTTTCAACGACTGTCTGTGTATATTCAGACGGCCTTGCGATTGTTTCAACAGATTCAATGGGTTCAATGGTTTCAACCGCTTGAATAGCTTCTGCTTCCGCTTGTACAGGCGCTTCCGGCTCACCATCGAATTCTGTTTCTTCGACGGCAGATTCACTGATTAAATAATCGCGGATACTGCGTTCGGGTTGGTTGCTGACGTGCGCATTGACTTGCGAATCAAAAATCGGCACTTGGATTTTATGTTCAAAAGCAGGCGGTTCGGGAATATCAATCGGCGCAATCGAGGTTTGGAAAACAGGCGGCTCGGGAATATCGGTTTTAGCCATAGGGACAACCGGTACGGCAGGCGGCTCGACTACGGTTGCGTTTGGTGCGGCAGGTCGGGAGATATAAGGAGATTTTTTAACAGGCGCAGCCGGTTTCTGACGAGACGGTGTTGCCGGTTGTGGTGCAACAGCTTCCGTAGCAGCTTGTTTACGTGCCCATCTTTCGGCGGCAGCTTCGGTATGGCGAACTTGGCGGCGCAGGCTGGCAGGGCGGCTGATTTGTCCCAAGTTAGCCAGAATTTCGTCATTTTCGATGGTGCGCGGAGAGTAGTCGCGCAATGGGGCGACGGCCGCGGCCAGTTTGTGGCGGGCGGCGGTGCGGCGGGCAAGGTTGTCGTGAATATCTTCCGCTTGGATTTCAGAAGGGAATGCCTGCATAGAAGTATAGGGGAGGATGGCTTCTTTTTCGGCAGTTCTTAAGGCCGTCTGAACGGTTTCGATATGCGGCGCATTGGCTTCTGCCACGCGGACATTATTGGCACGCGCCAAGGCACGCTCGCGTGTGCGGCGCAAGATAGGGTCGTTGTAGTCGATGATTTCCATACCTGTCATCGGCAGGGATGAAGCGCGCAACAATGGAGTTTCGACTTCGTCTTTGTAAATCGGCGCATTTTTTTCGGCCAAATGCTCGTTCCATTCTTCAACCGCTGCTTCGTGCAGGGAACGGGTGGCTTCTTCTAATGTGATTTCTTCAAAATTGCTGTTTTGCACCAAAGACGGGCTGTATTCGGGCGTTTCCATTTGTGCAAACGGCGTGATTTTCGGAATACGTTCCGGTTTGGCAGATTTGCGGGTTTTAGGCGCAATTTTGATTTCTTCTTCGGTCGTTGGGATGTGTTCCGGCTCTTCCTCTTCGGCAAAAGGCTCTGCTGTGTGCTCTTCGTTTGTTTCGGCGCGTTGCATTTTGTTGTGTTCGAGCGCGGAAAGCAGGCGGATGCGGGCGATTTTATGGTTGTCGGCAGTGCGCTTGTTCATGCTGAACAAACGTTTCAGGCTGTCCAGTTGGCCGGAAAAACCGACCAAGCTGTCTTCTTCGTTTATTTCTTCTTCATCGCCACTGAGTCGGGCCAATTCTTGGCGCCACTTTTGCTCTTGTTTCTGGCGCCACCAGAACAAGCCGGCTATGACAGCCAGCAGAATTAAAGCCAATATTGTCCAAAGCATGCGTCCATCCCCTTAATTAAACGGCAAAGTCCGTTATTTTAACGCTTTTTTCGGGTAAACAAAACCAGCCGAAACAAGCTTTAACGGCAAAGGCAGACAGGATTGTCAAAGCTATGGCTTGAGACGCGTATAATAGGCCGTCTGAACATTTTGCGGATGAGATGATGATTTTTCAAAACGGATGGTTTCCCGTTGGTGTCGTGATGGCGGCATGGCCTGTGTTGCTGGTGATTTTTGCTTTGTGTGCAAAGCAGGCATGGGTGTCGGTATCGCAGCATCGTTCCGCTTTTTTGGTGGCTGCCGTGATGTTGCCGCTGGCTTGGAGTTTGAATGCCTCTCCTGAAAGCGGACAACTGGCCGGAATGAGCTATCATCTGCTCGCCTTGAACCTGACGGCTTTAATGCTGGGCACTTCTGCCGCTTTCTGCCTTGGCGTTTTACTGTTTTTTCCGTATTTGTGGCTTTGGGGGGATTGGCATATGTTCCCCATCAATGCCTTGTCCGTATTGCTTCCGCCTTTGTTGGTGAACTTGGGTTTCCGCTATTGGGTGTCACGTTTACCTGCCAATATCTTTATCTTTATTTTTCTGAATGGTTTCTGGTCTGCGGCGGTTGGTATGGTGTTTACCGGCGTAATTTTGGTCGGTTTGTCAGACTGGGCGGATGTATTTGATACGACGGTATTGTGGAAAACTGCTTTTCCTGTTTTCTTCTTAATCGCTTGGGCAGAGGCATTTTTGAGCGGTATTTCAACAGCTATTTTTATCGCGCTTAAGCCGCAATGGATTTGTACTTTCGATGACGACAGGTATTTGAAATCCGCACCTAAGATTTGGCAATAAGATATGAAGGCATCCTTGCTTGGTTTTCAGACGGTCTAATGACCGGATGGCCTGTTTTTTGAATTGAATTTTTAACTTGTTATGTTTGCTTATATTTTTCCCATTGTTTGCGGTGCCATTGTCGGAGCTGTATTGCGTTGGCTGTTTGGCTTGGTGCTAGTGTCTTCTGCGCCTTTTTCTATCGGTACATTGGCGGCAAACTGGCTGGGCGCGCTGCTGATTGGTGTATTGGCAGAACTCTTAACCGATCCGCAATGGCGTTTGCTTTGGATTACCGGCTTTCTCGGCAGCTTGACCACATTTTCAGGTTTTTCAGTGGAGATGGTGGGTTTGATGCAGGCACAACGTTGGGGCATGGCCTTGATGGCAACCTGTCTGCATGTTTTCGGTTCGTTTGGTTTGACGGCGCTGGGGATTAAATTGGCGCAGATTTGGAAGTAAGCAAAAATAACGGGGTGCAAAATTGCACCCCGTTATTTTTTATAGGCATTTAATCAATGCCAATAGGCAAACAGACGGTTTCTTGACAATAGATTTTGCCGGACTCGCTTAAGTGTGCCGGTTTGTAGGCGGCAAAGGTGTAGGTCAGGTCTGCGCGGAATGTGTCAGGATCGGCTTCGGCGGTGTCGCAGTTGAGGCCGGTGGGAATATCGAGGGCGACTTTCAGGCCGTCTGAATGATTGAGTTGGCGGCAGAGGGTGGCGATTTCGGTTGGAAGCGCGCCGCTGAAACCTGTGCCGAATATGCCTTCGATAATGATGTCGTAACCGTTTTTCAGACGGCCTTCCAGTTCTTGTACGGATATCAATTCAATATGGGGCAAACCGTTGAGGCGTTCGCGATTGGTTTGAGCCAAGGGGGAGAGGTTTTCTCCGAGTGAAAACAGAATATCGATGTGCCAACCTTGTGCCTGCATATATCTTGCCATGACTAAGCCGTCGCCGCCGTTGTTACCTTTGCCGCAAACGATCAGGGCGCGTCCGGCTTGGGGGTGACGCTGCATGAGGTCTTGGGCGGCAGAGCTACCGGCGTTTTCCATCAGTTGGTCGAAGCTCGTGCCTTTATCGACGGCTGCTTGTTCGCGTTCGCGCATTTGGGCGGCGGTATAGACTTTCATGATTGGCTCTCTTTGCAGGAAGTTATTGGTCGGCGGTATTCATCAGGCGCAAGGCTTTCAGACGGTCTATTTCTTTTTGATACTCCACCAGTCCGATAAATGTGCCGTCTCGGCTGTACACACGGATGGGCTGCTCGGCGGAAATGTCGTCGCTGAACTGGGGACGTTGGCCGTGTTTGAGCATGGTAACGGCGTAGTCGTTTAGCTCAAGTTTGGGGAAATGTTGCACTAAGACATCGCAAGGCAGCAGCAGGGCATCGCGTTCGGCTTCGTCTAATTCTGCCAAGGCTTCGAGCGTGTGGCTTTGGGCAATGGTAAATCCGGCGGTTTCAGTACGGCGCAGGGCAGTCAGGTGGGCGAATGTGCCGATGTGTTTGGCGATGTCTTCGCTGAGGGTGCGGATATAAGTGCCCTTGCTGCAACGTACGTCTATCACGGCTTTGGGTGCATCAAATTCAGTGATATCAATGGAGTAGATGGTGATATCACGCGCTTTGCGTTCGATAACGATGCCTTTGCGTGCGTATTCGTACAGTGGTTTGCCTTCGTGCTTGAGGGCGGAAAACATGGGCGGCACTTGGCGGATATCGCCCGTTAAGGCGTGGCAGGCCGTCTGAAATTCGGACAATGAAATATCGGCGCGTGCGGTGGCAACGATTTTGCCTTCGGCATCACCCGTGCTGCTGGCTTCGCCGAGCTTCAGCGTGGCGGTGTAGGCTTTGTCGGCATCCAGCAGATATTGGGCAAACTTGGTCGCTTCGCCGAAACAAACAGGCAAAAGCCCTGTGGCCAAAGGATCGAGTACGCCGGTATGCCCGGCTTTTTCGGCACGGAACAAGCGCCGCGCTTTTTGCAGGGCGGTGTTGCTGGAAAGGCCTTCGGGTTTGTCGAGGAGAAGAACGCCGTTGACCGGGCGTTTGGTGGGTTTGGTTGTCATATCGGGTAGGAGGTAATGTTCAGGCCGTCTGAAAGCATTCAGACGGCCTGTGTGTTTTAATCAATCAGTCTTCAACCGGTTTTTCCGCCGCCACTTGGTCGATCAGGCTGGAAATGCTCATGCCGCGTTCGAGTGATTCGTCGTATTTGAAGTGCAGCTCGGGCGTTTTGAAGAGTTTGATGCGTTTGGCCAATTCGCTGCGCAAATGGCCTTTGGCGTGTTCCAAAGCTTCTTCGGTGATGTCGCGCGTGCTGTCGTCGAGGACGGTGTAGAACACGGTCGCGTGGCTGTAATCGCGGGTAACTTCGACTTCGTTGATAGTGATGAAGCCTGCGCGCGGATCTTTCAGGCCGGTGCGGACGAGTTCGGCCAGTTCGCGCATGATTTGTTCTTTGACACGGTCTTGGCGGGCGTAGCCGCGTTGGGGTTTTCTCATGGTTTTCCTTGATGTATGACAGGCTGTCGTTTTCAGACGGCCTGCGGTTTGGATTTTGAACAGTTGCCTATTATAACGGAGCGCGGTTTATTGTGCTTGAACCGAGAAAGGCATATCGATTTTTTGCCATTGCGCGCTTTCGTAGTCCAGCGCATCGGCGATGAGGGGGTGTTGCTCCAGCCATTGGGCGTTGATGCGCAAGATGAAGCTGTGGTTGTTTTCATCGATGCGAAGCTGGGTTTGCGGCGGCAAATCAAGCGGCAGGCGCGAGCGGCAGAAGAGGGCGGCCAGGCGCAGGGATAATACGGCACACCACATGATTTCGTTGTCGCCGATAATATCCGCCATTTTCTTGAGGTCGCCGCGATGGCCGATAACCAGTTGCGCCAAAATGGTTTGCTCTTTGCGTGAGAATCCCGGCATATCGGCGTTTTCGAGAATGTAGGCGGAGTGTTTGTGATAACCGGTATGGGCGATATCCAAACCGATTTCATGCAGACGGCCTGCACGGCTGAGGTATTGGTTCCACAGGGCAAGCTCTTGAACGGTTACGTTTTTGACGTGGCACAGGCTATTCATGAAGGCTTGCGCGGTATCGGCAACACGTTTGGCTTGGTTGAGGCTGACGTGGTAGCGTTTTTGGAATTCTGCCGTTGTCTGCTCGCGCATATCGACATTGAGGCTGCGGCCGATTAAGTCGTAGAACACGCCGTCGCGGAGGGCGGCTTCGGTAACGGTCATTTTGGTCAGCGAGAGTTCGTCGAAGGCGGCCATCATCACGGCCAACCCGCCCGCAAAAACTTCGACGCGTTCAGGTTTGAGATTTTCAAATTTGGCTTTTTTAACCGAACCGGCTTCGATAATCCTATCGGCAAGATAACGCATACCTTGGGCGGTAATGTCGGCTTCCTGCGGCAATTCGGCCGCCAAAACGTCGCGTATGGATTTGGCCGAACCGGACGTGCCGATGGCGAAATCCCAACCGGTGCGCTTCATCAGTTTGCTGATGCGCTGGATTTCGATACGCGCGGCGGAAACGGCGGCTTGGAAATCTTTTGCGGTTACTTTGTTTTGGAAGAAGCGCATGCTGTATGTTACGCAGCCCAAAGGCAGGCTTTCTGTGGTCAGCGGTTGCAAATCCGAGCCGATGACAAATTCGGTCGAACCGCCGCCAATGTCGATAACCAGCATTTTGTCGCCTTTGGGCGGCAGGGTATGCACTACGCCGGTGTAAATCAGACGCGCTTCTTCGCGGCCGGCAATGACTTCGATGGGAAAACCCAGCGCCGCTTCGGCACGGGGCAGGAATTGGGCGATGTTTTTGGCGACGCGGAAAGTGTTGGTGGCCACCACGCGCACGTTTTCAGGTTGGAATCCGCGCAGGCGTTCGCCGAATTTTGCCAAACATTCCAAGGCTTGTTCTTGAGAGGCTTCGCTCAGGTTTTTTTGTTCGTCCAAGCCGGCGGCAAAGCGTACCATTTGTTTGAAGGAGTCGATGACTTTCAGCTGGCCGTTGTTGTTTTCACAAATTTGCAGGCGGAAACTGTTGGAACCCAAATCGACGGAGGCTAAAACGTTGGCGGGAGTGGTGGTCATAAAAAATACCGCTTGATTAGAAAAACCTAAATGTTACTTGAGGCGGTATCACTTGACAATAAAAGGAATACAGCTCTTTGATTCTGCTCATAGATGTATTTTATAATGCTGATTTTAAGCAAATATATCAAAGGCCGTCTGAACTTTTCAGACGGCCTAAAAAGAGAAACACATGAAATCGGAAAACCAAGATTCCTTATTTTTATCACGCCGCCGCCTGTTGCAAGTCGGCGGAGCCATGCTTTTGACGCCTGCGGCTGCATGGGCGGGGGCGCAACGTGAAGAAACGCTCGCCGATGATGTGGCGTCCGTGATGCGCAGTTCGATCAATAGCGCCAGCCCTGCGCGGCTGGTGTTTACCGATGCAAGGGAAGGGGAGCGTTGGTTGGCGGCGATGTCTTCCCGATTGGTACGCTTTATTCCCGATGAAGGCGAGCGCCGCCGCCTGCTGATCAATATCCAATACGAAAGCAGCCGCGCCGGACTCAATACTCAAGTGATTTTGGGTTTGATTGAAGTGGAAAGCGCGTTTCGCCAATATGCCATCAGCGGCGTGGGTGCGCGCGGTTTGATGCAGGTGATGCCGTTTTGGAAAAACTATATCGGCAATCCGTCGCACAACCTTTTCGACATCCGCACCAATCTGCGCTACGGCTGCACTATTCTGCGCCATTACAACAATATCGAAAAAGGCAATATTGTCCGCGCGTTGGCAAGGTTTAACGGCAGCTTGGGCAGCAACAAATATCCGAATGCCGTATTGGGCGCGTGGCGAAATAGATGGCAGTGGGGTTGAGCGGCTTGCGATTTGCCCCATGCAATTCCTTTGAATCCTGTATAATCAGAAAATCTGTTAATTCACACTTTCAGACGGCCTTTCGCAAATTTAAGGCCGTCTGAAACATTATTTATGGCAAGAGATAACCGCATTCAAATGTTTCCGCACGAATGGCGTGCCAGTACCACACTCTCAGGCGTTTACGCACTGCGTATGCTGGGGATGTTTTTGGTGCTGCCTGTTTTGGCAATGTATGCCGCTTCGTTGCCCGGTGCGGAAGATAATAAAGCATTGGTCGGTATGGCAATGGGCATTTACGGGCTGACACAGGCCTTGTTGCAGCTGCCATTGGGCATCGCTTCCGACAAGTTCGGCCGTAAAAAAGTGATTTATATCGGCTTGATTGTGTTTGCCGCCGGTAGTTTTTTGGCCGCAGTTGCCGACAGCCTGCAAATGTTGGTCGCCGCGCGTGCCATTCAAGGCGCGGGTGCCGTCAGCGCGGCGGTAACCGCTTTGCTGGCGGATTTAACCCGTAGCGAAGTGCGGACGCGTGCGATGGCGATGATCGGCCTGAGCATAGGCTTGACCTTCTCCGTCAGCCTGGTGCTTGCCCCGATGATTGCCAGCTTTATCGGCGTATCCGGCCTGTTCGCGCTGACCGGTATCCTGACGGTAATCAGTATCGGCGTGGTTGCGTGGATGACGCCAGAGCCGGAAGAGTCAAAATTGCACGAAGATACACAGGCGCAGCCTTCACGTATGGGCGAAGTATTGAAAAACCGCCAGCTGCTCAATCTCGATTTCGGCATTTTTGCCTTGCATGCGGCGCAAATGGCATTATTTACCGCATTGCCGTTTGCCATGACGCAGTTGGGTTTGGAAAAAATCCATCACTGGCAAGTCTATCTGCCGTCAACCATTACCGGCCTGATTATTATGGTGCCGCTGATTATCGTCGGCGAAACACGCAACAAGCTTAAGCAAGTGTTTATTCTCGGTATCGTCTGCATCGCGGCGGCACAAATCGGCTTGCTGTTTGGCATGCACTCGATATGGTTGATTACCGCTTATTTGATTGTTTATTTTATTGGTTTCAATGTATTGGAAGCCAGCCTGCCGTCTATGGTATCGAAAATCGCCCCGTCCGATTTGAAAGGAACGGCGATGGGCGTGTATAACACATTACAGTCGGTCGGCTTGTTTGTCGGTGGCGCGACCGGTGGCTTATTGTTCCAAAAATATGGGTTTTCAGGCGTTTTTACCTTTTGTAGCGTATTGATGCTGCTGTGGCTGGTATTGGCACTCATCTTACCGGCACCGAAACCCGTCAAAAACCTCAGCTATCCGCTTAACGCCGAATGGCAACAAAATCCGGATTTGCTCTACCAAAAACTGACCGAAATTGAAGGCGTCGAAAGCATCAGCTTCAGCGCAGACAAACAAACCATTTATATCAAGGCCTTGCAAAAAGGATTCGACCAAGAGGCCGCCGAAAAAATCATCACAGGAGTGTAAAATGTCATTGAATAAAGTTATCCTCATCGGCCGTCTCGGCCGCGACCCGGAAGTCCGCTATATGCCCAACGGCGAGGCCGTCTGTAATTTCAGCGTTGCCACCAGCGAAACTTGGAACGACCGCAACGGCCAACGCGTAGAACGTACCGAATGGCACAACATCACCATGTACCGCAAACTCGCCGAAATCGCCGGCCAATACCTGCGTAAAGGCAGCCAAGTGTACCTGGAAGGCCGTATCCAAAGCCGTAAATACCAAGGCAAAGACGGCATCGAACGCACCGCTTACGACATCATCGCCAATGAGATGAAAATGCTCGGCAGCCGCAACGACAACAGCGGCGGCGCACCATACGATGACGGCTATAACCAAGGCGGTCATTCAAGCCAAAGCAGCTACCAACAAGCGCCACAACAGCAATACCAATCTGCCCCGGCGCAAGAACCCCCGGCCGCCCCGGCCCGTCGTCCTGCACCGGCACAACCGACCGCTCCGGTTGAAGATATCGACGACGATATTCCGTTCTAATGACGAGATAATAAAAGGCCGTCTGAAAAATAGACTTCAGACGGCCTTTAAAATGATTTAAAAGAAAATCCTACATTTGTACCGAGCCGTTGACGGTCAGGCTGATTTCTTCCGAACCCGGAGAAGCCGGTACGCCATCTTCTATTCCTGCAGCCACTTCTGCGGCGGGGATTGCACGCAGCATTTTGGCGTGTGCAAAGTCGCCGCCGACTTGGCGGTTGCCGATATGACCCAAGTTGAGTTTGACGATTTTGTAGCTGGAGAAGCCGAGTGTTTGGGCGAGGTTTTGGGCGCGGTCTTTGAAGCGCAGGATGACGGCTTTACTCAGTTGGTCGACGGTTTCTTCGCGTTTTTCTTTGGATACGGAAAATGAGGAACTTTCCAAAACGGCGATATTGATGCTGTCGGCAATCAGGCGGTTGAGTGCTTCAAAGTCTTTGCTTTCTACTTTGAAGTAGGCGTGTTCTTCCCAGCCGGTTTGGGTACGTTTGCCATTGGTGTATTGATAGCGTGGGGAGGCGTTGCGTTCCATCAGTTCGGCTTTAAATTTGCTGTTTTGGGAGATTTTGTTGAACTGGTTGAATTTCTTCATGAAGGCTTGGTTGACGGTTTGACGGTCTTTGCCTTCTGCATTGACGCTGAAATACGCGGTCATGGTGTCCCGCGGTACCTCCATGTTGGCGGATTCGGAAAATTCAACGATGTTGTAGTTGAGACTTTCGGCTGCTACAGGCAAGGAGGCGGCTAGCAGTAGGGCGGTAAGGGTTGGGCGGAGCATTTTGGTTTCCTTATAAGGGGATTTCAAAAAAGTAATTTAGCATGAAAGATGGAAACGTTGGCTTTGGTGAGTGTAAGGATTTGTATGGGATGAGGCCGTCTGAAAAGAAGTTACTTTGTATCCATTAGGCCGACTTCATGGGGATTGAGGCGGGCGTTTTCTTCTTGGCCTAAGCCGACCAATTTCCGCAAGCGGGTCATGTAGGCGTTGACGTCAAGGCCCCGTCCGTAGCGTTGTGCTTCCCAGATGGTTTCTGCCAAGGCTTCCATCATGTCGTGTTCGGCTTTGACCCAGTCGCCGTTGTAACGGGCGCAAAGTTGTTGGTGGATGGCACGGATGCCCGGCGGTTGGTCGATGGCGCTTTGCTCTTGGAGGGAAAGGTGTAGCGACATATGCAG
Organism: Neisseria subflava; assembly: GCF_003044935.1. Lineage (NCBI taxonomy): Bacteria > Pseudomonadati > Pseudomonadota > Betaproteobacteria > Neisseriales > Neisseriaceae > Neisseria > Neisseria subflava. The sequence goes on along the minus strand of NZ_POXP01000001.1, from coordinate 793,893 downwards.
GAATGGGTTGCTTTCGCCGTCTTCGGGCAGCCATTCTTTATCTAAATATTGCTCGATGTCTTCGAGATAGTGTCCGTATTCGGGATGGGCTTCGATAATGCGTAAGGCTTTTTGTTGCAGGCCGTCCAATTGGAGCGGTGCGAGCCTGTGTTGCCAGACGTGGGCAAAAAATCGGCGGACATCGTGGGTGTTTACGTCATACATGATGGGTATAATTTGATTTTGGGATATGTGATTATATAGCGATTGCGATAAAAAAGGCCGTCTGAAAAGTGTGTTTTCAGACGGCCTTTTTTGACAGGGTTTAGCGGCGGTCGATGATTCGGTAATATACTTCGCCGTCTTGGACATAACCCAATTCGACGCGGGCAATTTCGGCGATGGCCTCTTGTCCGTGTGCCAAGTCTTCAACTTCCGCATTGAGGAAATTGTTGCGTAAAGTGAGCGTTTGGTTTTTTTCCTCCTGACGGACGAGCTGCTCCTGCAATTCTTCCGTATGCCCGACGCTGCCTTTGCCAAACCAAAGGCTGTACTGACAGCACAACAGTGCGAAGGTTAAAACAAAAGTCACCCACTTCATACAATCAATATCCTATATTTTGCTTATTTGCCCAGTTGGTAGAATGCGGCTTTGCCGGGGTAGTAGGCGGCTTCGGCCAATTCTTCTTCAATGCGCAGCAATTGGTTGTATTTCGCCATGCGGTCGGAGCGGGACAGGGAGCCGGTTTTGATTTGCATACAGTTGGTGGCAACTGCCAAGTCGGCAATGGTGCTGTCTTCAGTTTCGCCAGAACGGTGGCTCATTACGCTGGCGTAGCGGTTGCGTTTGGCCAAGTCGACGGCTTGCAGGGTTTCGCTCAATGTACCGATTTGGTTGACTTTGACCAGCAATGCGTTTGCCACGCCTTTTTCGATGCCTTCGGCCAAGATTTTTGGATTGGTTACGAACAAGTCGTCGCCGACCAATTGAACTTTTTTGCCCAATTTTTCGGTCAGCAGTTTCCAGCCTTCCCAGTCGTTTTCGTCCATGCCGTCTTCGATGGAAATGATTGGGAATTCGTTAACCAGGCCTTCCAGGTATTCGGCAAATTCTGCGCTGGTGTAGGAGCGGCCTTCGGCTTCCAGGTGGTATTGGCCGTCTTTGTAGAATTCGCTGGATGCGCAGTCCAGGGCGAACAATACGTCTTCGCCTGCTTTGTAGCCGGCGGCTTCGGTGGCTTCCACCATCAATTGTAGGGCTTCTTTGTGACTGTTCAGGTTGGGTGCGAAACCACCTTCGTCGCCGACGGTAGTTGGGAAGCCTTTGCTATCGCACAGTTTTTTCAGCGCGTGGAAAATTTCGGCACCGCAACGCAGGGCTTCGCGGAAAGATTTTGCGCCGACAGGCATGATCATGAATTCTTGGATGTTCAGGCTGTTGTTGGCGTGTTCGCCGCCGTTGATAACGTTCATCATTGGAACCGGCAGAGCCATTGGGCCTGCGCCACCCAAGTAACGGTACAGCGGCAGGCCTGCATCTTCAGCGGCCGCGCGTGCTACGGCCATAGAAACGGCCAAAGTGGCGTTGGCGCCCAAGTTGCCTTTGTTTTCAGTACCGTCCAATTCGATCATGATTTGGTCGATATAAGATTGCTCGCTGGCATCGATGCCGATGAGGGCTTGCGCGATTTGGTTGTTAACGTGGTCAACGGCTTTCAATACGCCTTTGCCCAAGTAACGGGATTTGTCGCCGTCACGCAGTTCCAAAGCTTCTTTTTGACCGGTTGATGCGCCGCTTGGTACGGCTGCACGGCCCATAACGCCGGATTCCAACAATACGTCACACTCTACAGTAGGGTTGCCGCGAGAGTCTAAGATTTCGCGTGCAAAAATATCAACGATTGCGCTCATGAATATCTCCAAAATAGGATGGTAAAAGAAAAGTAGCTTTGTTATGCTTCAGACGGCCTTGAGGATGATTGCCGAAGTCTGATGAATGCAGACATTATACCGTCTTTGCCGGGCATGGCATCGGTGTCGGTATGAAACCGACTGTAAGTTTGTTTCACGTCAATATCGTTTAAACAAACAGTAAGTCGTATAGTGTAACATTTTTTCCCCTTTTTAGGGTGAAAAGCTGATTAAATCAGGCATAAGGCCGTCTGAAAACCAGATTAGCCCTTGCCTAAAATCATCGAACCTACACCGTCATCGGTCAGCACCTCCAAGAGCAGGGCGTTGGGAACGCGGCCGTCTATGATGTGCGTGGCTTTGACGCCGCTTTTGGCGGCTTCGACGGCGGAGGCAATTTTAGGCAGCATGCCGCCGTACAGCGTGCCGTCTTCAATCAGTTCGTCAATGCGGCTTGGTGTCAGAGTGGTCAATAATTTGCCTTCTTTATCCAGTACGCCGGGGATATTGGTCATCATCAGCAGTTTTTCGGCTTGAAGTTTTTCCGCCAGTTTGCCGGCAACCAAGTCGGCATTGATGTTGAACGCTTCGCCGTTTTGGCCTACGCCGATGGGTGCGATGACCGGAATGCAGCCGCGCTCGACCAAGCCTTCCACCAAACGGGTATCGATGTCGGCCACTGTGCCGACTTGGCCGATGTCCACGCCTTTTTGCTCGGGCGTGTCGATCAGGAGTTTTTCCGCTTTGATGAAGTGGTTGTCCCGGCCGGTAATGCCGACGGCGCGACCGCCGAAGGAGGTAATCATGGAAACGATTTCTTTATTGACGTGTCCGCCCAAAACCATTTCTACGATGTCCATGGTTTCGCTGTCGGTGACGCGCATGCCTTGAACAAATTCTCCTTTTTTGCCGACTTTTTCCAGCATTTCATTGATTTGCGGGCCACCGCCGTGAACGATGACGGGATGCAGGCCGATCAGTTTGAGCAGGACGACATCGCGTGCGAAGCCCTCTTTTAAGGCCGACTCGGTCATGGCGTTGCCGCCGTATTTGATGACGATGATGGAGCCGGAAAAACGGCGGATATAAGGTAAAGATTCGGCAAGGACGCGCGCTTTGATCGCAGAGGAGACAGATTGTTGCTGAGTCATGGTTTCAACCTTGTTTCATGATTTCGGCCTTTATCTTAATCCCAAAGGCCGTCTGAAACAATATTTCCAAGCGCTTGAAATCCTGTTAAATCAGTTAAATGGTTGAAACCAGCCTCATGCAAACGGTAAAATGACGGTTTGCTTCGGCCTCTTTGCCGATTACTAAGGATACCCATGATGAAAATCAGCACCCAATTCGATGCCGGTTCGGTCGTTGTCAAAGACTTGAGCAACCCTGCCGATATCCGTCTCGCCCTGCGTCCCGACAATGCTTCGGAGTTTGCCCAATGGTTTTACTTCCGTTTGCAGGGTGCGGCCTATCAAAACTGCGTGATGCATTTTGAAAATGCGGCGGACGCTGCGTATCCTTTGGGCTGGGAGGACTATCAGGCTTGCGCTTCTTACGACCGCCAAAATTGGTTCCGCGTGCCGACCAGCTATGAAAACGGCGTGTTGACCATCAACCATACGCCTTTGTCCAACAGCGTTTACTACGCTTATTTCGAGCCTTATTCCAACGAGCAGCATTTGAACCTTTTGGGCGATGCGCAGGGTAGCGGCTTGTGCCGTATCGACGACTTGGGCAGCACTGTTCAAGGCCGCGATATTAATCTGTTGACCATCGGCAACCAAGTCGAAAGCGACATGAAAGTCTGGATTATCGCCCGTCAACATCCGGGCGAAACCATGGCGGAATGGTTTGTCGAAGGTTTGCTGGGTCGTCTGCTTGATCCGCAAGATCCGACCGCGCGCATGCTGCTTGACCGTGCGACTTTCTACATTGTGCCGAATATGAATCCGGACGGCTCGGTATTGGGCAACCTGCGCACCAATGCCGCCGGCGCCAATCTCAACCGCGAATGGGAAAACCCGACTTTGGAGCGAAGCCCCGAAGTTTTTACCGTCCGCGAAAAAATGATGGAAACCGGCGTGGATTTGTTCTTGGATATTCACGGCGATGAAGGTCTGCCGTTTGTCTTTGTGGCCGGTACCGAAGGCGTGCCGAACTACAACGAGCGCATTGAAGCCTTGGAAGAACAATTCAAACTTGCGCTGCTCAATGCCAGCCCCGATTTCCAAGACGATTACGGCTATGACAAAGATGCGCCGGGTCAGGCAAACATGACTTTGGCGACCAACTGGGTCGGCAATCATTTCAACTGCCTTGCTTATACTTTGGAAATGCCGTTTAAAGACAATGCCAACCTGCCGGACGACGATTTCGGCTGGAACGGCCAACGCTCGCTGCGCTTGGGCGAGGCCATGTTGTCTGCTATTTTGAATGTGGTTGGCGATTTGCGTTAAACCGTCCGACACTGCATACAGGCCGTCTGAAAGTTCAGGCTTTCAGACGGCCTTTGAGATAAGGAATACACATTATGATGATACATCCCCAGTTTGATCCGGTGCTGATCAGCATCGGCCCGCTTGCCATCCGCTGGTATGCCTTGAGCTATATCGTCGGCTTTATCCTGTTTACGATTTTGGGCCGCCGTCGTATCGCGCAGGGCAATTCTGTGTTTACTAAAGAAACACTCGACGATTTCCTGACTTGGGGTATCTTGGGCGTCATCTTGGGCGGCCGTATCGGCTACGTTTTGTTTTATAAATTTTCCGATTATCTTGCCAACCCGTTGGATATTTTCAAAGTGTGGGAAGGCGGCATGTCGTTTCACGGCGGTTTTTTGGGTGTGGTCATTGCCATGTGGCTGTTTGGCCGCAAGCACAACATCAGCATTTTAAAATTGATGGATACCGTTGCACCGCTCGTACCGCTGGGCTTGGCTTCCGGCCGTATCGGCAACTTTATCAACGGCGAACTTTGGGGACGCGTGACCGAACTCAATGCTTTCTGGGCGATGGGTTTCCCTCAAGCGCGTTACGAAGATGCGGAAGCCGCGGCGCACAATCCTTTGTGGGCCGAATGGCTGCAACAATACGGCATGCTGCCGCGCCATCCGTCTCAGCTTTACCAGTTTGCCCTTGAAGGCATTTGCCTGTTTGTCATTGTTTGGATTTTCTCGAAAAAACCACGTCCGGTCGGACAAACGGCAGCATTGTTCTTGGGCGGTTACGGATTGTTCCGCTTTATCGCCGAATTTGCCCGCCAGCCTGACGACTATCTCGGCCTGCTAACCTTGGGTTTATCCATGGGTCAATGGTTGAGCGTGCCGATGATTGTATTGGGCGTGATTGGTTTTGTTTGGTTTGGCCGTAAAAACAGCGTTGCCAAAGAGTAAATAAAACAAGAATAAAGGCCATCTGAAAAGGTTTTCAGACGGCCTTTTAATGTCTTCAAGAGGATGAATTTTAGGCTTAACCGAAAAAGCCCATTTTGACTTGAATGAGTTTTTCCAACTCTGGCAGGACGCGGCGGCGTGAGACGAAGAAGATAATGTGGTCGCCGTCTTGGAGGATGGTTTCGGTGTGGTGTCCCATGATGACCTCGCCGGTTGCGCCGCGGACGATGGCGGCGATGTAGCAGTCGCTCGGCCATTTGATGCCGCTGATGCGGCGGCCGACGATGGCGGAAGTGTTTTTGTCGCCATGTACCACCACTTCGATGGCTTCGGCCGTGCCGCGGCGCAGAGGGTGGACGGCAACGATGTCGCCTCGGCGGATGTGGGCGAGGATGGAGCCGATGGTAATCAGATGGGGGGAAACAACAATATCGATTTTGTTGCCTTCGAGCAAATCGACGTAGCTTGAGCGGTTGACGATGGTGATTACGCGTTTGGCACCAAGGTTTTTCGCCAACAGACTGGACATGATGTTGTTTTCGTCATCGTTGGTCAGCGCGCAGAAGACGTCGATTTCGTCGATGTATTCTTCGTCCAGCAGGGTTTCGTCGGTGGCGGAACCTTGCAGGACGAGGGTGTTGTCCAGATTCTCGGCCAGCCATTCGGCGCGGTGGGGTTTGTATTCGATGATTTTGATGTCGTATTTGGATTCGAGCTGCTTAGCGAGGCGGTAGCCGATGTTGCCGCCGCCGGCAATCATGATGCGGCGGGTACGCGCTTCTTTGGGGCGCAGTTCGCGCATGATGGCTTCCACGCTGTTGATGTCGGCGGCAAACAGGACTTCATCGCCTTCGATGATGACGGTTTGCGGCGTAGGGACGATCAGGCGGTTGTTGCGGTAGATGGCGCAGATTTGGCAGTCCACGCCTTCGAGCAGGTGTTGGTTGATGTCGGCAATTTCACGGCCGATCAGCAAACCGCCTTTGCGCGCCTGAACAATCACCATGCGCACTTTATCGTTGGCAAAACTGAGTACCTGCAATGAGCTGGTGTAGTTGAGCAGGCCGACAAGTTGTTCGGTAACCAGTTGTTCGGGGCTGATGGTTTCGGTAATGCCGAAGATGTTGAGGCTGCCTTCTTCGGGGTTGTCGCTGCCGGCAACCGGATATTCGAGGTATTCGCTTGAGCGCACGCGTGCGATGCGGCTGGGGATGTTGAATAGGTCGGCGGCGATTTTGGAGGCGACAATGTTGGTTTCGTCGCTGCGTGTCAGGGCAAGCAGGAGGTCGGAGTCTGCCGCGCCTGCCTGTTCGAGGGTAAAGGGCGATGCGCCGTTGCCGACGATGGTTTGGACATCGAGGCGACTGCTGATGCGGTTGAGCGCTTTTTCGTCGATGTCGATGATGGTAACGTCGTTGCTGGGAACAGAGGCGAGGTTTTGGGCGACGGTCGAGCCGACTTGGCCGCTGCCGAGAATGAGTATTTTCACGGTAATCGAGTGTGTTCGGTAAAAGTGAAATTGTAACAAAAGGCCGTCTGAAATTGGAGTTTCAGACGGCCTGATTTTTCAATCGGCTAAAGAGTTACCAATAGCCCAAGGCTTTCCACCACAAGATGCCTACAGTGCTGAAAATCAGGATTTCGACCACGCTCATGATGAAGCCGGCTTTCCACCATTCGGTCATGTTGACGTAGTTCGAACCGTAAATGACAGGTGCAGAACCGGTGGCGTAGTGAGTCAGTGACATCATGATGCCGGTAGCGGCTGCCATAATCAGGGCAAACAGCATCGGTGGTGCGCCCAAGGCCAAGCCTGCGCCGTAGAATGCGCCGAACATGGCGGTAACGTGTGCCGTACCGCTGGCGAAAACGTAGTGGGCGTAGAGGTAGGCCAACATCAACAGGGCGCAACCGGCTTCCCAACCCAAGCCCATGTGGGCGATACCGCTTTGCATGGAGTCGGACAACCAGCTGATGAGGCCCAGTTTGTTGAGGAAGTTTGCCATCATAACCAAGGCCGCAAACCAGACGATGGTATCCCACGCGCTTTTTTCTTTCAGCGCGTCGTCCCAAGTCAGTACGCCGGTCAACAGGCACAGGCTCAAGCCGAGGAAAGTGGTGGCGGTAGCGTCCACTTTCACGCCAAACAGCATTTCAGGAATACCCGCCCACAACAGCAGCAGAACTAAGAAAATACCCAGCATGATTTTTTCTTCACGCTTCATCGGCCCCATGGCAGCCAAATGCTCTTTTGCCAATGCAGTGGCGTTAGGGGTTTGTTTGATTTCAGGCGGATACAGGAAATACAGTACTAGCGGCATCAGCAGCATAGCAATCAGGCCGGGTACGACCATTGCCAAGAACCAAGTACCCCAAGAGAGTTGGATCTCCGAATTGGTGGCTTTGGCAACCAATTCGACTACCAGCGGATTAGGTGCGGTGGCGGTGATAAAAATCAGACAAGTAATCACATTGGAGTGGAAGTTGACCAGTGAAAGGTATTTGCCGATTTTGCCTTCCGTCCCTTTTTCTGGGTCGGAGTCGAAGCTCAAGGCAATGGATTTCATAATCGGATGCACGATGGCACCGCCGCGTGCAGTATTACTCGGCGTTACCGGACCGATGACCAAGTCGGCCAGCGCCAGGCTGTAACCCACGCCCAGCGTGCGTTTGCCGAAGAGGGAAATCAAAAGGTAGCCGATACGCATACCCAAGCCGGTTTTCAACAGGCCGCGTGAAATGATGATGGCGATACCGATCATCCAGATGAGCGAGTTGTTGAGGCTGCTCAAAGCGTCTTTGGTTGCATCGGCGGCTTTTTCGTTGGTCACGCCGGTCAGTGCAACCAAGGTAATACCCAAAATCGCCATTGCGCCGATAGGCATGGCTTTACCGATGATGCCGGCAATAATGCCGACGAACAATGCCAAAAGATGCCATGCGTCAGGCGATACGCCTTGAGGAACGGGGATAACGAACCAGATAAGCAGCGTCAGCACAAGTGCGACCGCAGCAGGAATTGGCTTGAAGCCCATGTTGAATCTCCTAATTTGAGGATTAAAGAATTGGGAAATCAGTTTTCAGACGGCCTGAGTATTGCTTAAGGCCGTCTGAACGTATTTTGGTAGGTTCGGAAGGTATTTTTCTTAATGGGTTTCTTTTCTATCTTGGAAAGAAGAGAAAGGGGGGCGGGTATCGTTTTTCAGACGGCCTTTACAGTAACAGGCCGTCTGAAAACAATACCGATTTACTCCTGTTCTGCCGGCAGGCCGTACTCTTCAGGGAAGGTACGCAGCGAGCTTTGCAGAACCGTTACCGCGCCGTCAATCAGGCCGCAGCGGCCGCTTCGGGGTAGCAGTTGGCACAGGCTTTGCAGGGCGCGCAGGTCGTCTGAAGTGCCGATGCCGGTGTCCACGCGGTTGAGCAGGCGGGAAAGTTGGAACGTGCCGCCTTTGCACGGCGGGCATTGTCCGCATGAGTTGGCAGCAAAAAACTCCACATATTCAGAGACTTTACGCACCACACTCGTGCCTTCGGAAATCACAATCATCGCACCCGTACCGAGGCTGGATTTGCGTTCGCGCACGGAAACGAAGTCCAATGGCACATCCAAATCTTTGGCAGTCAGAAGCGTGTTTGATGGACCACCAGTGAAGACGGCTTTAAACGTGCGGCCTTCAAGCATACCGCCGCCGTGATCGAAAATCAGTGATTTCAGCGTTGTACCCATCGGCAGCTCGTACAGGCCCGGGTTCAATACGTCGCCGGAGAGCGAGTAGAGTTTCGTACCTGCGGCATCGCCCAAACCCAGCGATTTGTACCATTCCGCACCTTTGGCAAGGATTTGCGGAATATTGGCGAAGGTTTCGGTGTTGTTGATTAGGGTCGGTTCACCGTTAACACCGCTTTCGGCTGGGAAAGGCGGTTTGCGGCGAGGGAAGGGGAAACCGCCTTCCAGCCATGAAATCACAGCGGTTTCTTCGCCGCCGATATAACGGCCAGAAGTTTCAACCAGCTGCAAATCCAAAGGTTTGCCCAAGTAGTTTTCGATGCGGATAAACAAATCACTGTTTTTCCATTGCTCGATGGCCGGTGTGATGGAGGCGATGGATTCGGTTTGATGCGGGTTGATGTACAAAATCGCTTTGTTGGCGCGGCAGGCAACAGCGGCAATCAGGACGCCTTCGATGACTTGGTGCGGCGTTTTTGCCAGCAAAACGCGGTCTTTGAATGTACCTGGTTCGTCTTCGTTGGCATTGCAGACGACGTATTTGTCGCCATTTTTGCTTTGGGCGGCAACGGCGGCCTCCCATTTGCGCCAAGTCGGGAAACCTGCACCGCCCATACCGCAAAGATTGGCATCTTGCAGTTTGGAAACAATGCTTTGTGGATCGGCAAGCGCAGCCAGCAGGCCTTCGCCACCGCCGACTTTGCGCCAAGCGGCTAAATCTGCGCCGACTTGGCGGGAAGGATGCAGTAAGTTTTGATTGGCTTGGTTCATGATTGTTGCTCCTGCAAACCGGCGTGTTCGCGCAAATCGAATTTGCCGTAGTCGGGATATAAAACGGGGGCTTTGATGTCGCTGGTCAGACCGGCGCGGGTCATTTCGCGTTGCAGGTCGTGGACGTGTCCGACACCGCCGCGTACTTTTTTCAGAGGCAGGCCGCAACCGGCGGCGGCTTTACCCGCGCGGCGGCCGAAGCTGATGATGTCCAAAAGCGCATTGCCCATCAGGCGGTTGCGGCCGTGAATACCGCCGGTTACTTCGCCGGCGCAATAGAGACCTTCAACGCAGGTTGCGCCATCGCCGTTGATTTCGATACCGCCGTTTTGATAGTGCAGGGTCGGATGAATCATGACCGGCTCAACGGCAGGGTCGATGCCGCATTTATGGGCAACGTGGCCGAGTGTTACCAAACGGTTTAATACGTCAGGGTCGTTAGCAATCAGGCGCGGGGTGTCGAGGAACACGCCGACTTGACCGTCTCGTACCACGCCGCGGCCTTCGCGGCATTCACGCAGAATCGCAGCGGCAACAACGTCGCGCGGTTGCAATTCGTCAACGAAACGTTCGCCCAAACCGTTGACCAGCTTGGTGCCTGCAGAGCGCACTGCTTCGGAAATCAGCGCGCCTGCCAAGTGTGGAGGGTGGGCGACGCCGGTTGGGTGGTATTGGAAAGAATCGACATCGCGCAGTTTGGCGCCGATACGGTAAGCCATTACCAGGCCGTCTGCAGTCGCGCCATAGTGGTTGGAAGTGGCGAAACCTTGCAAATGCAGGCGTCCGCTGCCGCCGGTTGCCAATACCACGGCTTTGGCGTGAACCAATACCAAAGAGCGTTTTTCCAAATCGTACAAAATCGCGCCGACGCAGCGGCCGTGTTCGTCCGACAATAATTCGATGGCGGGGTGGCGGTTGAGCTGTGTGATGTTTTCGTCGAGCTCGACTGCCTCGCGCAGTACGCGCATCATTTCGAGGCCGGTAAAGTCGCGGTAGCTCAAAATACGCGGTACGGTTGTACCACCTGCGCGTTTGCGGCTCAACATGCCGTTGCTGTCCGCGCCTTTGGCAAGGTCGAAAGTCATGCCCAAACCGATCAGCCAGCGGATGGCGGACGGCGCGTCGGTAACCATTTGCGCCACCAATTCTTTTTTGCCTGCGTTGTGGCCGCCTTTGATGGTATCGTCAAAGTGTTGTTGCAGGCTGTCTTCCGCGCCGACCGCAGCTTGAATGCCGCCTTCGGCCATCACGGTATTACTGTCGCCGATACGCAGTTTGTTCGCCATGATGACGCGTGCTCCGGCTTCAGTGGCAGACAATGCCGCTGCCGCGCCCGCTCCGCCGCCACCAATTACCAATACGTCGGTGTTCAAGTGTTCTGCGCCTGATAAATTATAGTCGTCAATCAGAGGCTGACTGATTAAGAGTTTGGCCAAATCAGGATGGCAGTAATCGCCTTGGTTTGGGCCGATAGGCAGTTTCACACGTGCATTTGCCTGATAGTCAGGGTGAAATTGGCTCAGTAATTCGTTTTTTTCAGGTAAATCGCCGCGCAGCTCCAATGAGGACGCACGCAGGTTGGCAAGGGCAGTTTCGTAGTCTATGCCTTGGATTTTGTTAACCATTACACTGACTCCTCTTCAAATTCGACTTTCATTTTGCCGCTGTCGATTTCGCGCAGGCGGCGCATCAAATCCACAGGACGCAATGTGCGCGCCGCTTTCATACGGCGGGCGAACAAGCCCAAGTGGTTCGGACGGATGTGTTCAGGGCAGGAGAGGGTGCAGAGGTTGCACATCACGCATTGGTCAAAGGTCAGCGCAGCCGCACTGAAATCGCCGGAAACTACCTGCGCTACGCCGTTTTCCACTTGCAAACCTTTAGGACAGGCTCGATTACAGCCGCCGCAATGACGGCAATTTTGCGCTTCAGGGAAGGCTTTGGCGGTATCGTCCAACCAGTTCCAGCCATCACCAATCTCGCCGACGTCGTAATATTGGATGTGCTCCGGAATAAAGTAGTCCAAGAAGCTGACTTGCATGCCTTCTTCAACTTTGGTTTCGCATGCCAGTGCAGTGGTGACTTCGCGCTCGCCTTCTTTACGAATCATACAGCGGCAGGAACCGCATACGCCTTGACCCATACAGCCGACATTGGCAGTAATTGCATTGCCTGAACGGGCATAGGCTTGGATGATTGACGAGTCGGCGGAAGCTTTGACTTCATGGCCGTCTATGGTCAGGGTTAACAAATTTTCACTCATGGTTTGTTCCTGTGAAATTGGAAGTTGGAATAGTGGGTAATTTGATTAATTGTATTTTTATTACATTTATTGCGTATGAGGAAAATATCCAAGTGATTTACTCGGAAATTCTTTTAAAATCAATGTTTATCTTTATGAGTCGAAGTGTATCAGAATTTAGTGGTTTTGATGATAGGGGTAACCTAAGGTTTTATAGAAGGAGGATTGCAAACAAAATATGCCTATTATTTAGACAAATTTATTACAACAATTTGATTTTAAAGGTAAAATAAAATTACTTTTTTATTATAAATTTTAAAATATTCGTATATTTACTAGTAAAAATCATTATTATATGTTAGACAATTTTACATAGATTGTTGTATATATTGAATAATATTCTGATAGGTAAGTAAGTGAAAAGATTGTTATAAAATTTCAGAAAATTAAATGAGTTTGATATCAGTCAAGAAGATTGAGGGAGAAAATGACACAGATTTTACAATTGTGTATCGTGTTGGAAAATAAGAAAGGCCGTCTGAAATTTAGGTGGTTTCCTTTTAAATACAAGCTACTAAATTTCTTTCTCAGATACTTAAGGCAAACATTTTCAGACGGACTTGTAATTAGAATATCATTTAAAAATAATGTAATTTTATTTCTGTGTAAGTGAATGGTCAGTGGATATATATTATCAATAACCAAGTGATTTAATGCGATATTAAATTCTATTTAAATCAATAAGGTATGAAAATGATATTGTCTGGGTCATTCATTTGAAAGCACTATTACACTATTGAAGGCCGTCTGAAAAAATCGGTCTCTTAAGAAATAAACAAACCCTCCCTACCATGACTCCGAAAAGGAACACAATCATGACCGTCATCAAGCAAGAAGACTTTATCCAAAGTATTTTCGATGCTTTCCAATTCATCAGCTATTACCATCCTAAAGACTACATTCAGGCTTTGTATAAGGCTTATCAAAAAGAAGAAAACCCTGCCGCCAAAGATGCGATGGCGCAGATTTTGGTCAATAGCCGTATGTGTGCTGAAGGCCATCGTCCGATTTGTCAGGATACCGGTATTGCGACCGTATTCTTGAAAGTGGGCATGGATGTACAGTGGGATGCCGAGATGAGCGTACAGGAAATGGTTAACGAAGGCGTACGCCGTGCATACACCTATCCTGACAACAAACTGCGCGCCTCTGTATTGGCCGATCCGGCTGGTAAACGTCAAAATACCAAAGACAACACCCCTGCCGTTGTACATATGGAAATCGTAAAAGGCGACAAAGTCGAAGTCACTTGCGCAGCCAAAGGCGGCGGTTCTGAAAACAAAACCAAAGTTGCCATGCTCAACCCTTCAGACAATATCGTTGATTGGGTCTTGAAAACCGTTCCTCAAATGGGTGCCGGCTGGTGTCCTCCGGGTATTTTGGGTATCGGCATCGGCGGTACGCCTGAAAAAGCAGTGTTGATGGCCAAAGAAAGCCTGATGAGCCATATCGATATTCAGGAACTCAAAGAAAAAGCCGATTCCGGTGCAGAATTGTCTACAACTGAAGCCCTGCGCTTGGAACTCTACAAAAAAGTAAATGCCTTGGGTATCGGCGCACAAGGTTTGGGCGGTTTGAGCACCGTGCTGGATGTCAAAATCCTTGACTACCCAACCCACGCGGCTTCCAAACCGATTGCCATGATTCCAAACTGCGCGGCAACCCGCCACATCGAATTTGAATTGGACGGCTCAGGCCCGGCCAAACTGGAAGCACCATCTTTGGAAGACTGGCCGGATCTGACTTACAGCCCGGACAACGGCAAACGTGTCGATGTCAACAATCTGACCAAAGAAGAAGTGGCCACATGGAAAACCGGCGACGTATTGTTGCTGAACGGTAAAATCCTGACCGGTCGCGATGCCGCGCACAAACGTTTGGTTGATATGCTCAACAAAGGCGAAGAATTGCCGGTAGATTTCACCAACAAACTGATTTACTACGTCGGCCCGGTTGATCCAGTCCGTGACGAAGTTGTTGGTCCGGCCGGTCCGACTACTTCCACCCGTATGGATAAATTCACCCGCCAAATGCTGGAACAAACCGGCCTCTTGGGTATGATCGGTAAATCCGAACGCGGCGCAGCAACTTGCCAAGCCATTGCTGATAACAAAGCTGTTTACCTGATGGCTGTCGGCGGCGCAGCATATCTGGTTGCCAAAGCCATTAAAGCGTCTAAAGTCTTGGCTTTCCCAGAATTAGGTATGGAAGCGATTTACGAATTTGAAGTCAAAGACATGCCTGTAACCGTTGCGGTGGATAGCAACGGCGAATCGGTTCACGCCATTGCGCCAAAACAATGGCAGGCCAAAATCGGTATTATTCCGGTTGAAGCTTGATATTTGACTGAATAATCAAAGGCCGTCTGAACGATTTCAGACGGCTTTTTTTGTTTACAAATAATTCAAATGTTTTCAAACGAGTAAATTTCCCTTTCTAAAAAGCACTTGTCAAAATCAGCGTTTGAAACTAAAATTCACAGCTTATCGAGTCGGAGTGTGGCGCAGTCTGGTAGCGCACTTGCATGGGGTGCAAGGGGTCGAAGGTTCGAATCCTTTCACTCCGACCAAAGAATTGGAAAGAGCCGTTTTAAAAACGGCTCTTTTTTCGTTTGGATGATTTATCTGAATAATGTGTCCGAATGGATTTTAAAACTTAATACCAATGCCGTCTGAAACAAAACCTGCTTAAAAAAGCAGGTTTTGTTGTTTCTAAAGCAGGGCTATTCGGCACTATCTTTCAGCGTGTCTCTATAAGTATAAAGATACGATGCGCCAACAAAGGATGCGCCACCGATGACATTGCCCAGGAATACGGGAATCATGTTGAAGAAAAATTGCCCCCATGTGATGTTTGCGCCTGCCAAAATGCCGGCTGGGATAACGAACATATTGGCGACAAGGTGTTGGAAGCCGTTTAATACGAAAATCATGACGGGGAACCAAATGGCCAGCATTCGTCCGGTTGTGTTTTTAGCGGCAAAATGCAGCCACGCGCCCATGCAGACCATCCAGTTACATGCTATTGCCGATACGAAAGCACGGCCGAAATCCATATGGACTTTTGCTTCCGCCACGACAATGGTTTTTTCTGCCACGCTGCCTTCAATCATGCCGACATAGTATCCAAGGAAAAACGCCATTGCCAGTGTGCCCACCAAATTGCCCATGCAGACGATAACCCAGTTGCGTAGCAGCATTTTGGAGGAAATCCGTCCGGCCAATCTGCCTAAAGACATAATCATCATATTGCTGGTTACCAGCTCGCCGCCGCCAAGCAGGATACAAATCAAAGCGATTGGGAACACGGCGGCGCCGAGTAAAGTCGCAACTCCGCCCCATTCGTGCGGAATGCCGCTGACTACTTTTAAATAGGCAAGATATCCGAAGCCGATGTATCCACCGGCCAAAACGCTCAAGATTGCCAGTGTGGGGATGCTGGATTGTGCTTTGGCGCAGCTTTTGTCGAGAACAACCTGTAAAATTTCCTGTGGGTATAAATCGCGCGAAGCCATGATGTTCCTTAAAGTAGGTTGAGGAGGAAACGTTGTTTTAAAGATGGTACAAACTGTCGCGGTAGAGTAGTGTTATAGGGAGCCGGTGTACGGTCTTTGTCTTATCAATCAGCCTGAATTAAACCTAAAAAACAGATACTTCACCTTGCTTTAGCTCAAAAGAAATATTATTACATTTTGCTTCTGTATGAAAAAAGGCCGTCTGAACGTTGAGGTTTCAGACGGCCTTGTTTTGATTTTTAAACTTACAAATGAGCCAGTTTTGCATTGCCTTCGCGAGGAATAGGGCGCGGATTGCCTTGTGCATCGATGGCGACGTAAGTGAATACGGCTTCGGTGACCAGTTGGCGGTCTTCCGTTACCATATCGTTCATCAAAGTCTTCACCCACACTTCGATTTTCAGTTGCAAAGAAGTATTGCCTACGCGGACGCAATGACCGTAGCAGCACACGACGTTGCCGACCTTTACCGGCCTGATGAAATTCATTTCTTGAACGGCCACGGTTACAATTCGTCCCTGTGCGATTTCTGCCGCTAAAATACCGCCGCCCAGATCCATTTGCGACATAATCCAGCCGCCGAAGATATCCTGATTAGGATTGGTATCGCGCGGCATGGCTACCGTACGCAATAAAAGTTGTCCTTCGGGTGCCGCATGTGTTTGTTTGTTGTCAGCCATAAAAAATCCTGTCAAAAAAGTGCTATTTTACGCCATTTGTGGCGATAAACCTATGTAGGCCGTCTGAAAAATCAGAAGGCAAAGTGTTACAATCAACATATTCATCAGACAAAGGAGAAAGCTTATGCATCCGATTCAAGAACCACGAAATAGCGGCCTTTTGCGCGTATCCGACATTCACGAAATCTACTGGGAAGAATCAGGCAATCCTGATGGCCACCCCGTGATTTTCCTGCATGGCGGCCCCGGAGCAGGGGCATCACCTGCCTGTCGAGGCTTTTTCAATCCAGAGCATTTCCGCATCGTTATTATCGACCAACGCGGTTGCGGACGCTCCAAACCCTATGCCTGTATCGAAGACAACACCACATGGGATTTGGTTGCCGATATTGAAAAAGTACGCGAAATGCTCGGTATTCAAAAATGGCTGGTTTTCGGTGGCTCATGGGGCAGCACCTTGTCGCTGACTTATGCCGAAACCCATCCCGAGCGCGTCAGCGGCTTAGTTTTGCGCGGTATTTTCCTGTGCAGGCCGTCTGAAATGGCATGGTTGAACGAAGTAGGCGGCGTCAGCCAAATTTATCCGGCTCAATGGCAAAAATTCATTGCCCCCGTAGCCGAAAACAAACGCCAAGCCCTAATCCAAGCCTACCATGAAATGCTGTTCAGCGAAGATGAAGCCACACGCCTCAAAGCGGCTAAATCATGGGCAGACTGGGAAAGCTACCTTATTCAGTTTGAACCTAAAGACGTAGATGAAGACCCGCAAGCTTCCCTTGCCATCGCAAGAATGGAAAACCATTACTTCGTGAACGAAGGCTGGCTGCAGGGCGATAAAGCTATCTTGGCAAACATCGACAAAATCCGCCATATCCCAACCATCATCGTCCAAGGCCGCTACGACCTATGTACCCCGATGCAAAGCGCGTGGGAACTCTCGCAAGCCTTCCCTGAAGCAGAATTGAGAATCGTCCAAGCAGGCCACTCTTCTTTTGATCCTTCGCTTTCCGAAGCATTAGTGAAAGCAGTGGAGGATATTAGAAGCAAGTTATAAAGGTTAATAAATGACAATGCCGTCTGAAAAAGTTTCAGACGGCATTTCTAGTTAGGATAAATGTAATTTAAATATATTTAAGAAATTATATTGCAGTTGAATATTTGCAAGTATATAATTGGTGGTAAGTTACAGTAATAGTATTGTATGCCATGAAATTTACTTTTATTGCACATGTTCGTCAAACTGATAAGTGTCCTCAATCTGTTCAAACTCATTTAGTAGAAACGTCAGAACTTGCAAAAATATTTGCTCGAAAACTAAATTTAGAATCAGTGGGCGAGTTACTCGGACTCATGCACGATTTCGGTAAATATTCCCGCAAATTCCAAAAATATATCCATGATGAAACAGGTTTGTTGAATCCTGATTTGGATGATGAAGAAAGTACGCCAAACGGCAGTAAAGTGGATCATTCCACCGCCGGTGCGCAATGGGTTTACCGCGAATTGAGAAAATTCGGTGCGGCACAGGGCATCGGAGAATTTTTCGGACAAATGCTGGGTTTATGCATAGCATCACACCACGGCGAAGGCTTAATTGACTGTTTGGACGATGAAGGTAATACCATTTGGAAAAAGCGGTTTGAAAAAGACGACGAACTGACGCATCTGGTGGAATGTGAGCACAATGCCGATGAAGCCGTTCAGCAAAAAGCGAAAGAATTGGCCGGTGAAAACCTGATTCGCAGTCTGCTAAATGCAGTGAAACCGATTCTCTCTGACCAAGCCACCAATAACAAAATCAAAGAATTTTATCTCGGCTGTCTGACCCGTTTCCTATTCAGTTGCCTGATTGATGCCGACCGTATCAATAGCTCGGATTTTGAACGGGAAGCGCAAAAAGAAATCCGCCGCTTGACGGAAAAACCTGATTGGCAATCAGCAATTGATAAATTGGAAGCCAAATTAGCAGGTTTTGAAAACCGTTATCCCATTGATGAAATCCGCCGCAAAATTTCAGACGATTGCCTAAAAAAAGCGGACGATTCTCAAGATATTTATACACTGACCGTGCCGACCGGTGGCGGTAAAACATTGGCTAGCTTGCGTTATGCGCTCCATCATGCGCAAAAGCATAATCTTGATCGCATTATCTACATCATTCCCTATACTTCCATCATTGATCAAAATGCCCAAGCCGTACGCGAAATTTTCGGCGAAGATTGGGTTTTAGAACATCATTCCAATTTAGAACCCGAAAAGCAAAGTTGGCAGGACAAATTATTGTCCGAAAACTGGGATAAACCTATTGTGTTTACCACTATGGTGCAGTTTTTGGACGCATGGTTCGGCGGCGGCACGCGCGGCGCACGCCATATCCATCCGATGACAAATGCGGTGCTGATTTTTGACGAAATCCAAACACTGCCCGTGAAATGCGTGCATTTATTTTGCAACGTATTGAATTGGCTGACGACATTTGGCAAAAGCACGGCGGTTTTGTGTACGGCGACGCAGCCTCTGCTCGGTGAATCGGGTTTGCGGAATTTCCCTGAAGATAAAAGGGAAAGCATTGCTTCACGCGGTTTATTAAGGCTGTCAGAAGATGCTGAAATCATGGGTAAACATCAGGATTTGGATAAATTATTTGATGAGTTATCCCGAGTAGAAATCCAATTTAACGAAAAAGTGGGAGGCTGGAATGTAGAAGAAGCAGGCACATTTTTGCTGAAACAGTTTCAGACGACCCAAAGCTGTCTATTTATTGTCAATACAAAAAAATGGGCGCAAGAGCTTTATCAATATTGCAAGGCGCAAAACGTACCGTCTGAAGCCTTATTCCATCTCAGCACCAACCAATGCGCGGCGCACCGAAAAGCGATTTTTGACACCATCAAAGCTCGTCTGGAAAACAAACAACCCGTTGTTTGCATCAGTACCCAACTCATTGAAGCAGGTGTGGATATTTCTATGGCTTGTGTGATTCGCACTTTAGGCGGGTTGGACAGCATCGCCCAAGCGGCAGGACGTTGTAACCGGCATGGGGAGAAAGAAGGTAAAGGGCAGGTTTATGTATTGAATCTGCAAGAAACTGATTTCACTCGATTCTTGCCTGATATTCAGGCAGGCAAAACCTATGCCGAACGTGTGTTTCACGATTTTGCCGGACAGGATATTTTGCAGCCAGAAGCAATGAAGCGCTATTTTGAATACTATTTTTACCAGCGCAGCGATGAAATGTCATATTCCGTCAAAAACAGCACAACAGGTTCACTGCTGGATTGGTTGAGCGATAACGCGCTGAATCCTTATGGCGAAAAAAACAATAAAAGAAGCAAACTGTTGCCACTGTTGATGCAATCCTTCAAAAGTGCAGGGCGCGTTTTCCAAGCCATAGACGCACCGACACAGGCCGTGATTGTGCCGTATGGCGAAGGTGCGGAACTCATTGCCAAACTCTGTGGCGAATGGGATCCGAAAGAAATGCACCGCACTTTGCAAAAAGCTCAGCGTTACAGCGTGAACGTTTTCCCCAACGTTTGGGATAAATTGCAAAAAGAAAACGCCCTGTATGAAACCATTGAAGGTTCGGGCATTTATTATCTGAATGAACGCTATTACAACGATGAATTCGGTTTGTCTTTGGATGAAACAAGCGAAATGACTTTTTACGACTTATAGGAGCAATATGGACAGCAAAATCAGTTTCCGCGTATGGGGGCGGCAAGCCTTGTTTACCGACCCCGTTACCAAAATCGGCGGCGAAAAATTCAGCTACCAAGTACCGACATACGAAGCTATTAAAGGCATTGTCAAAAGCATTTATTGGAAGCCAACGTTGATTTGGCGTATCGACCGCATCCGCGTGATGAAACCCATCCGCACCCAAAGCAAATCCACCAAGCCGCTGGATTGGAACGGCAGCAACACTTTGGCGATTTACACCTTTTTGCAGGACGTGGAATACCAAGTGGAAGCCCATTTTGAATGGAATGAGCATTGGGAAGAGTTGGCAGGCGACCGCAATTTCGGCAAACATATCGCCATTGCCAAAAGAATGTTGGAACGTGGCGGGCGGCAGGATATTTTTCTCGGCACGCGCGATTGCCAAGGCTATGTCGAGCCGTGCACTTTCGGCGAAGGCGAAGGGTTTTACGATGAAATCGATAATTTGGATTTTGGCCTGATGTTCCATAGTTTTGGCTATCCCGAAGAAACCGGAAAGCCCGAATTGGTCAGCCGTTTTTGGATGGCGAATATGCAAAACGGTGTGATTGAGTTTCCAAGTGTCAACGATACAGAAGGCCGTCTGAAAACTCGATTTATCCGCAAAATGCAGCCTGAAAAACCGTTCAAGCGCGGCGAAAACGTCAAGCCTGTGGAAGACGAAGCCAAGGAGATAGAATTATGAGCTGGATGCAGAAACTTTATCGGACGTATAACGAAATTGAGAAGAATCCAAACTTATCGGATTCGGAAAAAGAAAAACTAGCACCATTATGGCACAGCCCGCAAACTGCCCATATTCAAATTACTTTGGATGGAGATGGAAAGTTTCTTGGAGCTAGGGTTTTAACTGATAAACCGATTATCATGTTGCCTGTAACTGAAAGCTCGGAAGGGCGGACAAGCGGTTTGGCCCCTCATGCATTGGCGGATAGCTTGCAATATATCGCAAAAGATTTGGGACTGACTTATCAGAAAGAAGTCATTACGGAAACCGAAGGAAAAAATGGTAAAAAGAAAAAAACGAAAACCAAGCAAGAAGATTTGATTTTCAATTTATATGCAGACCAATTAGATAAATGGTGTGTGACGATAGATAACAAAAAGGTATTGGCAATACAAAAATATGTTCACAAGGGGACGGTATTAGCCGATTTGGTAAAAGAAAAAGTTATTCCCGTAGATGATAACGGCGAGTTGCTGACAAATTGGATTGAAAGGGAAAACAAAGATAAGCAAAAACCTGAATTGTTTAATGTTTTGACTAAGGAGCAAGGGAAATTTGAAATCCGAAAAGCTCTTGTTGTTTGGTCAGTGCAAATACCCGGTGATTTTGTTCCTGAAACTTGGAAGGATAAGGAAGTTCAGCAAAGTTGGGGAAATTATTACCAACAGACTTTAAAAAGCCAATTCTGCACAGTAACGGGAGATGAACAGAAAATTCGCGAAAGTCATCCTGCAAAATTACTTTATTCGGGCGACAAAGCAAAATTGATTTCTTCCAATGATAAGGAAGGATTTACCTACCTAGGTCGATTTGAAGAAGCTAATCAAGCGACAACAATTTCGGCTGAAGTATCGCATAAGGCTCATGCTGCGCTTAGATGGTTGATCGATAGGCAAACTACTGCACGAAATAATGAACAAGTTACCATTGCATGGGCAATTAGCTGTAACCCCGTCCCGTCACCGATGAAAGATATTTCCAGTGAAATTAATTGGGATAATCTGGACATCAGTGCGGTCGAAAATCCTGATGAATTTTCATCACAAACATCATCTGAACAGCCGTCCCCCGATTGGTCTGTAAATATCGGGCGTGCTGCTGCGCAAATCATCAAAAAGAAACTGCATGGCTATCAGGCGGAATTGAAAGCCCACGAACAAATCTCCCTGATTATGCTCGATTCCGCCACGCCTGGGCGCATGGCATTAACTTATTACCAAGAGTTTCTGCCTGCCGACTATTTCGCCAATTTAGATGCATGGATTGACGATTTTTCTTGGTATCAGCGTTACAGCATTGAAGTCCCAAACGGCAAGAAAACCGACAAGCGTACCCAATGGCGCTTCGTCCCGCCATCGCCTTACAGCATTGCCGAAACCGTGTACGGCAAATCTCTGTCCGACACGCTTAAAAAACAGCTTTATGCCCGACTTCTTCCTGTTATCGCAGGCGGAACATCCGTGCTGATTCCCGAAGATTTGGTACGTCAAAGTTTTCAGGCGGCCTGCAATCCTAATGGCTGCGAAAACTGGGAATGGCAAAGAAACATCGGCGTTGCCTGTGCCCTATACAAAGGCTGGCGCGCTCGTCATCACGATTTATCACAACGGAGAACTTACCCTATGAGTTTGGATACCCAAAACCGCTCACGCGATTATTTGTATGGCCGATTAATTGCACAGGCAGAAAGCATGGAGTGGTATGCCTTATATCTACAAAATGGCAAAAAAACACCTACTCGTGCGACTAATGCAGAACGTTATTTCCAACAGTTTGCACAAAGGCCATACAGCACATGGCGAAACCTTGCAAGTGAGAAATTGGTGCCATATCAAAATTATCTAACTAGTCAAGGAAAAGATTTCTATAAGCAGGCTATTGGTGAAATTATGGAGCTTTTCCAAAGGGATGATTATGTTTGTGATGACAAATTAAGTGGCGAATTTCTCTTAGGCTATCATTGCCAAAAAATGGAAAATGCCCGCGAAATTGCCAAACGTAAAGCAGCTAAAGCTAGCAAAGCTAAACCAACAGAAACCAATTAATCTTTTTATGGAGAATGAAAAATGTCTTTAACCAAAAAAATTGACTTCGCCTTAATTCTGAAAGTCACCAACGCCAACCCTAACGGCGACCCCTTAAACGGCAACCGCCCGCGTGCCGATTTCCAAGGATTTGGTGAAATGACCGACGTGTGCCTGAAACGCAAAATCCGCGACCGCCTGCAAGACAGTGGCGAGAGCATTTTTGTACAATCGGATGAAAAGAAAACCGACGGCATGACCAGCTTGGCCAATCGCGCCAAAGACAAAGATGTCGGCTTGGGTGCGGATGCCTTTAACGCTAAAAAAGCCAACAAAGACGATACCGCCAAAAAAGCCTGCGAAAAATGGCTGGATGTGCGCAGTTTCGGACAGGTTTTCGCATTCAGCGGTGATGGCAGCAGTGGCATATCCATCGCTGTGCGCGGCCCCGTTACCATTCAATCCGCATTTAGCGTTGAGCCGATTAACATCACCAGCACTCAGATTACCAAAAGCGTCAGCGGCGAAGGCGATGGCACGAAAAAAAGCTCCGACACCATGGGCATGAAACACCGCATCGATCACGGTGTGTACGTTGCCTTTGGCGCAATGTCACCACAACTTGCCGAGCGCACCGGCTTTTCAGACGGCGATGCCGAAAAAATCAAAGCCGTACTGACCAAACTCTTTGAAGGCGACGCATCATCCGCCCGCCCCGAAGGCAGCATGCAGGTGTTGAAACTTATCTGGTGGGAACACAACAGCAAAGCAGGGCAATATTCTTCTGCCAAAGTGCACGGTAGCCTAAAAGTGAATGCAGATGGCAGCTATGAACTGGAAAACCTTGATGGTTTAACTCCGCAGGAAATTGACGGCTTCTAAAACATTCAAAAAAATGATCGCACTTTCAACCGAAAGCCAAAGGGAAAATCAGGACATGCGCCTGATTCCCCTTTCCGCCCTGCAACACTACGCCTTCTGCCCGCGCCAATGCGCGTTGATTCATAACGAGCAGGCGTGGGCGGAGAACTATTTGACCGCGCAGGGCAAGGCGCTGCATGAACGGGTGGATTCGGGCGAGCCGGAAACGCGCAAGGGTGTGCGCTTTGAGCGGACGGTGCATGTGTCGGCGGAGAAACTGGGCATCAGTGGCGTGCTGGATTTGGTAGAAGTAGAAACGAAAACAGGCCGTCTGAAACCTGTGGAATACAAACGCGGCAAGCCTAAACCTGGCCCGATGGACGAAATCCAGCTTTGCGCCCAAGGCTTGTGCTTGGAAGAAATGACGGGGCAAACCGTCTCTGAGGGCGCGCTGTGGTATATGCAAACCCGCCACCGCGTCCCCGTCGTGTTTTCAGACGACCTGCGCGCCCAAACACTCGCCACCATCTCAGCCGTGCGCGACCTTCTAAACAGCGGACAAACCTCGCCGCCCGCCTACGGCAAACGCTGCAAAGCCTGCTCGCTAGTGGAGATTTGCCAGCCAGAGTTGTTGGGAAAACGGGATAGGAGTGTGGGGTATGTGAAGGGGTTGTTTGGGGAATAGTGATTTTAGATTATTTAATAGAGATGAAATTATGAAAATAATGAGTTATATCATTACACATGATTATGGCTTTGCTCCTAATCCTTATGGTGGATTTTTAACTCTTGCCACATGCAAACCGAGAATAAGAAATAGTGCAAAAATAGGGGATATTCTTGTTGGAATAGGCTCTAGCACAGGAGCTTATAAAAATCGATTGATTTATGCAGCTCAAGTATCTGATGTGGTAAATATGAATGAATATTTTGAAAATCCCATATATCAAGTTAAAAAACCAAGCGATGAAAATATTTCAAGAAGAAGAGGAGATAATATTTATTATAGAGAGAATGGAACTTGGACTCAGTTAAATAACCCTTTCCATGATGAAAGCAGTATGAGCCATGATTTAAATTCTACGAATGTCTTAATATGTAAAGATTTTTGGTACTTTGGAAACAAAGCACCATTATTACCTGAAAAATTCCTTGGAATTGTTAAAAATGGACCTAACCATAAAAATATAGATGACCAAATTTTAGTGTCTAGTTTTTTAGATTGGTTGGCGACATATGAAAAAGGAATGATTGGTAAGCCTAGTAGTTTAGAAAATAGATAGGATAAATCCCCATGCGCAAACTACAAAATACGCTCTATATCACCACCCAAGGCAGCTATCTGCATAAAGAGCGGGAGACGCTGGTGGTGGAGCAGGAGCGCAAGAAGGTAGCGCAGTTGCCGGTGCATTCCATCGGGCATATTTTCTGTTTTGGGAATGTGTTGGTGTCGCCGTTTTTGCTGGGGTTTTGCGGTGAAAATAATGTGAATTTGGCGTTTTTTACCGAAAACGGACGTTTCTTGGGACGGCTTCAGGGGCGGCAGAGCGGCAATGTGCTGCTACGTCGGGCGCAGTATCGGGTGTCGGAGCAAAATCCCGTGCCGATTGCGCGCAATATTATTGCGGCGAAGATTCAGGCGAGTAAACGGGTGCTTCAGCGGCAGATTCGCAATTACGGCGAGAATGTGGCGATTCAAAGTGCGGTCGATGCTTTGAACATTTCGCTGCGGCAGTTGAAGGGTGCGGCGGAGCTGGACGTGGTGCGTGGTATTGAGGGCGATGCGGCGGCGCGTTATTTCGGCGTGTTCGGGCAGCTTTTGAGCGAAAAAAGCGGCTTTTCTTTTGACGGGCGCAACCGCCGTCCGCCCAGAGATGGGGTAAATGCGCTGTTATCGTTTGTGTACAGCATCTTGGGCAAGGACATCAGCGGCGCGCTGCAAGGCGTGGGGCTGGATCCACAGGTGGGCTTTCTGCACGCCGACCGACCGGGGCGCGACAGTTTGGCGCAGGATATTTTGGAAGAATTCCGCGCATGGTGGGCGGACAGGTTGGTGTTGTCGCTGATTAACCGTGGGCAAATCAAACCTCAGGATTTCGTTACCGAGGCAAGCGGCGCGGTAAGCCTGAAAGCCGATGCGCGTAAATTGTTGTTCCAAGCTTTGCAGGCGAAAAAGCAGGAGAAAATCGTTCATCCGTTTTTGGGTGAAGAGGTGGAAATCGGGCTGCTGCCGTATATTCAGGCAATGCTGTTGGCGCGACACTTGCGCGGAGATTTGGCGGAATACCCGCCGTTTTTGATGAGATAGGTTTGCAGCCCGTCTGAAAATAGGCTAGAGATTTTCAGACGGCCTCTAAAGCAGCCTGCATATGGGAATACAAAATGTTGATGCTGATTACTTACGATATTTCGCTGGAAGACGCCGAAGGACAGGCAAGGCTGCGACGCGTGGCGAAATTGTGTCTGGACTACGGCGTGCGCGTGCAGTATTCGGTGTTCGAATGCGACATCGCGCCCGATCAGTGGGTCGTTTTAAAGGACAAACTTTTGAAAACCTACAACCCCGAAACCGACAGCTTGCGCTTTTACCATCTGGGCAGCAAGTGGCGACGCAAAGTGGAACACCACGGCGCAAAACCGGCGGTGGATGTGTTTAAGGATACGTTGATTGTGTAAATCGCCAACCTACGGTTCTCATGAAAATGCGGCAGGGTTGGAGAATTGGAATTGTTCTTTAACAATCAGGATAATTGCAAATGCGGGTGTAACAGAAAAGGCTGTGTTATACTCGCGTTCGCGCTTTTCTTGGGAGCTTAGCGAAATCGGGGCTGCAAAACCTGATGGAGCAAGGCTTTTGAGAGAGGCTCCAGCCGCCTTCGGGCGGCTGTGTGTTGAAACAGAAAATGAAATAAAACGGTAATTATATGATACGAACCAGCCGCCTTCGGGCGGCTGTGTGTTGAAACGTATTATAACTTAGCTTTTATAATAAGTCAAGTACCAGCCGCCTTCGGGCGGCTGTGTGTTGAAACAAACACATCGGCTACCGTGATTTGTGCAATGTCGCCCCAGCCGCCTTCGGGCGGCTGTGTGTTGAAACGTTATCGATGTTAATGAAAAACAAGAGACAAAACCAGCCGCCTTCGGGCGGCTGTGTGTTGAAACAGAAAATGAAATAAAACGGTAATTATATGATACGCCAGCCGCCTTCGGGCGGCTGTGTGTTGAAACAGCCATTGTCTTGCTCCTTTCTTACAGACGATTCCCAGCCGCCTTCGGGCGGCTGTGTGTTGAAACAATGTACAGGTGGGCGCATGATTAAGATTGATGCCCAGCCGCCTTCGGGCGGCTGTGTGTTGAAACAACCATAAACCGTTAGGCATACGGATACCGGCCACCCAGCCGCCTTCGGGCGGCTGTGTGTTGAAACAACGCTATCCAAACTGTGATGGAATACGAACGACCAGCCGCCTTCGGGCGGCTGTGTGTTGAAACTCCTGTCATTGGGTTGAAAATATGTTTGCGGTCCCAGCCGCCTTCGGGCGGCTGTGTGTTGAAACGACAAACTTGTCGTTACTGCGCAGAAGCGCAGACCCAGCCGCCTTCGGGCGGCTGTGTGTTGAAACTGCATATTTGCCGACCCTGCGCTGCCCCCGCTCACCAGCCGCCTTCGGGCGGCTGTGTGTTGAAACGACTGGGAAGAAGCGCAAGAGGCGTTTGTTGGTAGCCAGCCGCCTTCGGGCGGCTGTGTGTTGAAACCAAAAATACGCGCTCGTCAATACCGGTATCAACCCAGCCGCCTTCGGGCGGCTGTGTGTTGAAACCTGCTGTGTGTCTGCGGACGGTTCGTCGGTGTCGCCAGCCGCCTTCGGGCGGCTGTGTGTTGAAACTGCAATCCTATCGACTACTACGCCCTTGAGTTATGCCCAGCCGCCTTCGGGCGGCTGTGTGTTGAAACAGCCGTGAGATGACGAAAGAGGAAGAGTGGGAGCCCAGCCGCCTTCGGGCGGCTGTGTGTTGAAACATCACGGGCTTTTGGCGTATGTGCGACCAAGCACCCAGCCGCCTTCGGGCGGCTGTGTGTTGAAACTTCGCGCCGTTTCCGCGTGCCACTTTGCACGCGGCCAGCCGCCTTCGGGCGGCTGTGTGTTGAAACCGTATAGACGAGCAAGACGTGCCGTATGAGGGACCCAGCCGCCTTCGGGCGGCTGTGTGTTGAAACGGCGGTTATTTTGCGTTGCATATCCCCCCTCTTATCCAGCCGCCTTCGGGCGGCTGTGTGTTGAAACCGTAACCGATAGTCTGCTTATCCAAGCCAGTGCCCAGCCGCCTTCGGGCGGCTGTGTGTTGAAACATCTCTCGAGATGGTCAAAATGAATCACTAGGCAACCAGCCGCCTTCGGGCGGCTGTGTGTTGAAACAGAAAATGAAATAAAACGGTAGTTATACGGTACCCAGCCGCCTTCGGGCGGCTGTGTGTTGAAACATGTATGCAAATATGCACAATACAAATATGCTTCCAGCCGCCTTCGGGCGGCTGTGTGTTGAAACTCCCTTTTGGCCATAACCAGTTAACAATTTATAGCCAGCCGCCTTCGGGCGGCTGTGTGTTGAAACCCCCTGCTTATCAGTGAAAAGGGACTTAAGCTATTCCAGCCGCCTTCGGGCGGCTGTGTGTTGAAACTCTTATTATCCTGAAAGGGCAAAACCATGAAGAACCAGCCGCCTTCGGGCGGCTGTGTGTTGAAACAGTAAGTGGACTACCTTATATACATGAAAGGAAAGCCAGCCGCCTTCGGGCGGCTGTGTGTTGAAACCACTTCAAGCATGACAATGGCGCATTCCGTGAACCAGCCGCCTTCGGGCGGCTGTGTGTTGAAACGATTACCACCGCCATGCCTAATGCGTTGACTGCGCCAGCCGCCTTCGGGCGGCTGTGTGTTGAAACTGTACCACGAAATCCTTAAAGTAGTTGAGCTTGTCCAGCCGCCTTCGGGCGGCTGTGTGTTGAAACACAACCCCTCGCGCAACAGTGGTTAACCTCTCAGCCAGCCGCCTTCGGGCGGCTGTGTGTTGAAACAATGGTCGTAACCGTCCGTACTACCACCAACTCCCAGCCGCCTTCGGGCGGCTGTGTGTTGAAACTCGTATACTCTACCCGTAGCGTTCGGGGGATGGCCAGCCGCCTTCGGGCGGCTGTGTGTTGAAACTCTATATATTCAAGCAATTTAAGCCATTTTGTGTCCAGCCGCCTTCGGGCGGCTGTGTGTTGAAACATCAAATGCGCCCTTTTTTTGATTGGGGATAGTCTCCAGCCGCCTTCGGGCGGCTGTGTGTTGAAACAAATTAGAGAAAAAAAAGGTCGTTTGTTTTCAGACCCAGCCGCCTTCGGGCGGCTGTGTGTTGAAACCCGACTTCCAAGTTGTTGCCCAACAGAATTACCGCCAGCCGCCTTCGGGCGGCTGTGTGTTGAAACCGCCATTCTTACCGCCCCCTTGCATTCCGCCGTCCCAGCCGCCTTCGGGCGGCTGTGTGTTGAAACGTCTGAAAAAGTGTTTTCGCTCTACCCACGGTGGCCCAGCCGCCTTCGGGCGGCTGTGTGTTGAAACCAACCTTGAATCGCGGCTCGTTGAAAACAAATCCCAGCCGCCTTCGGGCGGCTGTGTGTTGAAACTGCTTGATACTATCGCGGAATATATGGGCAAATCCAGCCGCCTTCGGGCGGCTGTGTGTTGAAACTCACTAAGTTTAAAGGCGAGCGAGGGGAGAAAGGCCCAGCCGCCTTCGGGCGGCTGTGTGTTGAAACAGGTCATTAAAAAACTCAATACAACCAAGCGGCAGGCGCCAGCCGCCTTCGGGCGGCTGTGTGTTGAAACTTCGGCCATCAGGGTCAGAGCAAAGCTGGCAGGCCCAGCCGCCTTCGGGCGGCTGTGTGTTGAAACAAAAACGACAATCGGCAGAAGTGATTTTGTCGATCCAGCCGCCTTCGGGCGGCTGTGTGTTGAAACACAATCTCGCTTTCTGAAAGCATAACGCCCTCGTCCAGCCGCCTTCGGGCGGCTGTGTGTTGAAACCTCTTTGGTTTTGCTCATTTATGCACTTTCCCAACCAGCCGCCTTCGGGCGGCTGTGTGTTGAAACATTAAAAATCAGTGTGTTAGATACTTTTTGATAACCAGCCGCCTTCGGGCGGCTGTGTGTTGAAACCTCGCCTGCGCCCTATTGATGAACGGCCTGCTCAACCAGCCGCCTTCGGGCGGCTGTGTGTTGAAACTCGTCACGCCTCACTTGCACCATGCGCGGCGGTTCCAGCCGCCTTCGGGCGGCTGTGTGTTGAAACATTTGGTATCTGACGGCTCAAGCGTTTTGGGGAGCCAGCCGCCTTCGGGCGGCTGTGTGTTGAAACAGTTTTTTGCCCGAAAATAGAAATTTAAGTGAGCCAGCCGCCTTCGGGCGGCTGTGTGTTGAAACTTCTGTGTTTTTGCTGTCGTTTACGCGCACGATGACCAGCCGCCTTCGGGCGGCTGTGTGTTGAAACATCAATAGGGCGCAGGCGAGGAATAGGGCGATACCCAGCCGCCTTCGGGCGGCTGTGTGTTGAAACTTCGATGTCGCCGCTCAAACCGACTGGGGCCGTCCCCCAGCCGCCTTCGGGCGGCTGTGTGTTGAAACGTATCGGACGGCTGCAAATTAATAGCCAACCCATCCAGCCGCCTTCGGGCGGCTGTGTGTTGAAACGTATCGGACGGCTGCAAATTAATAGCCAACCCATCCAGCCGCCTTCGGGCGGCTGTGTGTTGAAACTTCGGTCATTTGTGAGGCTTTCTTATGGGTTGGTCCCAGCCGCCTTCGGGCGGCTGTGTGTTGAAACCGTATCAGATTTATTGAACACGCCGTCGGCGTAATCCAGCCGCCTTTAGGCGGCTGTGTGTTGAAACCATGTTTGACCAATCAAAGGATTTTCACGCATCACCAGCCGCCTTTAGGCGGCTGTGTGTTGAAACTGGCGGTGGTGGAAGTTCTGGCGGAGGTGGAAGTCCAACCGCCTTTAGGCGGCTGTGTGTTGAAACTGTCTATTCAACCGGAAATAACAGAACAGCCTTCCCAGCCGCCTTTAGGCGGCTGTGTGTTGAAACAAAATAGATACGAAATACACCGCTGCCATCACGCCTAGCCGCCTTTGGGCGGCTGTGTGTTGAAACTTCAGCAACTACGAATTCTATGCCGACCTATTCCGTCAGCTGCCTTTTTGTAGCTATATGTTCAAATATTGCCCAAGCAGGCCATTCTTCTTTTGATCCTTCGCTTTCCGAGGCTTTAGTGAAAGCACTGGAGGATATTAGAAGCAAGTTATAAAGGTTAATAAATGACAATGCCGTCTGAAAAAGTTTCAGACGGCATTTTTTCTATTTGCATATTAAATTTAATATCATATTATCATTGAATCTATATCAATTTGAATTTTTTAGAATTTCAATATAAAACCCCCTCATTTACTACGCTCATTCCGCCCAAGATAAACTCGGCAATCCCTTGCCTTACAAACCATTGGCAAACCTTGCAAAGTCATTCGGTAAATGTGGGCGAAATGGCGGCTGAGTTTGCCCGGGTATTTGATGCGCAGGAAATTGCCTGCCAGACGGGACAGCTTCATGATTTAGGGAAATATTCAGTTGCCTTTAATCACCGATTGCATGGCAGCCCTTCAGCCGATCATGCTACTGCCGGAGTCAAAATTGCAAAAATGCTTGCTTCAGGGTGGGTTCCAAAGTATAAACTGTGGTTATCTTTCGTAGGCTAGATAACTTTATTAATGAATTAAAAGGCAAAAATAATGGAAACGAAACAAACCAATTCAACCATCAAATCGCGTGCGGCGGTGGCATTCGCCCCAAATCAACCCTTACAAATTGTGGAAATCGACGTAGAAATGCCGCACAAAGGCGAGGTGTTAATTCGTAACACGCACACTGGTGTGTGCCATACTGATGCATTTACGTTATCAGGAAGCGATCCTGAAGGTGTGTTCCCTGTGGTGCTTGGACACGAAGGTGCGGGTGTGGTCGTTGCTGTGGGCGAAGGTGTGTCAAGCGTAAAACCAGGTGATCACGTCATTCCTCTTTACACCGCTGAATGTGGCGAATGTGAGTTTTGTCGTTCAGGTAAAACCAACTTATGCGTCTCAGTGCGTGATACACAAGGTAAAGGCTTAATGCCAGATGGCACGACGCGTTTTTCTTATCAAGGTCAGCCGATCTATCACTATATGGGCTGTTCTACTTTCAGTGAATACTCAGTTGTTGCCGAAGTTTCACTGGCGAAAATCAATCCAAAAGCAAACCATGAACAAGTATGTTTGCTTGGCTGCGGCGTTACCACAGGTATTGGTGCGGTGCATAACACAGCAAAAGTGCAAGAAGGCGACTCTGTGGCGGTGTTTGGCTTGGGGGCGATTGGTTTGGCGGTGGTGCAAGGTGCGCGTCAAGCCAAAGCCGGTCGCATTATCGCTATTGATACCAATCCTTCAAAATTCGAGCTGGCAAAACAGTTTGGTGCAACTGATTGTTTGAACCCAAACGATTACGATAAACCGATCAAAGATGTGTTGTTAGACATCAATAAATGGGGCATTGACCATACCTTTGAATGTATTGGCAATGTAAACGTAATGCGTCAGGCATTAGAAAGTGCACACCGTGGTTGGGGTCAATCCATTATCATCGGCGTAGCGGGTGCAGGACAAGAAATTTCAACTCGTCCGTTCCAGTTGGTCACAGGTCGTGTTTGGAAAGGCACGGCATTTGGTGGCGTGAAAGGCCGCTCTGAACTTCCGAAAATGGTGGAAGATTCAATGAAAGGCGACATTCAGTTGGAACCATTTGTGACCCACACAATGACGCTCGATCAAATCAATGAAGCCTTTGAGTTAATGCATGAAGGTAAATCGATCCGCGCTGTTATTCATTACTAAGGCCCGAGATGAAACTGATTGAACAACATCAAATTTTTGGCGGTTCGCAACAAGTTTGGGTGCACCATGCCCAAACGCTTCAATGCGAAATGAAATTTGCCGTCTATTTGCCAAATAATCCGGAGAATCGACCGCTTGGTGTGATTTATTGGCTTTCCGGCTTAACTTGTACTGAACAAAATTTCATTACCAAATCAGGCTTTCAGCGTTATGCGGCAGAGCATCAAGTGATTGTGGTCGCCCCCGATACCAGCCCTCGCGGAGAGCAAGTGCCGAACGATGATACTTACGATTTAGGGCAGGGTGCAGGCTTTTATCTGAATGCGACCGAGCAGCCTTGGGCGACGAATTATCAAATGTATGATTATATTTTGAATGAGTTGCCTAGTCTGATGGAGGAAAATTTTCCTACCAACGGCAAACGTTCGATTATGGGACATTCAATGGGCGGACATGGCGCATTGGTATTGGCGCTGCGAAACCAAGAACGTTATCAAAGTGTTTCTGCCTTTTCGCCTATTTTGTCGCCAAGCCTCGTGCCTTGGGGAGAAAAAGCCTTTTCTGCCTATTTAGGGAAAGATCGCGAAAAATGGCAGCAATATGATGCTAACTCGCTCATCCAACAAGGCTGTAAAGTGCAAGGTATGCGCATTGATCAGGGCTTGGAAGATGAGTTTTTGCCAACACAATTGCGTACCGAAGATTTTATCGAAACCTGTCGTGCGGCAAATCAACCGGTCGATGTGCGCTTCCATAAAGGCCATGATCATAGCTATTACTTCATCGCCAGTTTTATTGGTGAGCATATTGCCTATCATGCGGCATTTTTGAAGTAAACCAAAGAAGTGATTTGTGTTAATAAATTAAAAAGGCATCGGATTGATGCCTTTTATTTTTTATAAATGATGAAAAATAATGTGATTAAAATGAGCTAGCTTGCCCACTTTATTTAAATATCCCCCCATTCCAGTCCAAACCGTTGCAAATACTTTCTCAATCGATCGCTGTCATTGACTTTTGCCCTTTCTGTTCTGGAGACGTTGAACAATGCACGGCCGGCAGCGGCCATGTTGGGGTGTTTGCGGCATTCGTCGATGACGTGTTGCAGTTGTAGTTTGTCGAACAAATCCAATGTGTCCCAATCGACTTTATCGGGGTAGTCTTGTGCTTTTTCAGACGGCCTTTTATGTAGGAGGCCGTCTGAAAAGGGTTCTTCCGACCATAGCCATTTGAGGCGTTCGATTTCGGCTTGGACTTGTTCTACCTGTATCCTGCCTTGCGGCGCGAGTGTGGCCAGGCGCATGATGCTGGCAGCGAGGTCGCGGAAGTTGCCGCGCCATGGTGCTTGGTTGGAGTGGGCGAAGTCGAGGTAGGCGGCCAGGGCTTCTTTGTTGAAGCGGGTGGTTCGGCCGAGTTCTTGCGAGGCTAGGGCGAGCTGGTGTTCGACGTTGGGCTCGATGTCTTCGCGACGGTTGGCGAGTGCAGGTAGTGGGTAATTCCAGATATTAATGCGGGCGAACAGGTCTTCGCGGAAGCGTCCGGCGCGGATTTCGTGGCGTAGGTCGCGGTTGGTGCCGGCGATGAGTTGGAAGTCGCTTTTGACTTCGCTGTCGCTGCCAACGGGGTAAAAGTGTTTTTCTTCAATGGCTTTGAGCAGCATGGCTTGCTCGTCCAAGCCCAATTCGCCGATTTCGTCTAAAAACAATACGCCGCCGTCGGCAGTTTTCAGATAACCTTCACGCTTTTCTGCGGCGCCGGTAAAGGCGCCTTTTTTGTGGCCGAACAGGGCAGATGCTGCGCCGTCGCCGCGAAGGGTGGCGCAGTTTACATCGACAAATGTGCCTTTAATCAGATGGCGCGCTTTTTTCAATTCAAAAATCCTGCGTGCCAACATAGATTTGCCTGCGCCTGTCGGGCCGGAAAGCAGAATGGGGGAAGGGGAGTTGAGTGCGACTTGTTCGATTTCGGCAATCATGCGGTTGAAGGCGGCGTTTTTGGTGGAAATGCCGCTTTTCAGGTAGCGCACTGCGTCGTCGCGTACGGCGGCAAGGCGTTCTGCCAGTACGTCATAACGAGCCAAGTCTAAATCGATGATTTCATAACTTCCGACATTGCCGTCCTCCATACTGCGTCTTTGATTTTTGGGCGGAGCGGTTTGTAACAGTACGCCGGGGATTTGACGCGATTCCACCAATAAAAACAGGCAGATTTGGGCAACGTGTGTACCTGTGGTGATGTGGGTGAGATACGTTTCTTCTTCTGTATCAAATGGATAGCTCGCAGCCCAATCGTGCAGCTTGGTATAAACTTCGGAAAAATCCCACGGGTTTGCCAGCTCCATAGGCACAAGATTGACGACCGTGTGTGGCGACACCTGTTGAATATCGGCTTTTACATGATCCGCTAGGTTGCGATATTTCTCCGCATAAAACAGCTCCATGCGGTCGAGATGAAAATCCTGACGCTGATTCATGGCGACATTCGGCCGCCACTTCTGCCAACGGCCCTGACCGAAACCTTTATCCAGCACTGTACCGAGAAAACTGACGGCGACTTGTTTTTTAGGGGTGATATTCATGTTTCAGACGGCCTTTAAATTATTTTTTCAATACAAATTTGCCGTTTGCTTAACCGCAAGCGTTTGTCCAAATCATCGAATCTCATCATATATCCTTATATATTTTATTTTCTATATAACTATCTACAAATATATTTTTCAGCATTCTACGCTTTTTGCCGATAAAAGCCACTTTAAAATATATTTTTCTTATATTCAATAAATTAAAAATTATTTTTATAAAATTTTATTCTTGGCACGCTGTTGGCTATGTTGTGAATGTAGCGATACAGCAGATGCTTCGGGAAATACAGTTACCGGAGAAAAATTTTCCGTAAATTTAGTTGCTGTGTGGTTACAGGGCGAATGCCGACAAGACTACATTTGGATTAACAGGTTCGAATCCTGTCTCGTCTGATAGACGTTGAACGTCTTGTTTATTTAGTCGCCCACCCTTTTTCAATATGGCAGGCAAATGCCTAGGAAAACTACAACATGGATATCCTTATGTCGCAGGTTCGAGTCCTGTCTCTGTTGTTCCAAATAGCAGAGTAGCTCAGTTGGTAGAGCCAAGGCATGTTTCCCTTAAAAACTTGTTGCGTGCCATATTACTTTTACGGCAGCAGGCGGATGTCTGGAGAGAATACATGAACCTTTTACGTTAAAACCGTTTCTCTTCATGTTTATCCGCTACGCAGCCCCCATTCGAGGCCGTCTGAAATATTCAGGCGGGCTGATATAAAAACTGTTTTTGGTGCAAACGGCAAATGCCGGAGGAATTACAGCCTGCTAAGCTCGAGGTCGCGGGTTCGAGTCCCGTCTCTGCCGCCAACTATGGCAGAGTAGCTCAGAGGATAGAGCGCGTAAAAATTTCTCCACTCTTTGTTGCCCAATGTGCCACCCCTTATGGGCGAATGCCATTAGGATTACATTCCTTCCTTGCTACAAACCCGAATGATCCTAATTAAACTGGTCGCCCTACGGCAGTAGGCGGATGCCCGGAAGAGAATACATTAGCTTTCAGTTAAAAACGCTTCTCTTCATCTTTAGCAGCCACACTGCCACCCATTCAAGACCGTCTGACAAACAAAGCTAAAACAAGTTCAGACGGCCTCAAACCAACAATATGAAAGAAAATGAAAATGGCTAATACTACCTTGTTTCAATCTATTAAAAACCGTTTTACTAAAACCGATACCTATAATGAAGCCGGCGGCATCGCCTACACGCTGACACCCAAACAACAGCTGGCCCAACTTGCCGCTACCGGTTGTCTGAACAATACCTACTATGCCGATGCCCAAAGTCAGCTTGACCAAGTGTTGAAATTGGCAGAAAGCCTGGATGCCGAGTTTATCGCCAAAACTGCCGTATATGCCCGTCAAAAAGGTTTGATGAAAGATATGCCTGCGCTGTTGCTTGCCGTGTTGGCGCAAAAAGACGTGAACATGCTCGCCCGCGTATTCGACCAAGTAGTGGACAACGGTAAAATGTTGCGTAACTTCGCACAAATTATCCGTAGCGGCGCGGTCGGCAGAAAATCTTTCGGCAACCGTCCGAAAAAACTGATGCAGACTTGGCTTTTGACTGCCACCGAAAAACAACTGTTGAACGCCGCCGTCGGCAATTCGCCATCGCTGGCAGACGTGGTCAAAATGGTGCACCCCAAACCGCGTGAAGCATGGCGTGCCGCCTGGTTTGCGTGGCTGATCGGCAAACCGTACGACCGCGAAGCATTGCCACCCATTACCCGCGCTTTTGAAAACTACAAACAAAGCCGAGAAGGCGAATTACCCAACGTTCCTTTCCAAATGCTCACTGCTTTAGACTTGAACAGCGGCGACTGGGCAGAGATTGCCCGCAACGGCTCATGGCAGCAGGTTCGTCAAAACCTGAACACTTTCCTGCGCCACGAAGTGTTTGCGAAAAGCAAAAACATCAAAATGGTGGCAGAAAAACTGCGTGACGAAACCACCATTGCCCGCGCCCGTGTTCTGCCTTATCAGTTGCTGACCGCGTATCAGGCAACATCTAATCAAATGCCGTCTGAAATCTGCGAAGCCCTGCAAGATGCGATGGAAACCTCCGTACAAAACGTACCGGCCATCCAAGGCAAAGTCGTGGTTTGTCCGGACGTTTCCGGCTCTATGCACAGCTCGGTTACCGGCTATCGCGGCAGCACGACCAGCAAAACCCGCTGCATCGACATTGCCGCGCTCGTATCTGCCGCCATGTTGCGTACCAATCCGCAAGCCCGCGTGATACCGTTTGAACAAATCACGGTAAACGTGAAGCTCAATCCGCGCGACAGCATCATGACCAACGCCGAAAAACTCGCCAATATCGGCGGCGGCGGAACGGCATGCAGCGCACCGCTCGCCATGCTGAACCGTGAAAAAGCCGATGTGGATTTGGTCGTCATCGTATCAGACAACGAAAGTTGGGCAGATGACAGCCAAGGATGGGGTGCCACAACCAGCCTGATGAAAGAGTGGGACATTCTGAAACGGCGTTGTCCCGAAGCCAAACTTGTTTGTCTGGATATCCAGCCCTACACCAAGGCTCAAGTACGAAACCGTCAGGATATTTTGAACATCGGCGGCTTCTCCGACCAAGTATTCTCCCTGATCGGTTCCTTTGCCGAACGAGGTATGGGTACAGATTTCTGGGTAGAAGAGATTGAGAAAACGCCGTTGGCAGTTGTGAACTGAAGCTAAGGCCGTCTGAAAAAAGGGTAGAAATATTTTTCAGACGGCCTATTTATTCAGGGTAAGCTGAGAAAAAGAATAAGGAAACAAAATGCAAAAATTTATCTTAATCCGCGGTCATCAAGGTTCGGGAAAATCGACGTTTGCCGAACAAAAAGCCACCGAATTTAAAGCGCAATATCCGGATGCAGAAGTTGTCCGTATTGAAAACGATTTGTTCATTACCGATGAATACGGTGAGTATCATTGGTCGGGTGAAGCAGTGGATAAGGTGCAGAAACGCGGTAATACCTTGATGACTGAAACTTTGAGACTTGGACGCCAAAATCCGAACCGAAATATTCTGATCATTAATTCCAATACCAACCAAAAAGCTTCGCGTTGCCGTCATTTATTGGATCAGGCGGAGAAAAGCGGTTTTGAAACAGAGGTCTATCGACTGCACAATTTCTATCCCAACCTGCATGGCGTGAAAGAGCATGACGTATTGGCGGCGTATATCAAGCTGAACCAAAACCGAGTGGCAAACGAAATCCATATCGAGGCCGTGCAACCGGCAAATGCGGAACAGTTAGAAAAAATCGAACAGATGCAGGCTATCGAGCATAAGCCGCTGGTGTTTGATGAGGCGCAGCAAACCTTTGTGACCGATCACTATCTGCAACACAGCAGCCGTAACTTTACCGCCAAAGCATCCAAGCGTTATCCCGAATTGCGCGTGTTGAAATACGCCCGCAGCGTGTTCTATAACAACCGCTTTGATGATGCGTTGCTGGAAATGCGCGGTTTGATTATCGATGCGCATAATCGAATCATCGTGCGTCCGTTTAAAAAAGTGTTCAATTATTCGGAACGTATTGCCAAATGCAGCCGTTATCCGATCATAATCGGCGACGAGAGACTGGTAGATGCGGTGGTGAAAGTAAACGGCTTCCTCGGCTGCTGTACTTTCGTCTCGCTTTCAGACGACCATCTGTCTAAAGGCGCGGCGTTTGACGGCAAAGTGCTGTATTCGACCACCGGTTCGCTTGATAGCGCGTTTGCCGACATGACCGCCACACACTGCGCACAATACGAAACCTTGTTCCGCGCATATCCGAACCATACTTTTTTGTTTGAAATCACAGACGCGAAAGACGTACACATCATCCGTGAAGAGTTGGGCGAAACCTTAATCGGCTGCATCGACGTGGCGACAGGCCGTCAGTTTACCGAAGCCGAATTGGACGAAATCGGCAAACAATACGGTATCCGCCGTCCCGAAACGCTGAAAAACATCACGTTCGAGGAGTTGAAAGGTCGTCTGAAAAACGTGGAACACGAAGGTTTTATGGTGTTTGATGCCCAAACCGGCGAAATGCTGTTCAAACTCAAATCGCCGTATTACCTGATTTCCAAGTTTTTAGGACGAAGCAACGAGGGGAATATCGGCCGCAAACTCGACAAACGCCACGTCGATGAAGAGTTTTACCCCTTAATCGACTACATCCACGAGCATCAGGAAGCGTTCAATGCTATGCCGGAATTGGATAAAATCGCGTTCATTCAGGCGTTTTTGAGACAGTTGTAAGGCCGTCTGAAAAATGCTATATGCTTGTGTTAGTATAGCGCTGGCGGATGGAGTGTTTCATCTGCCATACTTTTAGTGAATAAGGAAAAACAATGAAAAAAACAAGTATCGTTAGGAAACTGATGCTCGCCATCGCTATGCTTCCGTTAGCTGTTCAAACTGCGCAGGCTGAGGAATTTGGGTCTTTCGGCGCTCCGCCTAAAGGCTTCAAAGTCGGCTATCAAACCGCGCAAAATGGTGTGACATTGATAGAACTTGTGCCGCAGAAACAGACTGTGGAAGACTGGACGCAAATGGTCACGCTGCAATCCATGGCAGGTATGAAACCGGGTGTTGAGCAGTTTTTCGGCAATCTTTCAGCCTCATGGCAGAATGCCTGTCCGCAAAGTAGTGTCAACCCAATAACGGCAGGTGAAGAAAACGGCTATCCATTCGCTTTGGTGATGTTGTTTTGCGCCAACAATCCGCAAACCAGCAAACCTGAATTTACTTGGATAAAAGCCGTACAGGGTAACGAAGCTTTGTACGTGAAGCAATATGCTTTCCGTTACGAGCCGACGAAGGCCGAGTTGACCAATGCCGTCATGCATTTGCGCAATTTACGCGTCTGCGACAACAGCGCAGGACATCCTTGCAATAAAAAAGGAAAATAAGCATTTAAATATTTTCAGACGGCCTTACCGGTTTTGCTAAAGCGAAACGTAACAAGGCCGTCTGAAAATATATGGAGCAACACGTATTTATTTTCCGCGCTCGTATGCTTCGATTTCTCCGACTTTAGGCGCATAGCTGCTGCTTGTGTCGTGGCGCAAATCCAACCAAATATCGACCAATGCCCAAGCGGCCGGCGCGGCAATCACGTTTTGCCCCATACATAAAACTTGCGCGTTATAGTTTTCCACCGAGCCGCGGATAGTAAGCAAATCATGTGCTGTCGCCGCTCGTATGCCGCGCACTTTATTGGCGGCAATTGCCGTGCCCACGCCGGTGCCGCAAATCAATAGCGCACGGTCGGCGCGTCCTGCCGCGACTTCTTCGGCTGCGGTAAACGAGAGTTGCGGATAGCTTCCTTCTGGCGAGGATAAATCGACCAAGCTGCTGACGCGCGTGTCGTTTTGCAGATGCGCTTTGAGCGCGTCTTTCAATATTGCGCCGTTGGCCGGCGCGGCAATAACCAAACGCATAAAAACTCCTTGAAGCACACAATAAACATCACTCAGCATACGCCCGCGCGTGATACGATTCAAGCTTGCAACGCAGAGAACACGGCATGAGCAAAACCTACTTCACATCCGACCTACATTTCTCACATAAAAACATTGCCAAATTCTGCCCGCAATTTCGACCGTTCGATAACGTGGAGCAGATGGATGAATTTTTAATCCAAACGTGGAATGAAACCGTTACGCCTGAAGATACGGTGTACAACTTGGGCGATTTTTCCTTTGCCCAAGACCATAAGCAGATAGAGCGCGTTTTGTCGCGGTTGAACGGGCAACATCACTTGATTTACGGCAATCATGATCATGTGATTCGGCAGCATGCCAATTTGTTCCGCAGCCAAACCAAGCATGACGGCCATCCGCTGCTGTCGTCCATACGGCCGTATTTGAAACTCAAATTGCCGGAAATTAAGAATACGCTGGTTCTCTTTCACTATCCGATTCAGGAGTGGGACGGCTGCTATCAGGGCTGGTATCACTTGTACGGCCATTTGCATGACAGGGTGGCGGAAATCAAAGGGCGTGCTTTAAATGTCGGATTTGATTTGCACGGCCGCTTTTTGACGGCGCAAGATGTCGATAAGTTTTTGTGTGATTTGTCTAAAATTTCGTATTTTGGCGAAGCAGTGTTGAAGGCCAATTCGCCGGAAGAAGCGGCAGAGCTGGTGTCTCGGAAACTGGCGCAGTTAAATCAGGTATAATTTCAGACGGCCTTTGCGGATTTCCGGCAAAGGCCGTCTGAATATCAATTTCCCATTTTTGAGTGATACATGGAAAACCTTTTGGCTTACTTACTACAAAAAATCAGCCTCCCCAATCAAACCGGCAAGGACAAGCCATGAGCGGTAAGCCTTTGAAGTATCCCGTTTCCGCTTTGGTTGTTTTGCATGATAAAGACGGCAATATCCTGCTGATTGAACGCACGGCGCCGCAAGGTTTTTGGCAGTCGGTCACAGGCAGCTTGGAAGAGGGCGAGCGTATCGAAGAAACCGCATGGCGCGAAGTGTGGGAAGAAACCGGTATCCGCCTTGCAGACGGACAGCTGGAAAACTGGCACGACAGCACCGTTTATGAAATCTATCATCACTGGCGCCATCGCTATCCCAAAGGCGTTTTTGAAAACCGCGAACACATCTTCTCCGCCCAAATTCCGCGCGATACACCCATCGTCCTGCAACCGGACGAACACGTTGCCTACGGTTGGTTTGATGCAGAAGAAGCGGCGGAAAAAGTGTTTTCCCCTTCCAATAAACGCGCAATTTTAGAACTGGTCAAAAGGCTGAATGCCAAAAAGGCCGTCTGAATACGACAGTTTCACATTTTCAGACGGCCTTGGGTTTGCTATACTTTCGCCGTTTGACTCTCTTTAAAATCAAAGGAAACCATCATGGCAGACTTCAACAAAATCCTGACCCCGGGCGACGTGGACGGCGGCATCATCAACGTTGTCAACGAAATCCCTGCAGGCAGCAACCACAAAATCGAGTGGAACCGCAAACTGGCCGCTTTCCAACTCGACCGCGTTGAACCGGCAATTTTCGCCAAACCGACCAACTACGGCTTCATTCCGCAAACTTTGGACGAAGACGGCGACGAATTGGACGTATTGCTGGTTACCGAGCAGCCTTTGGCAACCGGTATTTTCTTGGAAGCACGCGTTATCGGCGTGATGAAATTCGTTGACGACGGCGAAGTGGACGACAAAATTGTCTGCGTTCCAGCCGACGACCGCAACAATGGCAACGCCTACAAAACTTTGGCCGATTTGCCGCAACAACTGATCAAACAAATCGAGTTCCACTTCAACCACTACAAAGACCTGAAAAAAGCAGGTACCACTAAAGTTGAATCTTGGGGCGATGTAGAAGAAGCGAAACAAGTCATCAAAGAATCTATCGAACGTTGGAACAAACAAGCCTAATCGGTTTGTCCCATCCAATATCAAGGCCGTCTGAAA
The DNA here is from genome assembly GCF_003044935.1 of Neisseria subflava. Classification (NCBI taxonomy): domain Bacteria; kingdom Pseudomonadati; phylum Pseudomonadota; class Betaproteobacteria; order Neisseriales; family Neisseriaceae; genus Neisseria; species Neisseria subflava. The sequence continues at coordinate 751,295 of NZ_POXP01000001.1, read as the reverse complement.
GTAAAGTTCAGACGGCCTTTTTATGTTCCAAACCAATATAACAAAATCGTCTTTAAAACAAACAAACCATTCTTTCTCATTTTCAGACGGCTTCATTAAAGTAACGCCTATACCAAAAATAAGGAGTGCTTCAATGACTGCTACCACAACCGACCCACGAGCCAAGCTGCCTGAGACACCTTTGTCCGGCAACGAAGCCTTGAAAGAGCGCAGCGATTATCTGCACGGTACGATTAAAGAAGAGTTGAAAGACGATTTTACCGGTGGCTTTACTGCCGACAACTTTCAGCTTATCCGCTTCCACGGTATGTACGAACAGGACAACCGTGATATTCGTGCCGAGCGTACCGAACAAAAACTTGAACCCTTAAAAAACATGATGTTGCGTTGCCGTTTGCCCGGCGGCATCATTACGCCGAAGCAGTGGCTGGGTATCGACAAATTTGCCGGTGAAAATACGATTTACGGCTCTATCCGCCTGACCAACCGTCAAACCTTCCAATACCACGGCATTCTGAAAACCGATTTAAAACAGGCACATCAGGCATTGCACAAACTTGGTTTGGATTCCATTGCCACAGCCAGCGATGTCAACCGCAATGTGTTGTGTACCAGCAATCCTGTGCAAAGCACTTTACATCAAGAAGCCTATGAATGGGCGGCGCGCATCAGTATGCACCTTCTGCCGCGCACCATGGCATATGCCGATGTATGGCTGGACGGTGAAAAAGTGTTCACGACCGAGCCGACCGAGCCGCGCAATAAAGAAATTGCCGACGACGTAGAGCCGATTTTGGGTAAAACCTATTTGCCGCGCAAATTTAAAACTGCCGTCGTGATCCCGCCCGATAACGATGTGGACATTCATTCCAATGACTTGGGTTTTGTGGCGATTGCAGAAAACGGCAAGTTAGTGGGTTTCAATGTATTGGTCGGAGGCGGTTTATCCAGCGAACACGGTAATACCAAAACTTATCCGAACACTTCTTACGAATTTGGTTTCGTTCCGCTTGAATACACCCTCAATGCTGCCGAAGCTGTCGTTAGCACCCAGCGCGACTGGGGCAACCGCAGCGACCGCAAAGCTGCCCGTACACGCTATACGCTGCAACGCGTGGGCGTGGATGTGTTCAAAGAAGAAGTCGAAAGGCGCATGGGCATTAAGTTTGAACCCATCCGCCCTTACGAGTTTACCCACCGCGGCGACCACATCGGCTGGGTACAAGGGCATGAAGGCAACTGGCATTTGACTTTGTTTATTGAAAACGGCCGCCTGCTCGATTATCCCGGCAGACCGTTGAAAACAGGCATCCGCGAAATTGCCAAAATCCATCCCGGCGACTTCCGTCTGACGGCAAACCAAAATCTGGTGGTTGCCAATGTACCGCCCGAATTGAAAGACACGATTGATAAAATCGCCAAAGACCATGGCCTTATCAGCAAATCGATTACCATCCAGCGTGAGAACTCGATGGCCTGCGTTGCCTTGCCGACCTGTCCGCTGGCGATGGCGGAGGCTGAGCGTTTCCTACCAACATTCTCCGATAAAATTGACGAAATGTTCGCCAAATATGGTTTGGAAGACGAATACATCGTTTTGCGCGTAACCGGTTGCCCCAACGGTTGCGGCCGCGCCATGCTGGCAGAAATCGGTTTGGTCGGCAAAGCGGTCGGCCGCTACAACCTTTACGCAGGCGGCAACCGTGAAGGCACACGCATTCCGCGCCTGTTTAAAGAAAACATTACCGAACCTGAAATCCTTGAAATTGTCGAAGGCTGGGTGGCAGATTGGTCTCGAAACCGTTTGGATGATGAAGGTTTTGGCGATTTCGCAATCCGTACCGGCATCGTCAAACCTGTATTGGACGCTCCGCGAGACTTCTGGGCATAACGCATACAAACAGATCCGCAAGTCTACAATAAGAAAATAGAGAAAACCAAAGGCCGTCTGAAAATCATATTTTCAGACGGCCTTTTATATTGTGCGTATTTATATCAAAGATGGAATATAAACCGAATCAGCGACGGCGGCCAAAGCCCCGACCCATACTTGGGCGGCGGTAGTTGGAAGGCTGACGCGCGGTTTCGCGGTAACGCTGTTGCTGTTGAGCGTTTTGTTGTTGCGCATTTTGCTGTTGGGCACGCAGGGTACGCGTATTCAGCTGTTGGCTGGTGCGTCCGTTTGGACGTGCGGTTTGATAATAGTTGGCACGGGCTTGACGGGCAATCGGGCTGTTTTGATTGCGTGCCTGTGTGAATTTGTTGGCCAATGCGTTGCCGATAAATGCACCGGCTGCCGTGCCCACCAAGCTTTGCAGCAGCCAGCTGCCGGTGGATTGGTCGTAGATGTATTGTTGGCCGTCTGTACCGGTTACCGGTTGGCCGTTGTTGCCGTTGGCTTGTGCCTCGGCAGGAATGGTGTCTTTCACGGCTTCAGGCGTGAGCTGGTAAACCGTATTGTCTTCTTGTTGGCCGTTTTGTTGTGCCAACTGTTGTTGCAATGCTTCGATTTGTTTTTGCTGCTGCTCAAGCTGCGCTTGGGTATTGTCTTTGCAGGCAGCGAGGGCAAAAGTGGAAAGGGCGGCTAAGGCAATCAGTTTTTTCATTATTTTTCCTGAGAGAAGTTTGTCTTTGCCGAGATTTCGGCGGAGTGTGTCTGCCTAATATTAAACCATTTCCCTGTTTTTCAAGTGGTTTTACAAAATAATATTGGAAAGTTGCGCTGCAAATGCACGGCTGTTGGCAGCCAGATTGCCCAGCGCAGGCATTTCGTGTTCGGTTTCGATAATCAGCAGGTTGGCAGGGCGGCGGGTGTGCAGGGACATTTGCATTTCAGCGGGAGAGAAGGGCATGTGATGGCGTTTGGCGAAAGCTTCGGCGCGTTTGTTGGCGGTTTTGAGCATAGGCAGCAGGGTAATGTCCAAATGGAAACGGCGTACGCCCAAAACCAAAATACGCGCTGCGAAGAAATCCGCTTCATCAGTAAAAACGTTGGGGCTGCTTTGATTGAAGTCGTGGCGCTCTGCGGCAATCAAGGTCGCGATGGTGCGTACTTGCGGAATCAGGGCTTCGCTGATGAGGCTGTCAGGCGAATCAGGCAAAGTGTGCATGTTGAGCATGCTGTGGTGGCTGTTGCTGTCAACGACCATGCGGCAGGTGTGTAACATTTGTGTTTGGCTGTGGATTTTAGTTGAGGCAGTCATGGCTGTATTCCTTATTTCTTAAAAATGGGTGGATTTAAGCGGCCATGGTGGGTATAAAAAAAGCCGCTCAAATGAGGCGGCTCTAATTTGCGTATTTTCAATTTGGTCTGTTTTAGACAAGCGCAAAAAAGTACCGCACGTTTGTGTGGTACCAATAGAAGAAAGTAGCAGAGCGTTGCGCGGTTTGCATGATGAAAATACGTCTTTAATGTATAAAAGAATGGAACGTAGTTTAAAACAAGAATGCCAGTAATTTCAATATCCAATCGACAAAACCCACCAATAAATCTACAAGTTGTTGTAATCCTTCCAATTTATTTTCTTTCGAGTGAGTCAAATTTGCACAATTATAATGCAAAACCGGGTGAATTGATAACAATCCGAGCAGGCTCTTTAAAAAGGCCGTCTGAAAACTGAATTTCAGACGGCCTTTATTTTTGTTTATCCAATCAATAAATGTCGCGTTGGTAGCGTTTGTCTTCGCGCAGGTCGTTGAGATAGTCTTCGGCTTCGTCACGGCTGAGTTTGCCTTGGGTTTCGATGACTTCGATCAGGGCGTTTTCGACATCGCGTGCCATGCGTGCGGCGTCGCCGCAGACGTAGATGTGTGCGCCTTGTTGCAGCCAGTCCCAAACTTCGGCGGCGCGTTCGGCGATTTTGTGTTGGACGTAGACCTTGTGTTCGCCTTGCCGGCTCCATGCGAGGTCGGCGCGGGTGAGGAGGCCGTCTTTGCGCCATTCGCTCCATTCGAGTTGGTAGAGGAAGTCGTCAGCCAGGCGTTGGTTGCCGAAGAAGAGCCAGTTTTTGCCGCTGTCACCATTGGCGGCGCGTTGTTGCATAAAGGAGCGGAAGGGGGCGACGCCTGTGCCTGCGCCGATCATGATGATGGGTGTATCGCCGTTTTGTGGCAGGTGGAAGTTGGGGTTGGGTTCGACAAAGACGCGGACTTCGCTGCCTTCTTCGAGGCGTTCGCCCAAGTAGCCGGATGCTGCGCCGGTGTAGGTGTGGTCGTGGTGGTCGAAACGGACGACGCCGATGGTGAGGTGGACTTCTTCGCCGACTTCGTCTTGTGCGGAGGCGATGGAATAGAGTCGCGGGGTTTGTGGGCGGAAGAGGCTGTATAGGGTTTGTGCGTCCAGTGGGTGCGGATAGGCGGCAAATACGCCTACGGGCGGTGTGGTGGCGAGGTAGGCATCCAGTTGGGCTTTATCTGTGGCTATGGTTTTGAGTTCTTTGTTGTTTGTTAATTCGGCGTATTGTTGGACGAAGGCGGGTGTGTTTTGGGTGATGTCTGCGGATTCGGTCAGGGCGGTGCGGATGTCGGTTTCGCGGCCGTCTGAAAGTTGGACGGTTTCGCTGCCGGTCAGTTGGTTGAGGTCGAGGATTTCTTGAACGAGGTCGGCGGCATTAAGCGGCCATACGCCGAGCGCGTCGCCTGCCTGATAATGCAAACCTGAGCCGCTGAGGTCGATTTCGATGTGTTCGACGTCTTTTTCTGCGTCGCGCGATGTGATTTTTTGGCGCACGGATAGGGTGGCTGTGTAGGGTTTTTCTTTGGTGTAGACTGTGCCGCTGCTTGGTGTTGCCGAGCCGTTTGGTGTAGCGGTTGGACTTGGGCTTGCTGCTTGGGCGGTCAATTCGGCTACTTTGGGTACGACGGCGGCAATCCATGTGTCGACATCGGCTTGGAATTCTAAGTCGCAAATGCCCAAGTCGTTCAGACGGCCTGCGCCCAGTTCGGCAAATTTGGCATCAAAGTCTTTGCCTGCTTGGCAGAAGTTGGGATAGGAGGAGTCGCCAAGGCCCAAGACGGCAAAGGTGAGTTTGCTGAGATCAGGTTTCTTTTTGCCGTAGATGAATTTGTACAGGGGCAGGGCTTCTTCGGGCGGTTCGCCTTCGCCTTGGGTGGAGGTAACCAAAAGCACGATGTCTTCGTCGGGCAGGGTTTTGCTTTTGAAATCGCTTGCGCTGTTGAGGCGGGCTTCTACGCCGGCGGCTTGAAGTTTGGTGTGTAAGGATTCGGCAACGCTACGGGCATTGCCGGTTTGTGAGGCGGAGAGGACTAATACGCGGCGGCTGACTGTCGAGGCGGCTGTTTGCAGGGCAGATGGTTCGGCTGCTGCTCCGGATACGCCTTGGCTTTGCGCCCAGCAATAGCCAGAGAGCCAGGCAAGTTGGGTGGGGGATAGGGTGGAGAGTTGGACGGAGAGTTCGGGTGGAAGCGGATTGGCTTGGCTCATTTGGATTCCTTTGTTGGACGGCTATAACCGATTGTTTGAATAATGGACAATCGCCACTTTAAACAGGCCGTCTGAAAAAAGGAAAGAATGCTTGGTTTTAATTTAAGATGATTTCGTTATATTCGGGAAGGTATTAGGCCGTCTGAACATGCTCGTTCAGACGGCCTTGGATTGGATAGAAACGAGATTTTCAGTTTCCGCTGGAGAGTTTCATCACTACGACGCCGGAGATGATGAGAAATGCGCCAAGCCAGCGGCCGAAGTTGGCAGCATCGTTGAAAAATACAACGCCTACCAAAAAAGCCCCCGCCGCGCCTATGCCTGTCCAGACGGCGTAGGCTGTACCCATCGGAATACTTTTTTGGGCAAGGTAAAGGAAGTATCCGCTGCCGATGATGCAGGCAAGCGCGGCGGCAAAGCCATGCCAGCGGTAGCCTTCCTGTTGTGCCAGCTTCAAGCCTAATGGCCAGCCGATTTCCAGCATACCGGCTAAGATTAAATAAAACCAACTCATAATATATCCTGATAGTGTGTTAAGGTTTCAGACGGCCTTGGAAAGATTGTTTTCTTCCAAGAGTTCAACGCGTTGTCCGATATCTTTTAGATTGGAGTATTGTTCGACCAAGCGCGGTACATCGTCCAAGCTCATTGCAAACATCCATAAATAAGTGCTGACGGAATAGATATGGCCGGCGCTGCCATAGCCTTTAAGCGTCATGTGTATAAAGGCGAAGCCGAACAATACGCTCATTGCCATGCCGATACTGAGATAGCCTAAGGCTTCGCGGTTGGAAATCAGCACGCGTAGTTTGGCAACCCAGCCATAGTGGCGGTAGAGCTGATGCTCGTTGCCGTCGCGGATAAGGTAGTTGTCGCGTTCAAGCCGGTTGTTTAAACGGAAATATAGATTTTCGCTGATGGCGGCAAAACGCGGCAGCAACCATAAAAACAGGGCAAGTATCGCGACAGCCAATACACCCACCCAAAATTCCAGTATCAGCAACATCATACATGCACCGAAGATGGAGACCAGCGAAGTAGCAGCGATGGGCAGGTGTTCTTCAAAGAAACTGACAAACTCACGCGATAGAGCGACGCGTGCGGTAATGGCGGAATGCGGTACTTCTCGTTTGCGCTGTTCCAAAACGACCGGGATGGCTATTTCAGTATAGATTTTGGTAAATGTGCGCGTATCGGCTATCCTTCGGGCGGCGCCGATTATCCACATTAATAAAACCACCACACCATACAACATTGCCTGCCAGACGTTGCCTTCCATAACGGCATTAATCGCCCAGCCGCCAAATACGGGATATATCAGCAAGAGCAGATTATCCAAGCCGACGAGAGAGAAGGTTGTGATGAGTTTGCGGCGGTGTGTTTGACCGATGTGTTTCAACATTTTCCACATGGTTGCCCTCCTTATTTAGTATTGAGGGTTTGCGCCATTAATTCGGCCAACGCGTCCAAATCGGCAAACAGTCGGGCTGCACGTTTTTCACCGAAGGCGGTAAAAATTCGTTTGCTGAATTCCTGCATGTTTTGCATCAATGGTGCGGCAGATTCCTTGCCTTGCTCGGTCAGCGACAATAAGCGTTCGCGTTTGTCTTGTTCGCTTTCTTGAAATGTCAGCAAGCCTTGTTCCGCCAGCGTTTTGCATGTGCCGGAAACGGTTTGCTTGGGCAGGCTCCATTCTTCGCCTATGTATTTTTGAGTGCGGCTGCCTTCGGTGGCTAAGGTGTATAGCACGGCTAAGGTGTTGTAGTTGGTGTTTTGCTGTTTAATCCATTGGTCAAATGCGCTGTCTATGTGGCTGATGCGCATACCGAGTTGATCGAGCTGATTCATAAATTGGTCTCAATATTGACTAATTGGATGCGGATTATAGTCATGTTTAGGACTAATTGTAAATAGAAGGCCGTCTGAAACAATCATTTTCAGACGGCCTTGAAACCGTTAAAATAATTAATGTAGAAACGATATATTCAAACTACAATAAACCTAATAACATCTTCAACACATACGCCATGATTCATTTCTTATCTCAAAACATCTCCTCCAAACAAGCTACTGCCATCGGGCTGCTTGCCGTTGCTTTGTGGAGCTTTGTCATTTCTCTGATACGCTCTTTGAGCCTGCATATGGGGGCAGTGGGCGGCGCGGCAATGATGTACACCCTGTCTACCGTATTGATTTGGCTGATTTTCGGCCGGCCGCATTTGCGCAATTACAACCGCAGCTATCTGTTTTGGGCGAGCGTGTTTTTTGTCGGCTGCGAACTGTGTTTGTCGCTCTCGGTCGGTTTTGCGCAAAACGCGAGACAGGCGGTGGAAATCGGCATGGTCAATTATTTGTGGCCGACGTTTACCATCGTCGGAGCGGTATATTTCAACAAACAGCCGTCAAAATGGTGGATAGTCATCGGCTTTGTGCTGTCGTTTTTAGGGATTGCCACTGTATTGGGCGGCGATGTCGGCTTGTCGGTTTCCGGTATTTACCACAATGTCCGCACCAATCCCGGCGGCTACATCATGGCATTTGCGGACGCAGTGTTTTGGGCGGCATATTGTACGCTGACGGCGCGCGTGAAAGCGGAAGGCAGCAGCGTCGGCTTCTTCTTTGCGCTGGTGTCGATACTGTTGTGGATAGAGTATTTTCTCAGCGGCGCGGATACGTTGAGTTTTGATTCTGTATCGCTCGGCTATGCCGTTGCCGCCGCGTCTTGTATGGGCTTGGGCTATGCAGTGTGGAATATCGGTATTTCGCGCGGTAATCTGACTGTATTGGCAGGCGCATCTTATTTCATTCCGGTATTGTCTGCGGTAGTGTCATCATTTTTGATTAGCGCGCCTTTGTCCATGACGTTTTGGCAGGGTGCGGGAATGGTGTGCTTAGGATCGATTGTGTGTTGGTTGGCGACCCGGAGAAAACGGATAGCGTGAGGCAATATCCCATAGCTTTGCGATATAACGAAAACAGCTTTTTTAACAACCAAACATTCTTTCCCATTTTCAGACGGCCTGTTTAAAGTAGCAGTCAGTTTGAGAAATCACGAGAAATGGGAAAGAATCATGACCGCAGCTTCCGCTCCGCTTTTACGCTTCATTACGGCCGGCAGTGTCGATGATGGCAAATCCACCCTCATCGGCCGCCTGCTCTACGACAGCAAAACCTTGCTGACCGATCAAATTGACAAGCTCAACCGTGCCGCTGAAAACGGCGAAACGCCTGATTTTGCCAGCCTGACAGACGGTCTTGCCGCCGAGCGCGAACAAGGCATTACCATTGACGTCGCCTACCGTTATTTCGCTACACCCAAACGCAAATTCATCATTGCCGATACACCGGGACATGAGCAATACACGCGTAATATGGTTACCGGCGCATCGACTGCCGATGCCGCCATTATTTTGGTAGATGCCACACGCGTCGATTTTTCAGGCAGCGAGCCCGTTCTCCTGCCGCAGACCAAACGCCACAGCGCGATTTTGAAGCTCTTGGGCTGCCCCAATATCATCGTCGCCGTCAACAAACTCGACCTGCTCGACTTTGACGAAGCCAAATATCAAGCCATTACCGAAGCCTATCGAAAACTGGCAGAACAAATCGGCCTCCAAGCACAAATCCACTTCCTGCCCATCAGCGCCTTGAAAGGCGACAATATCGTCAATGCAAGCAGTCAAACCCCGTGGTATCAAGGTTTACCGCTTTTGCCTTTGCTTGAAAGCCTGCCCGTCAACCGTCAAAATGCCGCCGACCAAGCCGCGCATTTTCCCGTACAACGCGTGGCGCGCCAAGACGGCAGCAGCAGTGACGACTTCCGCGGCTATCAAGGCAGATTGGAAGCGGGCCGTCTGAAAGTGGGCGATGAAGTCAAAGTCCTGCCCAGCGGCCATGTTGCCAAAGTTGCCGAAATCTATAATGCAAACGGTAAAACCGAATCTGCCGAGGCAGGGGAAGTGTTGACTGTCGTTTTGGATACCGACATCGATATTTCACGCGGCAACAGCATTGTTTCAGCCGACAGCGCCATTGTTCCCGAACAACAATTTCAAGCCGCGCTTTGCTGGTTTGACGATATTCCGCTCAATCTGCGCCGCAAATATTTGCTGAAACACACTACCCAAACCACGCCCGTAAAAATCAGCGAAATTGCCTATGTTTGGGACGTGAACACCCTCAGCCGCGTCGAATCCGCCGAAACGCTCAAGCTCAACGACATCGGCAGCGTCAGTTTCAAAACCCAACAGCCTCTTGCCGCTGCCGCATACGAGGACAACCATGCCCAAGGCGCGTTTATTTTGATTGACGAAGCCACCAACCATACTGTCGCGGCAGGCATGATACGCAAAGTCAGCGAAACAAACAGTTTTGAAATTTAAAAGAAAAGTTGAAATAAAAAAAGGCCGTCTGAAGTTTCAGACGGCCTGTTATTTTATCCAAGGCGAAATGTTTATGCGCCGTAAACCGGATATTTATCGCACAAAGCAGTCACTTGTTCGCGGACTTTGGCGAGGTTGGCTTCGTCTTCAGGGTTGGCCAATACGTCGGCAACCAAGTTTGCCAATACGCGCGCGTCGGCTTCGTTAAAGCCGCGTGTAGTCATGGCGGCGGAGCCGATGCGGATGCCGGAGGTAACGAATGGTTTTTCCGGATCGTTCGGGATGGCGTTTTTGTTGACGGTGATGTGAGCTTTGCCCAAAGCGGCTTCGGCGGCTTTGCCGGTGATTTTCATCGGTTGCAGGTCAACGAGGAAAACGTGGCTTTCAGTACGGCCGGAAACGATGCGCAAACCGCGTTTAACCAACTCTTCCGCCATAGCGGCAGCATTGATTTTCACTTGTTTTGCGTATTGTTTGAACTCAGGTTGAAGCGCTTCTTTAAACGCCACGGCTTTGGCAGCAATAACGTGCATCAACGGACCACCTTGCAGGCTTGGGAAGATGGAAGAGTTCAGCGCTTTTTCGTGGGTATTGTCACGGCACAAAATCACACCGCCGCGAGGGCCGCGCAGGGTTTTGTGGGTGGTGGTGGTCACGAAGTCGCAGAATGGCACGGGGTTAGGATATTCGCCACCGGCAATCAGACCGGCGTAGTGCGCCATATCGACAAAGAGGTATGCGCCGACTTTATCGGCGATTTCGCGGAATTTTGCCCAGTCGATTTGCAACGCGTAGGCAGATGCACCGGCCACAATCATTTTAGGTTTATGTTCAAGAGCCAAGCGTTCTACTTCAGCATAATCGAGAACTTCGTTTTCATCCAAACCATAAGTAATGGCGTTGTAGAGTTTGCCGGAGATGTTGACGCTTGCGCCGTGGGTCAAGTGGCCGCCGTGTGCCAGAGACATGCCCAAAATGGTGTCGCCCGGTTTCAAAACAGAAGCGTACACGGCTTGGTTGGCTTGGGAGCCGGAGTGCGGTTGAACGTTGGCATAGGCGGCGCCAAACAGTTCTTTTACGCGATCAATCGCTAATTGTTCAACAATATCAACATATTCGCAGCCACCGTAGTAGCGTTTGCCAGGATAGCCTTCAGCGTATTTGTTGGTCAATTGCGAACCTTGGGCTTCCATTACGGCGCAGCTGACGTAGTTTTCAGAGGCGATCAGCTCGACATGGTCTTGCTGGCGCTTGTCTTCTTGGGCGATGGCTGCTGCCAAATCGGGGTCATATTGTGCGAGGGTAACGCTTTTTGAAAACATGTTCTCGATTCCTTTGTGATGGGCTGAAAATATAGGATGGAGTGCTGCGAATTGGTTCAAGATGAACTATTTTTCTTGCATTGTCAACAATTGTGTCGGGTGTTTGGTTTCAGACGGCCTGAGATTGAAGGGTTTATTTGAAAATATCATCTTGTTTTAAATGAAAATCCATTTTTTCCAGAAGCGCGGCTAAGTCGGCTTCGGCTTGGGCGGCTTTAAGATTTTTTGCCAGTTCTACTAAGGCTACTGCATTTAATCGTTCTTTCTCCAGCCGTAGGGCTTCTTCGCTGAAGATTTTGATATTGTCTGCCGATTCGGCGGCATTTATTTTTTCAAATGGATAAAACGATTCTTGGTGCACGGCCAAACCGTCGGACAGGGGTGCGGCATGGTTGAAATCGGCATCATTGACCGGCATCCATGAAGGATGGTTCTCAAGCAGGATAAATTGTCCGTCCATGCCGTTGATATGACGGAATAGGGTGGTTCGGCCATTGTGTAAACGCATAGGCCCGATTGTATGCCCAAGTCGGCAAGCCGTCTATAAAGCCGTTTCTTTCTATTTTTGGCGCTAACTTATGTTGATATTATTAATTTTGATGTAAAACAGTTTCGACTTAAAAAAGACTGGATAAAACGCCCGTGTTTGTTATAATGAAGCTAAAGATTGATTCGTCCTGGTTTTTGACAGCAGTACTTTTTTATTTAATTAACAAGAGAGGAAAACAAAATGTTTCCAGAATATCGCGATCTGATTTCTAAACTGAAACAAGAGGATGCACACTTTGCTCGTTTGTTTGAGGAGCACAACGAGCTGGACGATAAAATTACCGGTTTGGTGAATAACGTGGTAACCAGCGGTGCTGAAGAGATTGAAGAGCTGAAAAAAGCCAAACTCAAACTCAAAGACGAATTGTATGCCCTTTTGCAAAAAGCAGCAGGCAAATAATTAAAAATTGAATAAGGCCGTCTGAACGGTATGATAGGAATCTCGGATTTCGTTTCATACTGTTTCAGACGGCCTTTTTACTTGTTTGGTATTTTGTTATTTCTATTAGCACAATTTAACTTTTAATTGTAAATCACTCTTAATTGCATTGAAAACTCTGTTAAGTTTATTTAAAATCTCAAATAATTTTTATTTTGATTTTAAACAAACAAAACCAAGAGAAACGATGCAATGAAAACATTCACACTCGCCATTTTGCCTTTGGCGTTAATTAGTGCATTCTCACACGCAGCTGAAGAGAAAGCAGTTGAACAGGCTGAAGTCGATACCGTTTACGTTACTGCCGAGAAGCAACTGCAACAGTCGCTGGGCGTATCGCGTATTTCGAAAGACGACATCGACAAGCGTCCTGCCGTCAACGATATTTCCGAATTTGTCCGCACCATGCCGGGCGTCAACCTGACCGGCAATACAGCGACGGGTCAGCGCGGCAACAAACGCCAAATTGACTTGCGCGGTATGGGCCCTGAAAACACATTGATTTTGATTGACGGCAAGCCTGTAAACTCGCGCCAATCCGAGCGTATCAGTATGCGCGGTGAACGCAATACGCGCGGCGATAGCAACTGGGTGCCGGTTGAAGAAATCGAATCCATCACTGTTTTACGCGGTCCGGCGGCAACGCGTTACGGCTCCGGCGCGATGGGCGGCGTGGTCAATATTGTTACCAAAAAAGTGTCTAAAGAATTTAAAGGCCAGGTCAATCTTTACGCCAATCAACCGCAAGACAGCAAAGAAGGCGCAACCCGCCGTATCGGCTTCAATTTGAGCGGCCCGATTATTCAAGATACTTTGGGCTTCCGCATTTACGGCAATTTGAATAAAACGGATGCAGATGCTGCTGATATTAATGCCGGACACGGTAATGACAGCGCGGCCGGTGTCGAAGGCGTACGCAATAAAGACATCGCAGGCCGTCTGCAATGGAAAATCAGCCCAGCGCAAACGCTGATTTTGGACAGCAGCTACAGCCGTCAGGGCAATATCTACAACGGCGATACGCAAAACAGCAATCCGCGTTCCGCTTTGGTTAATTCTTTGGCCGACAGCAAAGCCGAAACCGCACGCTTATATCGTTCTGCTTTCTCGCTTACTCATGATGGCGCATGGGAATGGGGTGATACCAAAAACGTGATCAGTTATGAGCGCACAGTCAACAGCCACTTGCCTGAAGGTTTGGCCGGCGGTCCGGAAGGCAGCTATACAGGCTTGGATTTTGTTCAAAGCCGTCTGAAAAACCTGCGTTTCAGCAGCGAAGCGAATATTCCGTTCAAACTTGGTGTTGATAATGTATTGACGGTCGGTGCGGAATTTACTGACAGTAAGTTGGACGATCCTGCTTCCAATACTCAGGGATTTAAAGACCAAGGCAAAACCGATGCGTTTAACGGTATCTCCGCAACACGCGGCGGTAAGGCTTCGCAACGCAACTGGGCGGCCTACGTTGAAGACAATATTTCGTTGACCGACAAAACCCATCTGATTCCCGCCATCCGCTTCGACCACAACAGCGACAGCGGCAGCAACTGGAGTCCGGCTTTGAACTTCTCGCATCAAATCGGAGAAAACTGGTTGGTCAAAGGCGGTATTGCCCGTGCGTACAAAGCGCCAAATTTGTATCAAACCAATCCTGACTTTATCCTGTACACACGCGGTCAGGGCTGTCCGCTTAATGCGCCGAACAGTGTCCGCTGCTACTACATGGGCAATGGCAATTTGAAACCTGAAACCAGCATCAATAAAGAGATTGGTCTTGAGTTCAACAAAAACGGCTGGCAGGCTTCCGCGACTTATTTCCATAATGCGTACCGCAATAAAATCGTGATTGGCGACCAGCTTATTGCCACCAGCAATATCGGCAACTGGCTTTTGCAATGGGAAAATACGCCGAAAGCGACTATTTCGGGTATCGAAGGCAACTTGGTGATTCCGTTGCATGACACACTCAAGTGGAGCAACAATTTCACTTACATGCACAAATCCGAAGATTATCAAGGCAATCCATTGTCTTTGGTGCCGAAACACACCATCAACAGCACACTGTCTTGGACACCGAACGAACGCTTCGATGCCAACCTGACCTTTACCCACTACGGCCGCACCAAGCCGCGCGGCGTGGCAGTCAACCGTTTGGAGCAAAACGGCAATCCGCGTGCAGGCGTGGCAGCGTTGTCTTCCGAACATAACCAAACGCAAGTCGGCTCTTACGGCATTTGGGGCATCAATGCAGGCTACAACTGGAACAAACGCGTGGCCGTCCGTGGCGGTATCAGCAATCTGTTTGACAAAAAACTGTACCGTACAACTGCCGGCGCACAAACGTACAACGAGCATGGCCGTGCCTTCTACGGCAGTTTGAAAGTATCGTTTTAAGTAGAAGCGTATTAAATCAGGCCGTCTGAAACGGTGTGAAATGAAATCTAAGATTTCTGACACATGGTTTCAGACGGCCTTTTGATTTTTAAATTTAGAAGCATTTGTTGTTACGGAATTTACCTCACTATTTTAAAAAAGTAAAAGGGCGACATTCGCCGCCCTGAGAATGCAAACTGCTTATTCGACCCAAGTCACCATTTCATCAATCGGTTTGCGTGATTTTTTAGTGATTTCTTTGGCACGATAGCCGAATGTTGCCGCTACGGATACGCCCCATTCGTTGGCATCAAACAGGCCTTCTGCTGCCAATACTTCGTTCATTTTGTCGTAGTTGAAGCCTTCGATTGGGCAGGAATCGATGCCGATGGCCGCTGCACCTGTAAGCATATTGGCCAAAGCAATATAGGTCTGCTTGCCGCTCCAGTCAAAGAGTGCGCGTTGGTCGTCGGCAATTTTAATGTCGGTTTCTTGGAAGCTTTTGTATCTTGCCAACGCTTTTTCCAGTTGCTCTCCTTGCAGGCCCCTGCGTTCGGCAACACTGCGGAAGAACGGGGTATCGTAACGGGCATTTTTCTTGGCAAGGATAATCACCAGATGGCTGCAGTCGTCCAGTTGGAATTGCATACCCCAGCTGAAAGGCTTGATTTTCTCACGCAGGGCTTTGTTTTGAATCAACAAGAATTTCCATGGCTCGGAGCCGACAGAGCTGGGAGAAAGGCGGGCAAATTCTAAAATCGCGGCAAAATCTTCTTGGCTGATTTTTTTGTTGGGATCGTAATAACGGGTGGAGCAGCGATTTTCGAATACTTGCAGCATTTGTTCGCGTGTAATTTGATTCATCTGGTTTTCCTAATAAATGAAGATGTTATTCCAATATCCGGTTCCTTTTGAGGCATCATTACCGGCATAACCTTAAGGAAGAAACAGGCTGGGGCAACACCATGTTAAATCAAACCTGACGGTCAGGCTATCTTTTAATTCTGAATTTCGCAAAAAAATTCGATAAATATCAATATCAATACGAAAAGGCCGTCTGAAACTTTAAACGTTTAAAGTTTCAGACGGCCTTTGATTTCAAATCCTCATTACAGATGAGGATTAATCAGGTTTTCTGGGGAGAGGATGCGGTTGAGCTCTTCTTCGCTCAACAGGCTGCGCTCCAGTACGACTTCGCGCACGCCTTTGCCGGTTTGGGCGCAGATTTTTCCGACCAAGTCGCCATTGCGGTGGCCGATGTACGGATTCAGATAAGTGACCAAA
Source organism: Neisseria subflava (assembly GCF_003044935.1). NCBI lineage: Bacteria > Pseudomonadati > Pseudomonadota > Betaproteobacteria > Neisseriales > Neisseriaceae > Neisseria > Neisseria subflava. The sequence continues at coordinate 735,503 of NZ_POXP01000001.1, read as the reverse complement.
CCGATGGAGTTGAAGACGTAGTGTTCGCAGATTTCGCGGTTGACCGTAATGCCTTTGACGCATTTGTCGGCCAGGTTGACCGCGGCGTTGCCCAAGAGGGAAATGGTTTCAAACATACATTGGGCGATGACCGGCTCCATAACGTTCAGCTGCAACTGACCTGCTTCGGCTGCGAAAGTGATGGTGGTGTCGTTGCCGATGACTTTGAAGCAGACTTGGTTGACGACTTCGGGAATCACGGGATTGACTTTGGCAGGCATGATGGAAGAACCGGCCTGCAATTCAGGCAGGTTGATTTCTTTCAAACCGGCGCGCGGACCGGAAGAAAGCAGGCGCAAGTCGTTACAGATTTTGGACAGTTTGACGGCTGTGCGTTTCAATGCGCCGTGTACCATCACATATGCGCCGCAGTCGGAGGTCGCTTCGATCAGGTTTTCAGTCAGTTTGCAAGGCAGGCCGCTGACTTCGGAGAGTTTCTCAACAACCAAAGCCGCATAGCCTTTAGGCGTATTCACGCCTGTACCGATGGCGGTGGCGCCGAGGTTGACTTCAAGCAGCAGGGAGCGGGTGCGGTCGAGGTTGAGGATTTCTTCTTCCAACAACACTTGGAAAGACTGGAATTCTTGACCGGCAGTCATCGGCACCGCATCTTGAAGCTGGGTGCGGCCCATTTTCAAAACGTCTTTAAATTCTTCGGCTTTTGCGGCAAAGGCGTTTTTCAGGATAGCCAGTTTGTCGAGCAATTCGCCGATGCTGTAATACACGGCAAGGCGGAAGCCGGTAGGGTAGGCGTCGTTAGTGGATTGGCTGGCGTTGACATGATCCATTGGATTGACGATGTCGTAGTGGCCTTTTTCGTGACCTAAGACTTCCAGTGCGAGGTTGGCAATGACTTCGTTGGTATTCATGTTGACCGAAGTACCGGCGCCGCCTTGATAAACGTCGGACGGAAATTGGTCGAGGCAGCGGCCTTTGACCAATACTTCATCGCAGGCTTTTTCGATGGCTGCCGCGATTTCCGGCTTGATGGCACCCAATGCGCCGTTGGCTTGCGCGGTGGCTTTTTTAACCATGACCATGCTGCGGACAAATTGCGGTACGTCGGAAATTTTTTGTGTGGAAATTTTAAAGTTTTCAATGGCGCGCAAAGTATGGATGCCCCAATATACTTCAGCAGGGATCTCGCGGTCGCCCAGTAAATCGTGTTCGATTCGTACAGTCATTTCTCTTACCTTCTCGTATAGTTGTGTTGGTGTGCATTATGCGTTTGGAACATTAGCCCAGTTTGGCAAGATTGTCCAGTCGGTAAGGCTTAATCGTCAGGGTGAAAGCGTGCCGCTTCGCGCTCTTTTGCGGCTGTCTCTTTATCTTTCAATTTCGCGCCCAAGCCCAACATTTTTTCATATTCGGATTGCGGCGTGCCATCCTCTTCCATGCCGAATGCGCTGGCATTGACCCAAAGGGAAAGCAGGGAAACGATGAAGGCGAAAAAACCAACGATATACCAAAACATTTTTTTCTTCCTTGTGTGTCTGCGGGTGCAGATTGTTGTGGTTTGTAAAGATGTGAATGTAGCACAAACGCGGTTGGGTTTAAATTCTTCTCCCGCATCCTTTCATTGATTTACCTGTAATTGTTTAGAAAGGAAAAGGCCGTCTGAAAAGTAAGACTTTTCAGACGGCCTCGGAGGCTTTGTCGGGAAGATTTAGCCGCCGCATGCGCCGCAGCAACCACCTTCGCCATGACCGCCGCGTTTTTCTTCGTTGTTGATAACGGGCAGTTCGGTTTCTTCAGTTTGCTCTTTTTTATCTTCAGGCAAATCGTTTACTTTGATTTTGTTTTCTTCGGCCATGATACATCCTTTCAATGGATTGAGGAGTGGAAAGATTCATAAAGATAGCATCTTTAAGCGGATAAACCAAGCAGCACAAAACTGCCTTGTGATAATGCCATGACTTGGAACAATAAATTTGCTTGTAAAAGCGTTCAGGCCGTCTGAAAAAAATCCAAAGAAGAGTGTTGGTTTTTATGGTTTGAATGGCAGCAGAAAGATTTAAGAATGCTTGATCTGAAGGGATAAACTGACATGGATTTCAAAAAACAATACAATGTTATCATCTGGAAACCGCCAATTTATCGGAGCATATATGTATTCACACCACAGCGAACGCCATTTCAGCGACCGCAATAACTGGCTTCGGGCAAGCGTATTGGGTGCCAATGACGGCCTGATTTCTACTGCCTCGCTGTTGACGGGCGTAGCCGCAGCCGCGCCTGATTTCCAAACCCTGCTGTTGACGGGCGTTTCGGCGCTTATCGGGGGCGCGGTATCAATGGCGGCGGGGGAGTACGTTTCCGTGTCCAGCCAATCGGATACGGAAAAAGCCGATTTGCACAAAGAATGCTACGAATTGGCAAATAATCCTGATGCGGAGTTGGAAGAGCTGACGGAAATTTACCGCCGCCGCGGTTTGTCCGACCCGCTCGCCACAGAGGTGGCCAAAGCCTTGATGGAACACGATGCACTCGCCGCTCATGCACGTGACGAAATCGGCATTACCGAAACCTCTGCCGCCCAACCCATGCAGGCCGCGCTGGCTTCTGCTGCTTCATTTTGTGCCGGAGCGATTTTGCCTTTACTGGTCGCATTGACAGCTTCTACCGCCATTGTTCCGACCTTGGCAGTTTCCACTTTGTGCGGACTGGCAGGACTGGGCTATGTCTCTGCCAAACTCGGCGGCGCACCTGTCGTTCCTGCTGTTTTGCGCGTGTGCATATGGGGCGTTGCAGCATTGGTGATAACCGGATTTATTGGAAAACTGGCAGGTGTGACCGTCTGATTGTAAGGCCTTATATTCTTTTAAACCTGTATCCAGTAAAATTGAAAATTGATTTGATCGCTAAAGGCCGTCTGAAAATTTTTCAGACGGCCTATGGTGCTTGTATTTACTTATTACAAACTGTTTTGTCATGACCTATCCAATTCCCAAACCCCGTGAAAAATCCCGTTGGCTCAATCTTTCGCAAGGCTCGCTGCCCTTGGCTTTGGCGCGTTATCTGTCGCATAAGCAGCTCAAGGTTGTCTTGACCCAAGATGCGGAACAGGCGCTACGCCTTCAGACGGCCTGGCTGTTTTTCCGTCCGCACGATACGGCGGTGTTCCTGCCGGACTGGGAAACGCTGCCTTACGAGCGTTTTTCACCGCATCAGGATTTGGTATCGGAGCGGCTCTCGGCTTTATGGCAGATTAAGAGCGGCGCGGCGGACGTGTTGTTTGTGCCGGTTGCCACGGCGATGCAGAAGCTGCCGCCTGTGCCGTTTCTGGCAGGGCGCACGTTTTGGCTGAAAACGGGGCAGACTTTGGATATAGGCCGTCTGAAAAGTGATTTGGTGGATGCAGGTTATAACCATGTTTCCCATGTTGTCGCGGCAGGCGAGTTTGCCGTGCGCGGCGGCATTGTCGATTTGTTCCCGATGGGCAGCGAAATGCCATACCGCATCGATTTGTTCGACGATGAAATCGACAGCATCAAAACCTTTGACACTGAAACGCAACGCACCATTTCCCCCGTTTCCGAAATCCGCCTGCTGCCGGCACACGAGTTCCCCACCGACAGCGAGGCGCAAAAGATTTTCCGCAGCCGCTTCCGCGAGGAAGTCGATGGCAATCCGAACGATGCTGCTGTGTACAAAGCCGTCAGCAACGGCCATTTCGGTGCGGGTGTGGAATATTATCTGCCGCTGTTTTTTGAAAACGAGCTGGAAACGCTGTTTGACTATATCGGCAAAGATGCGCTGTTTGTCTCTTTGGGCGATGTTCATGCCGAGGCAAACCGTTTTTGGAGCGACGTTAAATCGCGTTATGCCATGGCGCAGGGCGATGAAACTTATCCGCCTTTGCTTCCACAGCATTTGTATCTCTCTGCCGATGTCTTTGCAGGCCGTCTGAAAAATTATGGTCAGGTATTGCCGGATATTTTTGGTGATGAACATACGTTGCCAAACGTGGCCGTCAACCGCCAAGCAGATGAACCGTTGCAGGCACTGAAAGATTTTCAGACGGCCTTTGATGGACGGATTTTGTTGTGTGCTGAAAGTTTGGGACGGCGCGAAACCATGCTCGGTTTCTTACAGCAAAACGGTTTGAAAGCCAAAAGCGTGTCCGACTGGCAGGGCTTTTTGTCGGCGCATGAGCCACTGATGATTACAGTGGCGCCGTTGGCTTACGGGTTTAAATTAGAAGATCAAAACATCGCGGTCCTTACCGAATCCGATCTTTATCAATATGTCGCCCGCTCGCGCAAACATCATCGTAAGAAACACGCCGCCGTTTCAGACGGCCTGTTGCGCGACCTTGCCGAAATCAATATCGGCGATCCTGTTGTACACGAAGAACACGGCATCGGCCGATATATGGGCTTGGTAACGATGGACTTGGGTGGCGAAACCAACGAAATGATGTTGCTTGAATACGCAGGCGAAGCGCAGCTTTATGTGCCTGTTTCGCAGCTGCATTTAATCAGCCGCTACTCCGGTCAGGCGCATGAAAACGTTGCCCTGCACAAGCTCGGCAGCGGCGCGTGGAACAAGGCGAAACGCAAAGCCGCCGAAAAAGCGCGCGACACCGCCGCCGAGTTGCTCAACCTCTACGCCCAACGCGTCGCCCAATCGGGACACAAGTTTGAAATCAACGAGATGGACTATCAGGCGTTTGCCGACGGTTTTGGCTATGAAGAAACCGAAGACCAGGCCGCCGCCATTGCCGCAGTGATTAAAGATTTGACACAGGCGAAACCTATGGACCGCCTCGTGTGCGGCGATGTCGGCTTCGGCAAAACCGAAGTCGCCCTGCGCGCCGCGTTTGTGGCGGTGATGGGTGGCAAACAAGTTGCCGTACTCGCCCCGACCACGCTTCTGGTGGAGCAGCACGCGCAAAACTTCGCCGACCGCTTCGCCGATTTCCCTGTGAAAGTCGCCAGCCTTTCGCGTTTCAACAACAGTAAAGCCACCAAAGCCGCGCTGGAAGGCATGGCGGACGGCACGGTCGATATCGTTATCGGCACGCACAAACTGGTGCAGGACGAAATCAAATTCAAAAATTTAGGTTTAGTGATTATCGATGAAGAACACCGCTTCGGCGTGCGCCAAAAAGAGCAACTCAAACGCCTGCGCGCCAATGTCGATATCCTCACCATGACCGCCACGCCGATTCCGCGTACCCTCAGCATGGCGCTCGAAGGTCTGCGCGACTTCTCGCTGATTACTACCGCGCCCAGCCGCCGCCTCGCCGTCAAAACCTTTGTCAAACCCTTCAGCGAAGGCAGCGTGCGCGAAGCCGTATTGCGCGAACTCAAACGCGGCGGACAAGTGTTTTTCCTGCACAATGAAGTGGATACGATTGAAAATATGCGCGAGCGGCTCGAAACCCTGCTGCCTGAAGCCCGCATCGGCGTGGCACATGGACAACTGCGCGAGCGCGAGTTGGAACAAGTGATGCGCGACTTTTTACAGCAACGATTCAACGTGTTGCTCTGTTCTACCATCATCGAAACCGGCATTGACATCCCCAACGCCAACACCATCATCATCAACCGCGCCGACAAATTCGGGCTGGCACAACTGCACCAGCTGCGCGGACGCGTCGGCCGCAGCCACCACCAAGCCTACGCCTACCTGCTCACGCCCGAATACATCACCAAAGACGCAGAAAAACGCCTCGATGCCATCGCGGCGGCAGACGAACTCGGCGCGGGTTTCACCCTAGCCATGCAGGATTTGGAAATCCGCGGCGCAGGCGAAATCCTTGGCGAAGGACAATCCGGTGAAATGATACAGGTCGGCTTCACGCTCTACACCGAAATGCTCAAACAAGCCGTGCGCGACCTCAAAAAAGGCCGCCAGCCCGACCTCGACGCACCGCTGGGCATCACCACCGAAATCAAACTGCACAGCCCGGCATTATTGCCTGAAGACTACTGCTCCGACATTCACGAGCGCCTCGTCCTCTACAAACGCCTCGCCGTCTGCGAAACCGTGCAGCAAATCAACGCCATACATGAAGAACTGGTCGACCGCTTCGGTCTGCCCGAACAACCCGTCAAAACCCTCATCGAAAGCCACCACTTACGGCTTATGGCAAAAGAATTGGGTATCGATGCCATTGATGCGACCAGCGAAGCGGTAACGGTAACCTTTGGAAAAAACAACAATGTCGATCCAACCGAAATCATCCTGCTGATTCAAAACGACAAAAGATACCGCCTTGCCGGCGCGGATAAGCTGCGATTTACCGCAGAGATGGAAAATATCGAAGTGCGGATTAATACAGTGAAGAACGTATTGAAGACTTTGAAAGAAAGGGTGATGGTTAAGTAAGGAAGGAGGAAAAAAGGCCGTCTGAAAATTTTCAGACGGCCTTTTTATACTATTCCTACTTAATAAGTGTAGGTTGAATTGAGGACCAACAGAACTATTAAATTTATTGAAATCGTTAGGTTTATCAATCCAATCTACGCATTTAAGAATTTATAGTACTATCAGCTTCGGGAATCGAACCTAAAGTTGTTAAATCGATCAGGGAATTATTATGAAAATAAGGGCAATGATGCTGGGTATTGCAGGCTTGATATTATCCGGCTGCTTTTTCTCTAATGAAGAAATTAAGTTGGAAGATATTTGGAATTTTAAAATTACTGTCAATGAAGCTAAGGGGAATAGGCAGGTTCATTTGACAGGCTTATTAGGCAATAGTGCAATGGGTATTTCAGATATTAAAACAACTAGCCGCAACGATGAGCTGAATATTACTTTATTTCAAAAATTAGCAGGTTCGGAATATTCAGGAGTATTAGATAAAGAAATTCCTCTTGAAAGCAGTATTAAAAAGATTACATATGGTTCTGAACACAAGGTTATATGGCAAGATTAAAATCAATGAAAAGGCCGTCTGAAAACTGGATTTCAGACGGCCTTTTATTTTCTTATAACGTCATAACGTCGTTCGTATTATCAGAAACGATAGTTCACGCCCAAGGCAAACTCGCGGCCACGTTCGTAGAAGGGCACGCGTCCGTTGCCGTCGGGGAAGCGTTGGCTGTGTGAACGGTATTGCTTGTTGCCGATGTTGTTGACGGCGAAGTTGACGTTCAGGTTGTCTTTTTTCAGCGGCTGCCAGTTGGCGTAGATGTCGTGTACGCCGTAACCGGCTTTCTTACCGTGTATCGTGCCTAGTCCGCGGGCGACGTCGGTGTATTTCACGCTTTGGGCGTAGCGGCCGCGCCAGCCGATTTCGAGTTTGGGGTTTTCAAACTGGTAAGACAGACCGGTCAGCCATTGGCGGCCGGTGTTCCAGAAGGTGAACGAGCTTTCGTGGTCTTCCTCTTGAATCGGGCTTTCGCCGTAGTACATTTCGCCGTTCAGACGGGGTTTGACGTAGGACACGCCGGCGCGTGCGGTCAGACCGCCCCAGCGATAGGATGCGTCAAGTTCGTAGCCGTAGGTTTTGAGCGTACCGCCGTTGTAAATCTTGCCGCGTTCGGTGATGGAGGCGGTGTTGTTGTTGATTTTTGCCCAACGATAGACGATGAGGTTTTTGATGCGTTGGTGGAACACGCTGCCGCTGACGTTGAAGTTGTCGTTGCGCCATTTGAAGCCAATTTCAGCACGGCGGGCAGTTTCAGCTTTGAGGTTGCTGTCCAAATCGGCGGCGGCACCTGCACGTTCGTTAGCCAACAGGGCTTCGTTCAGGCGGGGCGCACGGCTTGCCTGATTGAGGTTTGCCAAGAGGGAGAAGTTGTCGTTGATGTCCCAAATCGCGCTGATGCTGGGGTTGAGTTGTCCGTGCGACGCACTTTGTTTGCTGGCGGCGTTGTATTTGAAATGGTCGTAACGCAGGCCGGTGGTCAGGGTAACGGGGTGCAGGTTCCAAATGCCTTCCGCGTACACGCCGTATTCGGCTTTTTTCTCTTTGTCGCGGTCATACAGGCCGAGAATCTTCAGCCACGCGCCTTTGTCGGACGGCTCGGAGGTTTCGTGGCGGTAGTTGACGCCGTATTTCACTATGTGTCCGTCGCCGAAGGAGCTGGCGAGGTTCAGATTCGCGCCGGTCGCTTTGATTTTGCTTAGCTCAAGCTGACCGATGGGAACGCCGCCTTGCGCCGTGCCGGAAGCTTGGGCTTTTGGAGAAGGAGCGCCTTTAGGCGGTTTGGTGTCATCGGTGTTGATTTGGAAGACGTTGGCATCGATTTTGTCGATAAAGCCGACGTTACGGCCACGGTATTCCAGATTGTAGGTCTGCTCTTTTTGATAAGTGCCGTCCACGCCGATGTAGCTGTCAACGTTTTGGAACTCGGCTTTGTCGGTGCGGTTGCCTTTTTGGTATTCCTGACGGTAGGTCAGGCGGATGCCGTGGTCGTCGTTGAAGTCGTAGCCGAGTTTGGCGAGGTAGCTGTGCTGTTTCAGACGACTGCCGAGATTGACATTGCCGTTGCCGTCTTTGTAGTCACGGTTGTTGAGGAAGTTGCCTGCAAACAGGGCATCGAAGCCGTTTTGATAGCCGTAAACCGCTGCGCTGCCGGTTGAGCCTTTATTGCTGCTCAAGCCTGCGCCCAGTTTGAAACCGAAAGGTTTGCCGTCGGTCAGCAGGTCTTTGGCGTCAACCGTTGTTACGCGGATGGTACCGCCGACCGCACCCAAACCCGCGCTCGCCGCTCCTGTGCCTTTTTCGACGTTGATGCTTTTCACCAGAGCAGGATCAAGCTGGAAGCGGCTTTGGTGGTGGAAGATTTTTGTGGATTGGCTGGTGTTGTCGACTTCTAGGTTAATTTTGTCTTCACCAACGCCGCGGATGCTGTAAAACTGTGCTACGCCGTTGCCGCCACCAACATCCATACCGATTTGATCTTTCATGACTTGTTTTAAATCGGTCGAAATTTCGCGGTCGAGCTGGTTGCGGGTTACACGAGTCGGTACGGCAGTACCGGTGACCTTAATTTCATTCAACTCGGCAGTTTCTGCGGGTTGCAAATTTTCGGCATGAGCGAAGCTTGTTGATAATGCGAGTGTAATGATACTAAGGCGGAATACAGGAGAGGAGACCTTATTCATGATTTTTCCTAAGTAAAAAATTGACTGCTTATTCTAATTATTATAATAATGATTATCAAATTCTTAATGAATATTAATAAATATATTCTGTTTTATTCCAGTCTAAAATTAATAGGATTTTTATAAAAATCAATTAGTTTATATTTTAGTTAAATTTAGTAAAGATTCTTTAGCTGAGAAAGGGGTTGAGTCTTACTTTTTCCGAGAGGGAGAGATGGGATAGCTTGAATATCTGTCAATAAAGAATTTTGTCTATCAGTGTTTTATTTAAAAAGGCCATCTGAAAAGTATTTTTCAGATGGCCTAAATATTTATGTTTTACAGCAAAGGGCTCATCAGGCGGACGGCATTTTCTACGAGGCCGCGGAGTTTGGAGCGTTGTTGCCATGATTTGATGGCAATGTAGCTGCTGTTTTTGAGGTAGTCACGTTGGAGGTTGCAGATTTGTTTGGTGGTGTCGCGATCGTAGATGGCGAGGCTGATTTCGAGGTTAAGGAAGAAGCTGCGCATGTCCATATTGACCGTACCGAAGAGGGAGTAGTCTTCGTCTATGGTCAAGGTTTTGGCATGCAGAAGGCCACCTTCAAACATGGCGATTTTGACGCCGGCTTCCAGCAGCATAGGGTAGTAGGCGCGTGAGGCGTAGCGTACCATCAGTGAATCGACTTTGGCGGGCAGTATCAGGGTTACTTTGACGCCGCGTTTGGCGGCGACGGTTAATGCCATGAGAAGCGGCTCGTCGGGGACGAAGTAGGGGGTGGTAATTGTGATTTGTTTGGTAGCGGCATAGATGGCGCTGATGATGGTTTCGTAGATGACAAAGCTGCTTTGCTCGGGGGCGGAGGGAATGATTTGGGCAACAATATTGCCTTGCTGCATTTTTTCGGGAAGGATTTGGGGCAGCAGGTTTTTTGCTTGGTTGAGGTATGTTTGTACGTTTTGGAGGTTTTTATCGGTTTCGACGGCAAGGTCGGCGAAGAAGACGGCTGACAGCTCCAGTACCATAGGCCCTGTGCAACGCATCATGGCATCTATCCATTCGCCGACGCCTGAGTTTTGTTTGAAGTAGCGCGGATCGACGAGGTTGAAGCTGCCGGTGTAACCGATTTTGCTGTCGATGACGAGGAGTTTACGGTGGTTGCGCAGGTCGGTTCGTGTGAATAATGTACGCCAGATGCCGACAGGCAAGGAGGTATGTACTTCAACGCCGGCTTGGCGCAGTTTCTCTACCCAATCGCTTTCAAGAAAGCTCCTGCTGCCGACGGCGTCGGCCAGTATGGCGCAGTCTACGCCTCGATCTGCGGCGGCAAGAATTTCATTTAGAATTTCTTCGATGCGGCCCTTGGGTTCGATAATGTAAAAGGCCAACAGGCAGGAATGTGCTGCGCCGCGTATGTCGGCAAGCATGCTGTCGATGATAGTGTCGGTGGTTGAGAGCAGGCTCATGGCGTTGCCTCGGGTTGCACCCAGCCCCGTTCCTTTTTCGGCAACTTTACTGATGCCGTGGTAACGCGATTTCACTTGGTCGGCAATATCGAGATACATATCGGTAAGGTGGGCGGCGGCAAAGTTGCGGTAGAAACGGTTCATTTCGCCGGTACGTTTGGCGCGGGCCGTACCGAGACGCGGCTCGCCGATGAGGATGTAGGCGATGGTTCCGAATACGGGGAAAAGGAAGAGGATAATCAGCCATGCAAAGGTTGAGCCGATGTTTTTTTGTTTGTACAACACGCGCAGCATGCAGGCGAGTGCGGCGCAGGTATGGGCGAAGATAAAAATCTCGGTCCAGGTGATGTCTTTTAAGAAATTCATATTAAGTGGGGAGTGGTTGGGTTTTTCAATTTGAAGGTTTGGGCCGACAAGCTTCAAATATTAAGTATATAGAAAAACCGTCTGAAAACAAATTTACACGATAATTGTGTTTTTTGTTTTCAGACGGCCTTTACGTTTTTTCTTTAACGGTGATACTGACGAGACAATTCGTGTACGGTATCGACCAAGATTTTGGCGTGTTCCGGATTGGTGTGTTGGTTGATGCCGTGTCCGAGGTTGAATACATGGCCGCTGCCGTTGCCGTAGTCGGCAAGGATGCGTGCGACTTCGGTGCGGATAGATTCCGGTGTGCCAAAGAGGACAAACGGATCAAAATTGCCTTGCAGGGCAACTTGTTCGCCGACGCGACGGCGTGCTTCGCCGATGTTACAGGTCCAGTCCAAGCCCAATGCGTCTGCGCCGATTTCTGCCATGCTTTCCAGCCATAAGCCGCCGCCTTTCGCAAATACGATAACAGGCACGCGGCGGCCTTCGCTTTCGCGTTTGAGCCCGGCAACGATTTGTCGGATGTACTTCAGGCTGAATTCTTTAAATGCGGCATCGCTCAACACGCCGCCCCAAGTATCGAAAATTTGTACGGCTTGTGCACCGGCATCGATTTGGGCGTTGAGGTAGGCGGTAATGGCTTGGGCATTGGTGTCGAGGATTTTATGCAGCAAATCAGGACGCGAATACATCATGGTTTTGATGGTGCGGAATTCTTTGCTGCTGCCGCCTTCGACCATGTAGCAGGCGAGTGTGAACGGGCTGCCGGAGAAGCCGATCAGCGGAACTCGGCCGTCCAATGCTTTACGGATAGAAGTTACGGCATCAAAGACGTATTGCAGTTTTTCCATGTCGGGAACCTGCAGTTTTGCAATGTCGGCTTCGTGTTGCAAGGCGCGTTCAAATTTCGGGCCTTCGCCTTCGGCAAAGTACAGGCCCAAACCCATGGCGTCGGGTACGGTCAGAATATCGGAAAACAGAATTGCCGCGTCCAGATCAAAACGTTCTAAAGGCTGGATGGTGACTTCGGTCGCCAGCTTGGTGTTTTTGCACAAATCGAGAAAGCTGCCTGCGCGTGCGCGCGTGGCTTTATATTCAGGCAGATAGCGTCCGGCTTGGCGCATCATCCAGATGGGGGTGTATTCGACAGGCTGTTTGAGCAGGGCGCGGAGGAAAGTGTCGTTTTTCAGAGCAGTCATGATAAATAGGCTTTCTGATTTGGTGTGTTGGACAAAGTTCAGACGGCCTTAGATATGTATTGAGGCCGTCTGAAATGATTAAATGGTTGGTTCTGTTGTAGATTTCATACTGTCGCTTAATGCGAAATCAGCACATCAATTTGGTTGAGGAAGGGCTGACGGATGTTCTTCTTCGGCCACGCTTTCCAAAACCAGATTGCGTTGTTCTTGCGCTTTTTGAGGTTGGTCGGTTTCATCAAACACGCGCGCCAAGACCAAATGTGCGGATACGCTGGGTTGCAGGGCGATGCTGGCTTCGAGGTAGCCTTGGGCTTTGCCCCAAAGTTTGCGGCCGTAAGCCAGTTGGCCAAGATACATCAACAGCGGTGCATTGTCTGGTTGTTCCTGCAGCCAAGAATCTGCCAAGTCGATGGCTTTTTGCTGGTCGCGCTCGCTTAGGAAACGTACGGATTCGACAAATGCTTCCAATAGCTCAGGCTGGCGGTTTTGCGGATAATGGGTTTTAACCCATTTGACTGCATCGGCATACAAACCTAAACGCTCGTATTTTTCGGCAATCGCGACACATAATTCGCCTGATTTCAAGCTTTCTGGAATGTGTTTCAAACAAGCTTTCAGACTGCCTGCATCGGTTACTTCGCTTAAGAGGCGGCGATATGCCCAATTTTGATACTGTCCGGCTTCGTAATCGTTGATGGCGCCGGCTTTAACCAGTTTTTCCGCTTTTGCCAAGACATCTGCAGCATCGCCGTGATCAAAGGCATAACGCAATTGCAGGCGGACCAGGCGGCTCAGGTTGCTATTGATTTTTGCTGCTGCTTCAAGGTTTTGTGCGGCAGTCGAATAATCGCGGCGGCCCAGTGCAGATTCGGCCAGCAAAAGATGACGGGAAAGCTGCTGTTTTTGTGGCAGCTGTTCGATTTCGTGCAGATAGCGGTCGCGTAATTCAAAGTTTTCCATTTGGTCGGCTGCATGCGCGCCCAACATCAAAGCCAGGGTACGGTTGTCGCCTGCTTCTTTGTTTTGCAAGACTTTGGCGGCTTCTTGTTCGGCTTTTTCAAAACGACCTTCAAAATATGCCAGACCTGCGCTGTTCAAAGAGGCGGAAGCCTGACGGCCTTTGCGGGCAATACCGAAGCGTTGCATACGCACTGGAATATTTAAGAGGCCGAACACGAATTTAATCAGGAAATACAAGACGAATACGCTCAACAGCAGGCCTAAAACAAAGGCATGCAGATTGATACGTAGCATGGTTTGTTCAACCACGACGTACACGTTGCCGGTATAAATACCGGAAGCTAAAGCTAAACCGACGGCGGCGGCAAACAGAATGACAATCCAAACGACGGTTTTCATGCTTGCTCTCCTTTAATTTTGGCAGCAGGCTTGGTTTGGTTTTGTGGTTTGGCAGCTTCGGCGGCCGGTTCTTTTTTGTTTTCAGACGGCAATGCAGGTGCTTCTAAAGACTGAGGGGCAGAAGCGGCAGCAGGAGCGGCAGTGGTGGCTTGCTCGGTAGTTGCAGCCGGAGCGGAAGCGGTTTTCTCGGCAGCTTGGGTTTGCGTAGCTTCTTCGGTCGTCATTTGTGTACGCGAACCTTCTTGATAAGCACGAACGGCGCTCAAGCTGGCTTTCAGGCTGTCGTCTGAAATCATGCGGACATCAAGGGCTTTGAGTTCAGCCAACTCTTTCAACCATGACTGCGTAGCAGGGGATTTGCTGTCGAAGTATTGTTTGACGGTTGCTTCAACGTTGTTCAAATCGCTTTGATACACTTCGCCGTTGTGTTGCAACAGGGCAATGCGCGCATCCAAAAGGCGCAGGCGCAGGTTTTCACGGATGAAGTAGGTTTGTTCGGGCGAAATCAACATGGCGTCGTTGCTGTCCAGATGACGGACTTCAACCAAGCCTTTGAGGGCATTGAGGGATTTCTCCCATGTGTTTTCCCACCAAGTTCCTGAATTGGCGGCTTCGACAGGCGCGGCACCCGGTTTCAATACGCCGTCCAAGACCAAAGGCAGGCCGGAAATACCAGTTTCCAAACGGTCGATACGCAAGGCAGTAGCGGAAATATCGACATAAGGACGGTTTTTCAGTGCAGCCAAATCATTGCTGATGGCTTGTTTGACGGGGATAAGTTCAGGTTGTTCAAAACGGCTTAAGCGGCTGTCGATGTGTTCCAATACGCTGACCGCGCCTTGGAGGTTGCCTGACAGCATCAATTGTTGCGAAGCAGTGTTCAACATGGATTCGGCTTCATCAACCAGCCAGTTGATACGGCCTTTGAGTAACTCTTGATAAGCTTTCTGCGTTTGCAGGATTTGATCGCTATTGTTTTTTTGACCGTTGTTCAGGCGGTCTAACTCGGCCTGAATAGCGGTTTGGCGGTTGAGGTTGTCTTTTAAAAGGCTGGCGTTTTCAGATTCACCTAACGCGGCTTTGTCGATTTTTTGGTTGAATTCGAGCTCTTGGTTTTTTAAAACATTTTGACCCTGTACAAACAGGAATCCGCTCGCGCCTAGGCCAAGCAGTGCCAAGACGGTTGCACCTGCGGCCAAGGCTTTGCCGCCAGATTGTTTGATGATAACAGGGGAGTTGTTTTGTGGGAGATTGTTGGACTCGGGCATGCTCGCCTCCACTCGCTGAGGTTGGGTAGGTTTGATTTGTTCAGACGGCCTAGTGTTTTCAGAACGTTCAGGCGCCGGAGCTGCCGTATTGGCAACTTGTTGGGTATCTTTATTGTCTTCGACTGGGTTCACTGCTTGGCTCCTTTGTGGCATGGATGAAAGTGCAGCGGATAGAGAAGTGACGGTTTCTACATGTTTGGCACCGACGATGCGAAGCGCATCGGCAATGCGCGGATGATGGGTAAAGTATAGCAAGGATTCGAAGAATCGGGAAAATTGCGGCGGAATCTGATGGAAAAATTCGCGCGCAAGTTCGCCGGATGTAACGTAGGCGGCGGCGATGTCTTCGGTTTTAAAGTGCTGCCAATCGATGGCGTGTGGCCGTCTGAAATAGATTTCGGCGATGTCGATTTGGAAACCCAGTTCGGTCAGTTTGTCTGCCAGAAAATTACGGCCGC
This sequence comes from Neisseria subflava, assembly GCF_003044935.1. Classification (NCBI taxonomy): domain Bacteria; kingdom Pseudomonadati; phylum Pseudomonadota; class Betaproteobacteria; order Neisseriales; family Neisseriaceae; genus Neisseria; species Neisseria subflava. The sequence goes on along the minus strand of NZ_POXP01000001.1, from coordinate 720,296 downwards.
CATGACCTCGAATGATTAGAACTTGGGCATTGGGTGGCAGGTTTTTCCAAATAGGCATTCTCAAGACGGCTTCGCTGTCGTTGCCATCTTCGGGGGAGAATACGGGATAGGGGGAGAATTGTGCTAAAGTATGTTGGCTGGTTTGGCCGACGGTAATGTGTGCTCTAGGGCCGTCTGAAAAGTTCAGGTGCGGCGCTGCGGTTTCAATAGCGGTAGGGCTGACCCAAAACACGACATCGGCTTGCTTGAATTGCTCGGGAAGTTTTTTTAGCGCCGAATGATCCAACTCTATTTCAATCGGACTCAATACCTGAGCCTGCCAACCGGCAGCATGGCAGGTTTGGATATCTTGTTGCGGACGGTTGGACGGACGGATGATGAGTAGAGTAGGCATAATGTGGGATAAATTATTAAGGTTTAGGCCGTCTGAAAGAAGGGTTTCAGACGGCCTGTTGCTGACGTACGTTATTGATCGACGAATGCGCGCTCAATCAGGTAGTCGCCGCGGACACCGGTTTTCGGAGAAACGGTCAGGCCGAAATCGTCCAAGACGTTGCAGGTGTCTTTCAACATGGCAGGGCTGCCGCACAGCATGGCGCGGTCGTCTTGTGGATTGATTTTAGGCAGGCCGATGTCTTCGAAGAGTTTGCCGCTGCGCATCAAATCGGTCAGACGGCCTTGGTGTACATATTCTTCGCGTGAAACGATTGGATAGTAAATCAGTTTTTCTTTAACCAAGTCGCCCAAGTATTCGTGTTCGGGCAATTCTTTAGTGAAGCGGTCGTAGTATGCCAAATCTTTTTTGTAGCGTACGCCGTGAACCAAGATGATTTTTTCGAATTGCTCGTAAATTTCAGGGTCTTTGGTAATGCTCAAGAAAGGGGCGATGCCGGTACCGGTGCTCAAGAGGTAGAGGTGTTTGCCCGGATTCAGGTCGCCGGCAACCAATGTACCGGTTGGTTTTTTACTGATGAGGACATCATCACCGACTTTAAGGTGTTGCAGGCGGCTGGTCAATGGGCCGTCTTGTACTTTAATACTGAAAAATTCCAGATGCTCTTCCCAGTTGGCGGAAGCCACGCTGTATGCGCGCATCAGCGGTTTGCCGTCTACCATCAGGCCGACCATGACGAACTGGCCGTTTTCAAAGCGCAAAGATTCGTCACGGGTACAGGTGAAAGTGAAGTAAGCGTCGGTCCAGTGGTGTACGGACAAGACTTTCTGGGTGTTGAATGCTGCCATTGATATTTCCTGTCGGATAAGGCCGTCTGAAAAGGATAAGTCGGGGCGGCCAAGGTTAATAAAAAGAATGGAATATTGTGTTCAGCTACTTGCTTGCCGGTTTGGCTGATTTTTCGCTGAGGCTGTGCAGGTCGGAATAGCGTCCGCCTGCGCTAATCAATTCATGATGAGTGCCTTGTTCTACGACATTGCCTTCATGCATGACAACGATGTTGTCGGCTTTTTCGATGGTCGAAAGTCGGTGGGCAATCACCAATGTGGTACGGTTTTGCATCAGGTTTTCCAATGCGGTTTGTACCAAACGTTCGGATTCATTATCCAATGCGCTGGTGGCTTCGTCCAAAATTAAAATCGGTGCGTTTTTCAAAAGTGCACGCGCAATGGCGAGGCGTTGACGTTGGCCGCCGGACAGTTTTAAACCGTTTTCGCCAACTTCAGTGTGCAAGCCTTGCGGCATTTTTTGGATAAATTCCCAAGCATTCGCGGCTTTTGCAGCATTGATAATTTCTTCTTCACTGAATTTGTCAGCTTGAGCATAGGCAATGTTTTCAGCAATCGTACCATTAAACAGGACAACGTTTTGGCTAACGAATGCCATGCGGCTGCGCAGGCTTTCTAGTGTATATTCATTGATGTTGATGCCGCCAATCAAGACCTTGCCTTCATCCGGATTGAGGAAGCGCGGCAACATATTGGCCAGGGTGGTTTTACCGCAGCCTGATGCGCCGACCAATGCGGTCACTTTGCCTTGCGGTACAAGCAGGTTAATGTGGTTCAAGCTGTTACGTTCGGCTTCAGGATAGCGGTGTACAACATCGCAAAATTCGATATCGCCAGGGTTTGGGCTGAGGGTTTGTTTGCCTTCGTTGCTTTCTTCGGGTTGATCCAAAAAGGTGAAGACACTTTCTGCCGCCGCCAAACCGCGTTGCAGGGATTGCATCACGCCGGTCATGCGTTTAATGGGGTCAAACATCATGATCATGCTCGACAAAAACGACATGAAATCGCCTGCACTAAAGCCGGAAAGTCCTGCTTGGCGGGCGGCTGCGTAAATAATCGCAGCCAGAGCAACCGAGGCCATTAATTGCGTAATGCCGGTACCGGCAGAGCTGGCGGAAACCTGTTTGAGCAGGTTGCGGCGAACATCATTGGCAATACGGTCGAAGCGGCGGTTTTCATAATCTTGACCGCCGTAGATTTTTACAACGCGTTCACCATTAATGCTTTCGCCCAAGACCTGCATCAGCTGGCCAAGATAAATTTGGTTGTTGGCAGACAGTTTGCGCAGGCGTTTGCTGACTGTTTGGATACATACAGCAACAACCGGCAAGATGATAAAAGTAATCAGGGTCAAACGCCAGTTCAGATAAGTCAGCAAGCCCAATAGGCCGACTACGCTCACGCCGTCTTTAGCAATCACGGTAATGACGTTAAACCCTGCATCGGTAATTTGATTGACGTCGTTCAAGATACGAGACATCAAACGGCCGCCGGTATTGCTGCTGAAATACGAAGTCGGCAGGTGCATCATTTTGTTGAACATTTCACCGCGCAAGCGCTGCACCAAGTGGCTGGACAGATAAGTCGTGCAATATTCGTTAATGAAGTTAAACAGGCCGCGAACGAAAAACAGCGCCACAATTGCCAGCGGCAACCATGACATGCTTTTCATGTTTTTATCAACAAAACCTTCATTAATCAGAGGTTTGAGCAAGTAACCGAAAGCCGGCATGGTACCGGCGACAATCAGCATGGCCACTACGGAGACGATAAACATCTTCCAATAGCTTTTTAAATATCCAAGCAAACGCTTGTACAGCTCCCAGTTGGATGCGGCTTGTGTTGTCTGCATATCAATCCAGATTTAGAGCAAACATGCAATTCTAAACGAAAATATCTGTCATTACAATGTTTGCAATTGAAAGTCAAAAGGAGTCGGTATTGTTTTAACACCTTGATTTTATATTAGGAACGACTGCAGCGTGGTGGGTTTGGCAATAATGTTACCCACTTCTCAAATATCGGTTGCGGCCGTCTGAAACTTTTTCAAACGGCCTATGCAGTCGTCAAGGACGGCCAGTTAAGCCAGGGCTTCCTTAATGATGTCTTTCACTGCCGTTGCATTATTAGGGACAACACGGACACGTTGCGGCAGGTTTTCCAAGCCTTCCAATGCGGCCGGACGGGGGATCGCAACTTTGCCGACCGCTTCATGGATGGTGGCTTCAAATTTGGCAGCCAATGCGGTTTCGAGGCAGACAATGGTTTCGCCGGCTTCGCGGACTTCACGGGCGACTTTAATGCCATCAGCAGTATGCGGATCAATCAATTCACGGTCTTGCTCGTAAACCTGTTTGATGGTGGCAAGGCGGTTGGCATGGGTCGATTTGCCGGAAACAAAGCCATATTGTTGATGTACTTTGTTTAAGGCAAATTCCAAATTAAAACCTTTACCGGAACCTACTTCAGCCCATAAGGTTTTGATTTCGTCTGCATCACGGTCCATCAGGTCAAACACAAAACGCTCGAAGTTGGAGGCTTTGGAAATATCCATAGACGGGCTGGAAGTAACGTGGGTGTGTTCGCTGTTGCGCGGGCGGTATGCGCCGGTTTTGAAAAATTCGTCCAATACGTCGTTTTCATTAGTGGCGACAATCAAGCGATGGATAGGCAGACCCATTTGGCGGGCGATATGGCCGGCGCAGACATTGCCGAAGTTGCCGCTTGGTACGCAGAAGCTGACTTTTTCGTCATTGCTCGAAGTGGCATTGAAATAACCGGCAAAGTAGTACACGACTTGGGCGACAATGCGGCCCCAGTTGATGGAGTTGACTGTGCCGATGTGGTATTTGGCTTTGAATTCGGCATCGTTTTGTACGGCTTTGACGATGTCTTGGCAGTCGTCAAACATGCCTTCAACAGCGATGTTGTGGATGTTGGCATCTTGCAAGCTGAACATTTGCGCGCGTTGGAATGCGCTCATTTTGCCTTCCGGAGACAGCATGAAGACATTGACGCCTTTTTTACCGCGCAGGGCATATTCGGCGGCAGAGCCGGTGTCGCCACTAGTGGCGCCTAAGATATTGAGTTCTTTGCCTTCTTTGTTCAATACATATTCAAACGCATTGCCCAAGAATTGCATGGCCATGTCTTTGAATGCCAAAGTCGGGCCGTTGGAGAGGGCTTGAATTTTGATGCCGTCTGAAAGTGTACGAACCGGAGTAATGGCTTTTGTGCCGAATACTTCTTCGGTGTAGGTACGGTTGATGATATCGCGTAAATCATCAGCAGGGATGTCGGTGGCAAACAGGCTCATGACTTCAAACGCCAACTCAGGATAGCTGAGTGTGCGCCATTGGTCTAAAGTAGCACGGTCGATTTGAGGGTATTGCTCAGGCAGCATCAAACCGCCGTCAGGAGCCAAGCCCATCAATAAAACTTCGCTGAATTGCTTGCGTGCGGTTGCACCGCGGGTGCTGATGTATTTCATGGTTTCTTCTCTATATATTTAAAATTCAAATAGAAAGTCAAAACGAATTCAGACGGCCTCGATATTAAAAAAGGCCGTCTGAACGATTATTTGTAGAGTCGTTTGAAGCAGGCGGTAACCGTTTTCGCGGTAACGGAAGCAATGGCCTGCTCGCGAGTTGCCGGGCTCAACACCTGCATCATTTCGGTTGCAGTCAATTGGTTTGGCGCTTCTTCGCTGGCGCAGCCGCAGATTTTATTTTCCCATTCGGCTTGTTTTTCCGCGCTCATGGCCAAAGCAATGACGCGCCATTCGTTACGTTTGTTCAATTCGGTACGGCATTGGCTGTCTACCGCCATTTTCACTACGCTGCTGCCGATACCTGTACCGCTGCCCAAACCGCCGAAAGATTCGCCGCCGGTAGCGCATGCACCCAATAAGAAAACTGATGTAACAGCTGCCAAAAGAGTTTTTGAAGTCATGATATTTCCTGTAAGCAAGGCCGTCTGAAACGCCCGAAGAATTCTCAAAATAGCGTGTATTATACCGTAATGCGGCCCGATATGTGAGTTTGCGAAACTGCCGTATAATGCTAGCGAGTTTTCTTTTCAATCAGCCAGCACGAAAGCCGCTATGTCCGACCTTTTTACCCGCCAACCCGAAGCCCCTTTAGCCGAACGCCTGCGCCCACATTCTTTAGACGATGTCATCGGGCAGCAGCACTTAATCGGCGAAGGCAAACCTTTGCGCGTGGCGGTCGAGGGTGGGAAGCCGCATTCTATGTTGCTGTGGGGGCCGCCGGGCGTGGGCAAGACGACGTTGGCGCGGATTTTAGCGCAGAGTTTCAATGCCCAGTTTCTGCCGGTTTCCGCCGTATTTTCCGGCGTAAAAGACATACGTGAGGCAATTGAGAAAGCTGAAATTGCCTTGCAGCAAGGGCATGCGACGATTTTGTTTGTTGACGAGGTACACCGCTTCAACAAAGCGCAGCAGGACGCATTTTTGCCTTATGTCGAAAGTGGTTTATTAACCTTTATCGGTGCTACCACGGAGAATCCGTCATTTGAAGTCAATCCGGCATTACTCAGTAGGGCGCAGGTGTATGTCTTGCAATCCTTGTCTTCAGACGACCTGAAGAAGCTGATTGCCAAAGTATTGGCTTTGCCTGAATACCAAGATTTCACGATTGAAGCAGACGCGCAAGAATTGCTTGTGAATACTGCCGATGGCGATGCGCGCAGATTGTTGAACTTGATCGAGCAGCTTTTACGCGCCGCTAATACACGCCGTCTGAAAACCTTAACTGCTGAATTTCTTGCCGATAGTTTGGGTGCGCAAATCCGTCGTTTTGATAAGGGTGGCGAGAGTTTCTACAATCAGATTTCCGCGCTGCACAAATCCGTACGCGGTTCGCATCCTAACGCGGCATTGTATTGGTTCTGCCGTATGCTCGACGGCGGTACCGACCCGCGCTATCTTGCCCGCCGCATTGTCCGCATGGCATGGGAAGATATCGGTTTGGCCGATCCGCGTGCCTTAACGATTGCCAATGATGCCGCCACTACTTATGAGCGCTTAGGCTCGCCAGAAGGGGAGCTCGCTTTGGCTCAAGCCGTGTTGTATCTCGCTGCCGCCGCCAAATCCAATGCAGGCTATAAGGCATACAACCAAATGCGCCGCTTTGTCCAAGAAAACGCCAGCGACGAAGTACCTGTCCACCTGCGCAATGCCCCGACCAAACTGATGAAAGAATTGGGCTACGGACGTGAATACCGCTACGCCCATGACGAACCAAATGCCTACGCCACCGGCGAAAGCTATATGCCCGATGGCTTGGACGAACCGGATTTCTATCAACCTGTCCCGCGCGGGCTGGAAATTAAAATTGGCGAAAAGCTGAAATGGCTGAAATCCTTGGATGAAGATGCGCTGGATGATTAAAACAATAAATGTACATAATACAAATCTAAGATCAAATTGAATTTTTCAGACGGCCTTTGCTGTTTGAATATTTTTAACCTATACCATACACACATATTTTCATGAATATTTTTGAAGCCTTATTATTATTGTGCCTGCTGATTGTCATTAGCGCGTTTGTGTCCTGTTCCGAACTTGCGCTTGCTTCGGCACGCAAAATCAAATTGCAGGTCATGGCGAAAGACGGCGGCGATACGCGTGCGCTTGACGTAATCAATATGCAGCAGCAGCCGGGCAGTTTTATTACCGTTGTTCAAATCGGTTTGAACGCCGTCGCCATTCTTGCCGGTATCGTTGGCGAGGCGGCAATACGTCCGTATTTTGGCAAACTTTTGGAGAACGCAGGCAGTTGGGGCAGCACAGTTGCCTCTTTGCTGACATTCTCGCTGGTTACAGGCAGCTTTATTTTAATTGCCGACCTGATGCCCAAGCGTATGGCAATGACCCATCCCGAAGCGGTGGCGGTACGCATTGTCCGTCCGATGATGTTTTTGATTTTTATCTTAAAGCCCCTTGTCTGGGTTTTTGACGGATTGGCAAACGCAATATTCAAACTCTTTAAAATCTCAACCGTCCGTCAGGAGCAGCTGACCTCGGAAGATATTTATGCCGTCGTTGATGCAGGCGCGCAGGCTGGTGTATTGAAAGAACAAGAACACTATCTGATTGAAAACATTTTTGATATGCAGGAGCGCACGGTCACTTCCACCATGAGTACGCGCGAATATATCGCCTATTTTGACAAACATGACGACAGCGATACTGTGTTGGAAATGATGTCGGACAAACCGCACAACAAATTCCTCGTATGCGACGGTGATTTGGAACGTGTCATCGGCTATATCGAATCGCATACGTTGCTGACCTTATTTTTAAGAGAAAAAGATGTCCGGCTGACCGACAAGCGCGTGTTGCGTAAAGCCTTGTTTATCCCCGATACGCTGTCGCTTTACGATGTCTTGGAAACCTTCAAGACTTCTGGCGAAGACTTTGCCGTCGTAGTGAACGAATACGCGCTGGTGGTCGGTGTGGTAACGCTGAAAGATGTGATGAGCATTGTGATGGGCGAGCTGGTCAATACCGAAGAAGAGCCGCAAATCATCCGCCGTACCGAAGACACATGGTTGGTGGACGGCGCGACCCCGCTCGCCGATGTCATGCGTGCGTTGGATATCGAAGAGTTTCCCGATTCGGAAAACTACGAAACCATCGCCGGCTTTATGATGTATTCCCTGCGTAAAATCCCGAAGCGTACGGATTTTCTGGTTTATGCCGGTTATAAGTTTGAAATCATCGATACTGAAAATTTGAAAATCGACCAGCTTTTGGTTTCTAAACAAGGAAATATAGTGGGGAAAATGTAACAAGTCGCTGGGAATACTTGAAAAGAAAATTAAAAAATGAATAAAAAGGAAAAAATATTATGACGACAACCGAACCTCAAAAATACGCCCGCAGCCTGCACGCGCCCATCAGCCTCGGTACTACTTCTGACGACCGTTTTATGCCGCGCGGCTTTCTTTCATATTTTGCCTCACTGCCGAAATTGGTTTTAACCGAAAAATTAGATGGGCAAAACAACTGCTTTGCCGCACACGGCCTCTATGCCCGTAGTCATGCTGCGCCTACCCAGCATCCGTGGGATAAACCTTTGCTGCAACGATGGCAGCAAATCAAAGATGATTTAGGCGATCTGGAACTTTTTGGCGAGAATCTGTATGGCATTCATTCGATTGCCTATTCACAACTGGAAAGCTATTTTTACCTGTTTGCAGTCCGCCGTGGCGGACATTGGCTTTCATGGGAAGAGGTTAAATTTTATGCGCAGCTGTTTGATTTTCCGACTGTACCAGAAATCCCCATTGTCCAGCCGCTTGCAGATTTCACTCAAAAATACGCCAATGAAGATATTGCTTTAGCGCAATGGCTTGCCGCTAATTTGGGGGAGACGTGGACGGACAGCGTACAAACTGCCGGCAAGCTTGGCGGCTACGATCCGAAAACAGGAGCGGCTTGCAGTGAAGGTTTTGTTATCCGTAATGCAACTGATTTTGCCACCAACAACGGCAACCTGCCTGTTCAATCCAATGAATTTGATAATCTTTTCAAATTGGTGCGAGCCAAACACGTTAAAACCGACGTTCATTGGACGAAAACTTGGAAGCCTGCCCGTCTTATCGATTACGACAAATACCATTGGCAAAGCTGGCAGTTTCAGACGGCCTGAAGTCCAATTATCTAATAATAAGAAAGACAATTATGTGGACATTCCCATATTACATACCCGGTCAACTTCCTGATTGGCAAGCCTTAGAACGTCGTTTCAGCTGGTTTGCCGATATGAAGGACGTTCCGCAAGACCCTGAGTGGCATGCCGAAGGCGATGTATTTACGCATACCAAAATGGTATGCGAAGCCCTTTTACAACTGCCCGAGTTCCAAGCGCTTGATGGACAGGAGCAGCATATTCTGTTTGCTGCCGCCATGCTGCATGATGTGGAAAAACGCAGTACGACCAAGAGTGAAATAGAAAACGGCAAAGAGCGTATCGTTTCGCCGCATCACGCAAAAAAAGGTGAGCATACCGCCCGTACTTTGCTGTATACCGAACTTGCCGCTCCATTTGCCGTAAGAGAAGCAATCGCCAAACTCGTGCGCTTGCACGGATTGCCCTTATGGGCGATTAATAAGCCTAATCCTGATCGAGCTGTCATAGTGGCCAGTTTGCAGGTCAATACTGCGCATCTTGCCATGCTTGCTAAAGCTGATGTACTGGGTCGTATATGTTGCGATCAACAGGATATTTTGCTGCGCATTGATTTGTTTCGTGAACTCTGTGAAGAAAACGCTTGTTGGGGTAAGGCACGTACGTTCGCCAGCTACTACGGACGCTATCTCTATCTTAACGGCCGTAGCGAAATGCCGGATTATCAGCCATTTGATGATCAGACCTTCGATGTGTACGCCATGTGCGCCATAGCAGGTAGCGGCAAAGACAGTTACATCAGGCAACATCTTGCCCATCTGCCTATGCTGTCGCTGGATGAGATTCGCCGTGAGCGCAAACTCAATCCTGCAGATTCCAAACATACCGCCGAAGCAGTGCGTTTGGGTAAAGAGCAGGCAAAAGAATACCTGCGAGCCCGTACGTCATTTGTCTTTAATGCGACCAATCTTAACCGCGACCTGCGCAGCAAATGGCTGCCGATGTTTGCCGATTACGGCGCACGTGTGCATCTCATTTATTTGGAAGTGCCTTACACGCAATTACTATCGCAAAACCGTAACCGCGAACATTCTGTTCCGAATGATGTGTTGCACCGCATGATAGAAAAGCTGGAAATCCCTGATTACAGTGAAGCGCATACAGTGGATTTTGTAGTCTCTTCTTAAAAAGTAAAGGGTTTTTGTAAGTAGGCCGTCTGAAACAATCTAATGTTTCAGACGGCCTTTTTATGAAATTAAAATTACTAGAGCTAAGGGGAAGGTCTTTATTCGCAATTTAAGCCTTTTGTTTTTTCAGCGAATGTATCCATGGCAATTTGGCACATGCGTTCACGTTGGCCTACGTCGGCAGCAGGCAGGATTTGGCGCAGGTATTTTGTGTTGTCACGTTGGAACGATGCTTTATCGCCTGCTTTTTGATAACACGCATCCGCGCGGGTAAAGTATTGCTGGCAGATTTTCGGCAATTCTTCAAAGGACAAGGGTTTGCTTTTGTGCATACCGTGTGCGGAGACGGAGAGGGAGGAAAGGGCGCACAGCGCGATTATTAAGGTTTGGGAAATGGTTTTCATGGTCAGCCTGTTTATTGAAGTGGTGTTTAAATCAATTGTTCGCCCCAATGCAGCTTTTGGCGCAGGGTTTTGAAGTATTGGTAATCGGTGGGATGGAGGACGCGCAAGGGGTTGTGATAGCGGCGGATGATGATGCGGTCGAAGTTTTGTACGTCGATATGGGATTGTCCGTCAAAATGTGCGCGTGCGTCGCCGCTTTTGGTGATGAGGATTTCGATCACGCTGGTGTCGGAGATGGCAATCGGACGGTTGGTCATGGATTGCGGGCAGATAGGCACAAGCGTGAAGGCGTGCAGACCGGCCTGCATGATGGGGCCTCCGGCGGCAAGCGCGTAGGCAGTCGAACCTGTCGGCGTGGAAATAATCAGACCGTCCGAACGTTGGGTATAGACAAATTCTTGATTGATAAAGACTTCAAATTCGATCATTTGGCCTGCGCCGCCACGAGATAGTACGGTGTCGTTGAGGGCGAGGGCGCGTTCGATGGTTTCGCCGTCACGAATGATGCTGGCTTCGATGAGGATGCGCTCTTCGGGCAGATATTTGCCTTCCAGTACTGGGCGGATGCCCTCAACCATGGTGTCGCGTGAGATTTGGGTAAGAAAACCCAAGTGGCCTTGATTGATGCCGATAATGGGAACGGCGCGCGGGGCGACTTCGCGGGCGGCGGAGAGGAAAGTGCCGTCGCCGCCGAGTACAACGACGAGGTCGCAATATTTGCCCAGCTGGGCTTTGTTTACGGTTTCGCAGTAGGCGGAATCTTGGATATAGACGCAGTGTTCTTCTACGCTCAATTCATCCAGATAGATGGTGAAGCCGTTTTCGCGCAGAAAAGAAACCAATGTGTGGACGGTATCTTGAATTTCGGGCGTATTGGGACGTGTAACGATACCGATGTTTTTAAATGGGCTTTTCATGTAATAGGCCGTCTGAAATTAAGTATTTAATCTATCCAGATATCGCGCTCGAGGCGGTCGAGGCGTTCGTTTAGGCGAGCAACGTCGTCACGCAGTTTGTCCACTTCTTCCAACCATGCGGCAAGCGTGGCTTGGTCGATAACAGGAGATTCGGGTTCGCGTGAGAAGTCGCTGATTTGTTCGGCAATGCTTTTGCCGATTTTTTTCATGGTGCGGCCGATATCGCCGGCGCGCGAGCTGATACTTTCTGCGGCCACATGACCGAATACACGCGCCAAATCGTCGCTTGGATAATAGCGCAGTCCACCCAAAATAGGAAGGACGGACATGCCCAATACCAAGTCGCCTTCGAGGCTGATGTCGCCCACTCCGGGCTGGCCGCCTTGGAGGATTTTTTGGATGGCGCTGTTGTGGAATGTGATGTTGGTGTCGGCGGTTTCGTTTGCGGTTTCAAGAAAACCTTGTTCGCTGATGCGTCCGGTCAGTCTGAAACCGGTCAGGCTGATGCAGATGATGCTGCCTGCAAATTCAGACAGCTCGCGCTGTTGCTCTGGATTTTGCTGTATCAGGTGGTTGATAAGGGGAAATAGGGCGGACATGGTTTACTCTAAATGCCGTCTGAAACGGATTAATGGGTTGAGTCGCAATTTTACAGGCTTAGCCCGTCTGCGCAAACGGTATTTACAATTTTGCCGTTGCTTTTGTCATCAACGATGAAATCAGGAGCCGGCAGGCCGAGTTTGGCCGCTTCGGCGGTATAAAATTCGGCCCGGCTTGGGTGGCGGGGTTCGACAATATTGCGGATACGCTTGCCGTCAGCTTGGCAGGCCGTCTGAAAAAGGACTTGGACGGCAAGATCCTTATGAAGAATATTGACGGGTTGATTGCCGCCTTGAATGCGTGTTTTTTGAACCAGCTTGGTAATGGGATGACGGTCGGCAGAATAAAGTCCGCCCAGTCGCAGTATGTCGATATGGGGGACGGTACTTTCAAGCAAGGCTTGCTCGACTGTGAGGATTTGACGGGCGGATTCGGTTTGCGGATCGGGCGGCGTGGTTTCATTGCATATGCGTGCTTGGTCGCCATACACGCTGGTGCTGCTGGTAAAGATGATGTGTTGTACCTTAGATTGCTCGGCAAGTTGAATCCATTTTTTCAGGGTATCGGCGTAATGGTTTAATGACGAAGGCGGAAGCAGGCAAAACCATGTCGGTTTGTTGATATGGTTTTGCCATAAGGTTGAACTGTGAAAAATATCGTTTTGGTTTAAATCGATAATGTCGAGTTCAATCGGCAGATTGATATCATCGGAAGTCAGATTGCGTTTGACGGCGGCTACCTGACTGCCTTGCTCATAACATTTTTGCGCCAGCGGCAGGCCGAGATAGCCTAAGCCGAGAATGGAAATATCGGGAAGGTGCATAAATAAAGCATCCGAAAATTAACAGGCCGCCTGAAAATAGCTTTAACTTGGTTAAAGCCACGTTTTCAGACGGCCTTTGTATGGAAAAATTAATGGTTGCTGCCGATTTTTTGGTCGAATTCGGCACGGTGTTCCGGCAGGAGGTAAGGGCGCAACAGGCTGAGTGTGCGGCTGATGCCTCGTACTTTGGAATCTTCGGTCAACTTGGCGCGGCCGCGCAGGGAGCTGTCGAAGTCGAACCAGTATTTTGTCACCATCCACATATTGACGGCAAGGTCATTCATGGCGGTTTGGTCTGCGCTGATGATGTTCAGGCCGTTGAGCTGGGTCAGCAGGTTGACCAACAGCGGGGAAACTTTGGCTTGGGTAAAGGTATTGTGTTCGCCCAATAATTCGGCACTGCGGGCAAGCAGGGTATTCACATCGCTGAAAAGGAAACGGTATTCCCACATCACATCATAAATACCGGCCATGTAGTTGATGGAGTCTTCAACATTAGACGGCAATACGGCTTCGTTAAGGTAGACAAGCAGGGCTTCGCTGTAACGCTTGAACAATTGGACGATAATTTCGTCTTTGTTGCGGAAATGGTAGTAGAGGTTGCCCGGGCTGATGCCCAAGTGGGCGGCAATATGGTTGGTGCTGATATTGCGCTCGCCTTCTTCGTTGAACAAGGCGAGGCTGGCATTGATGATTCGTGTGTAAGTGTTGACTTTAGCAATGCGCGGCATGGGATACACTCCTTTGTTTTATAGGCTGTATGAAGTCGGCAGCCAGTTGGGTTCTGCGTGTAATTCTACCTGAAATTGAGTAAATACTGTATTACAAACATATTGTGCCAGCTGGTGGACATCTTGCGCGGACGCGTTGTTTTTATTCACCAAAACCAAAGCCTGTCTGTCATGTACTGCCGCACCGCCGATCTGATGGCCTTTCAGACGGCATTGGTCAATCAGCCAGCCGGCCGCGAGTTTGACCGAACCGTCAGGCTGCGGATAGCGTGGCATATTGGGGTATTGCTGCAACAAATCGGCAGCTTTTTCAGCGCTGACAACTGGGTTTTTAAAGAAACTTCCGACATTACCAAGCACGTTAGGATTAGGCAGTTTACTGTTGCGGATTGCACACACTGCGTCGGAAACATCTTTGGCCGTCGCCTCGCGGCCTTGGCTCAGCTTGGCAACCGCTGCCGCCAAATCGCCATAGCCCAAGTTCGGCACAAAATGCTCTTTTAACGCAAATACAACCGAAACAATCACATAACGTCCCTTGCCTTCCTGTTTGAACAGGCTTTCACGATAGGCAAAGTCACAGTCGGCATTGGAAAGCTCGACAAAGGTTTCTGTATCCAAATCAAAGCAGCGAACGCTATGGATAACATCTTTGACTTCAACGCCGTATGCGCCGATGTTTTGTACTGGAGACGCGCCGACCGTGCCCGGAATCAGGCTGAGGTTTTCCAGCCCGCTTAAACCCAGTCCAACCGTATGCAAAACAAAATCATGCCAAATTTCCCCGGCTTGAGCTTCGATATAAACCAGGCCATCTGAACGCTCAATTTCGCGTATTCCCTTGTTTTCCATATGCACAACCAGACCGGTATAGTCCTCCATCAAAAGGATATTGCTGCCGCCGCCGAGCCATAAAACAGTATCTCGGTTGAACTCGGGCAGTCGGACGATGTCGCGCAATTCATCGGCGTGTTCGAGCGCGATAAAGGCTTGGGCTTGGGCGCGAAGACCGAAAGTGTTGTAGGGGGTGAGGTCGGTTTGGTATTGGATGGGTTGCATGATGATTTGTGATTTTGTGGATTCGGGTCGTCTGAAAACTTACTGTTTAACAATTACGATAGGTAATGGGGTTTTGGGGCGCTTTATAGTTTTCTTGGGAAGAATAGGTCAGCTTATTCACGATTTCTTCATAAATTTTGGAGTCATCTGGTAACGGCTTGCCTTCAAACATCCAACGACCTTGAATAATATCGTCGGCGGAAATCCATCTTTCGATTTCATATACTGCTAATGTCCAGCCGCGATAGACTGCAACTGCATATTTTGCTTTTTCACGCCTGCTTCCGATTTTCCAATATTTCCGTGTGCGCTCATAAATTTCCTTATGCCTATCGGCTTCAGGAATATTCCCTGATCTGATGTCTTTTTTCAGTTTCTCGTATTCGTTATTAATCGTAATTAAAACAATGGGTTTGTCAGTTTTTAATTCTTGCGCATCATATTTTCGTTTTAATTCGGACAAGCTCATCAATCCTACTTCAGAAGAATGCGTGCCGCCTTGAATATTAGTCAGCGGCTGCTGGCTCGGCTTGACTAGGGAGAGTAGGTCTATTGCCATTGCTTCATATTCAAAAGCCTGTTTGTCTGTTTGGATGTTGTGCCGCAGAATGTAATACACGGGCTGGTTTCCGCTTTTATGTATTTCCCTAATCAAAGCAATTTTATCACTTGGCGTTTCTGTTTCTTGTAATGAACCTAGGGCATGATGGAAAACGCGATTGCCCACGCCTTTACCTACATAGAAAATATTGCCATCTCTAGGGTCAATCAAGCAATAAATATAGTAAGCAAGTTTTTCTATAATGGAAGTTGAAAACATTTTTTTCCTTAAGAGTGAATAAGCCGTAAATGAAATATCAATGGAGGTCGTCTGAAAGAAATTTCAGACGGCCTTATGTGATTTGACCATCTCTTTACTGCAAAGCTCCAGGCACCATACCAATGCGATGGCGGCAATCGTCAGTGAAGCGGTCAGCGCGGTCCAGAAGCCGTAAATGCCCATATCGACATGATAGGCAAGCAGGTAGCCGGGCAACAGGCCGCAACCCCAGAAAGCCACGGCATGGATGAACATCGGCATTTTGGTCACTTTATAGCCGCGCAGCGCATATGAAGCGATACATTGGGTGGCGTCTGCCAGTTGGAATAGGGAGGCGAAAAATAAAACGGTCGCGGCAATGCCCAATACGGCCGCATCGTTGGTGTACATACCGGCCAACTGAAAGCGAAAGATGACCAAGAGCAGTGCGGTGCAGGTAGCAAGTACCCAGCCCAACACCAGCGACACGCCTGAAATATAACGCGCCCGCAAAAAATCGCGCCGTCCGAGCGAAAAGCCAACGCGTACAGTGCTTGCAGAGCCGACGCTTTGCGGAACCATATACAAAATGCCCGACAGGCTGATGACGACTTGTTGCGCGGCGACATAATCCTCGCCGAATGGCGCCACCAAAAAGACGATAAACGAAAACGCGCTGGCTTCTAAAAAATAAGACAAGCCGATGGGTGCGCCGATTTTCCAAATTTGTTTGAAGGCCGCCAAATCGGGTTTGCCAATTTTTGCCGTCAAACCAAACGGACGGAAGAATTTTCCTTTGGCGATATAAAGCCACAAAGCCAATGCGCTGAACCAAAATACCGCTGCCGTTGCCACACCGCAACCTGCGCCGCCCAAAGCAGGCATACCGAATTTGCCGTAAACGAACACATAGTTCAGCGGCACATTCAATACAAATGCCGCGAAGCTGACCAACATAATCACGCGCGGACGGTTCAAGCTGGAGGCATAGGCGTGCAGGGCGCGGTGTATCATGGCGGCCGGCATTGCCAAGCTGGTAAAGAACATATATTGCGCCATCGTGTCTTCGACATAATCGTTCAATGTCAGCCAATGACGGAACGGCGTAATCATCGCCCACATCAACAGCATACCAAATACGCCCAAACACAAGCCAAACCAAATGCCCTGCATTCCTGTTTTGCCGACTTCTTCGGTTTTACCTGCACCGTACAGCTGGGCAATCATCGGGTTCAACGCCGCCATTACACCCATAAAAGTAATGTAAATCGTAGAAAACGCGCTGCTGCCCAAAGCCACCGCGGCCAAATCTTCCTTACCTGCGCCACCGGCCATCACCGTATCGACAAAACCAATACCCACTTGCGCCACTTGGGCCAACAGCATAGGCAGGGCGAGGGCGGTAAGCAGGCGGGTTTCTTTTAAGAAAACAGGAAAGGCAAAGCGGTTGAGGTTCAGTAGCATAAGTGTGTGTGGATTGAGGATAAAGGCCGTCTGAAACAGAAACGTAAAATTATAAAGGGTAATGCTGATAAGCAGGCAATATGTTGTTTAATCGATAAATTTTTCAGACGGCCTTAAATGTCGGATGTCTTTTTACTGCTTCCAACCAGCTGTCCGGCGTTTGAAACTGCATCAGGCCGTCTGAAAGCGACACCGCGGCTTGGGTAGTCGAAGCGCGGGTCAGTTTTTCATTGGTTTCAGCATCGTAAATGGTGTAATCGATACGCAGGCAGCTTTCGATTTCGACAATGTCCATATCAACGCGGATTTTTTGGCCGAAACGGGCAGGGCGGATGTATTTGAGGTTCATCTGCACAATCGGCCAGCTGTACCCTTGCCGTCCCATTTCGTTGTAGTCATAACCGATGGAAGACAGAAAAGCACAACGCGCGGTTTCAAGGTATTTGACATAGTTGCCGTGCCACACGATGTGCATGGCATCTACGTCAAAAAAAGGAACTTCGGTTTCAAAGCTGTGTTGGCAGTAGATGTGTTTTTTCATGGTTTAAAAGTGTAAGTGTGATTGGTTTCAGACGGCGTCTTCGCCCCAAAAATCATAAAAATTGAACCATTGTAGCGGATTTTGCGCACATTCTTGCGCCAAAATGTCGGCAAAACCCTGCATTGCGTCTTTGACGGCAGCCTCGCGGTTGCCGCGTTTCCAGCTGGAAGTATCGGTAAAGCGACGCAGTTTCAAATGATAGCGGCCGTTTTGTTTGACGCAAAACAGTGTATTTACCTGTGTTTTTAAAAGTGAAGCCAACAGCCATGCGCCTTGCGGCATAGGGGCGGTATGGCCTAAGAAATTAATGTCGGCGGTTTTCTCGCCGCGTACAGGCACGCGGTCGGCCGCGATGGCAATCCATTCGCCGTTTTCGATACGGCTGTTCAATTCCATCATCAGGGTGGTGTCCAAATCTGTTACTTGAATCAGACGGATATGATCTGCGCCGGCTTTTTGCAATGCCTCGTTAAATGCCTGTGCGTGTTTGCTGTGCACCAATACATTGAGTCTGAAATCTTTATGGTGCGACACCAGCGCACGGCAAACTTCGGTATTGCCCAAGTGCGAACAGGCAAAAATCTGGCCGCGTTCGTTGCGCTTGACTTGCGAATAGATGTCGTCCGGATCTTCAATCACCAAATCTTCATAACGGATTTTGCGTTGCCACACGGCAAAACGGTCGCAAACTGCTTCGCCAAATGCGACGAATTGTTTGAATATGCTGTGTTTCGGCAGGACGATATGGGGAAAGGCCGTCTGAAGACGGGTTTGATACCGCAGGATATGGCGGCGCGGTTTGGGTGCGGTTGCATAAAAATACAGCACCACAAACCAAATACACGGCCTCATGAAAAAAGCCGGCAGATAGCGCACCATCAATGTGGTCAGAGCGAGAAACAGGCGGCTGCCGCGTTCTGGCTGCGCCGCCCAATGGGTTTGTTTATTATCGGTCATGGTTTCAGACGGCCTTTCCGAAAACTTTACCCAATCGGTGTTTCAACATACCGAAAAACAGCCGTGTGTGCATTTTGCTGATGCGGACATTGTCGGCAAAGGCATCGAAATGGGACACGCCGTCGGCGGCGTATTGGACGGGCGTTTTAATCCAAACCGGTTTGACGTCACGCCAGTAGAGGCGGATAAGGATTTCCGTGTCGAAGTCCATGCGGTCGCCTACAGTTTCTTCGCGGACAACGGATAGCGCGGGTGCAAGCGGATAGAGGCGGAAGCCGCACATGCCGTCTTTGATGTCGCATGACCAAGTGTGCAACATATTCCAAAAGTCGGTAATTTTGCGTCCGTAAAGCCGTGCTTTGGGAGCATCATTGCCGTATTGCGGCCAGCCGCAAACAACGGCTTCGGGATTTTGTTCTGCTGCGGCGAGGAGTTTGGGAGTGTCGCTCAAGCAATGCTGACCGTCTGCATCAACCTGCAAGACGTGGGTATAGCCATGTTCTTGAGCGTATTCCAAGCCGGTTTTGACCGCTGCGCCTTTGCCGCCGTTGATTGGACGGTAAAGGACATCAATGCTGTCTGAAACCAAAGCCTGCAATACAGGTTTGCATTCTTCGCGTGAACCGTCGTCCACAATTAAAACGTTTAAACCGAAGCCGCGCATGGTTTGGGCAACGTGGCTGATGGTGGTCGGATGGTTGTAATGTGGAATGAGGGCCAGGGTTTTCATAAATATTTTTTAGACGACGTTAACACAATGCAGAGTATAGCAAATAAACATGCCATAGCGTTTGAAAAGGCCGTCTGAAACGGTGAGGACAAAATCGTTTGATTTCGTTTTTCACTGTTTCAGACGGCCTTTGGTATGCCATTAATTCAGCATTGTACATGACCGACATCGAGGCAAAAATCATGGAATTCATTGAGCGTGCTGCGGTGGCCGATGCTGATGATGATGCTGTCGGGCAGTTTTTGTTTTAAGGCGCGGTAGAGCATGGCTTCGGTCGGTTCGTCCAAGGCTGCGGTGGCTTCGTCGAGCAGGATGACTTTGGGCTGCGAGAGCAGGGCGCGGACGAAGGCGACGCGTTGCAGTTCGCCCGGGGAGAGTTTATGCTGCCAGTCATCGGTTTTATCTAATTTATCGACCAGATAACCTAATCGGCAGGTATTCATGGCTTCGATCAGTTCGGGATGTTGTTTGTCGATGTCGGGATAACAAATCGCATCGCGCAGGCTGCCTTGCGCTGTGTACGGGCGTTGCGGCAGGAAGAGGATGTCTTGATGCGGCGGATGGCTGACTTTACCGCTGCTGCCGAAAGGCCAAAGCCCTGCCAGCGTGCGCAGCAACGAAGTTTTTCCGCAACCGCTAGGACCGCGTATCAGCAGGGAATTGCCGCTTTTGAGGTTGATGTTGATACCGTCTAATAAAACTTCGCCGTTGTGGCGGTATAGGGCAACGTTTTCCAAGATCAGGCCGTCTGAAACTTCGGTAAGGTCGGGTTGTCGTGCGGTGTGTTTTTCTTCCGTACTCAGCAAAAAGCCGTACAGACGCTCCAGTCGGGCGCGGTAGGCGGTGAATTTGTTGTAGAACATCCGGAAGAAAGACAGCGCGTTTTGCAGTCGTGCGAAGGCTTGGACAGTCTGCTGGATATCGCCGATTTTGATTTGTCCGGCAAACAGGCGCGGAGCTTGCAAAATGATGGGGAAGAGTTTGATGCCGTTGGTGAACATATCGTTAAAGCCGCTCAGGCAGACGCTTTGTCGCGCAATGCGCCAACGGTTGCGGATAATGGCTTTAAAGCGGTTGGAAAGCTGGTCGTGTTCGTGTTTTTCGCCGCTGTAAAACGCCACGCTTTCGGCGTGGTCGCGCACGCGGATGAGGGAATAACGATAGTCGCCGTTGAGCTTTTCGTTTTCATAGTTGTAACGAATCAACGGGTTGCCTATCCACATGGCGATAAAGGTCGCCAAAATCACAAACATATAGACAAACCAAACGATGCCGTGCGGAATGTCAAAGCCAAACACGGTCAGGATGCCTGCCAAGCCCCACAAAACAACGGCAAATTCCAGCGAGGTAACGACCGAGTTGACCATGCCGCGCACAAATTCTATGGTCGAGGCGATGAAATCCTGTGCGTCCTGTTGGATACGCTGGTCGATGTTGTCCGGCGCGTGGCGGCGCATTTGCAGGCGGTAGTAGTTTTTGTCGGCAAGCCAGCGTGAAGTCAAAACTTCATTGAGCCGCTCCGACCATTTAATCGCTAAGCCTTGATCGAGAAAGTCGTTGACGACGTTGTTAAACGCCCGTATCAACACCACGCCTGCATTCATCGCTGCAAACATCCAAAACGCGGAGGCATTCAAATCCTGCATCGAGTCGTAAAGCCCTTTGGACATAAAGGTACTCAACACATTCAGCCGCACTTCGGTTAACAGCAGCGTAATCATCGCCGTAATCAGCAGCAATACTTTAACTGCACTTTTCGGTGTCAAGCAAAGGCGCAGGATATAGCTAAACTCGCGCCCGAAGCGTGTGTTGCGTGCAAAAAACAGAATTACCGCCGAGGCTGCAGCGACCATCAATAAGGTCTGCAATAGCCAAGACGGCGTGGAATAAAGCTCGATTTGCCATTTTTGCATGGGGTGTTCTCTGAAAGGAAGTAAAGGCCGTCTGAAAGGACGGCAAATTTATTTGACTATGGTAACTGTAATAATAGTTTTCTGAACTGTTGTATTTTTTGTGTTTACAAACGGTTCTTATTTGTTTTTATGGAAAGCGGAAATCTTATCAAATATAATCACAAAACTAAATTACTTTGTAATTTTTTACCCGATATAAGAATTATTAATATTTCAATTCAGAAGGAATTTATGAACAGCAAATTAGCCCTGATGCCGCTGCTGATTGCGAGCGCATTTTCTTATGCTGCCGATGAAGCGACACCCGAAACCCCTGTGCAACAGCAGTTGCAGGAAGTCAATGTCCGCGCCGACGCCAAACGCGTCAAAGCCGCACGCTCGTATTCTATTGCCAGTGACGGTGATATGCGCGACCGTGTGAATTTGGGTGTGTTGGGTAAAGCCAACGCCTTTACCGCTCCGATTACTGTGGTCAATTACGACGAAAAAGCCCTCAACAACACCGAAGCGCGTACTTTGGTAGATGCCGTAGCGAAAAAAGACGCTTCGACTTGGCAGTTTGGCGGCGAAAGCAACACCTTGACCGGCCTGTATTTCCGCGGTTACCAACTTGATGCGCGCCAATTCAGCGTCAACGGTTTGGCCGGTATGTATGGCACGCAAGGTACGGCCAGCGTGCAAGTCGGCTCCGCACAACTGATTAAAGGCGCATCCACTGCCGTAAACGGCATGGACCCTGAAGGCGCGGTATCCGGTTCCGTCAATATCGAAACCAAAAAAGCCGCCGACGAAGGCAACCGCAAAATCGGTTTGGGTTGGTTCAGCAACAACCGCGCCCAAGGTACGTTCGACTTGGGCCAACGCTTCGGCGAAAACAAAGAATTCGGCGTGCGCGCCAACGGCAAACTGCGCCACGGCGATACTCCGCGCCATGGTTACAGCGAGGACAACAAAGAATTTGCATTGAATGCTGATTATCGCGGCGAAAAACTGCGCGTGGCGTTCGATTCTATCTATGCAAAACGTAAAACCAACGGCGGCCGCGCGCGTATGCAGGACATCCAAAACGCTGATGGTCGTTTGTTCGATGCACCGGATGGCAAAACAAATCTGTTGCCAAGCTGGAACTGGCAAAATACCGTCGGTCAAACCAATATGCTGACTTTCGAATGGGATGCGTTTGACAATGCACAGATTACAGGCGGTATCGGCTACAACAAAGCACGTTATTACGGTACGCTGATTTCCCCGACAGTATGTTTGAATGCCACCAGCACTTGTACCGATGCGCAAAACACAAACGCCAGCGGCAAAGTAACGGCCCGCAACTATGACTACAATACCGGTACTGCCCGCCTGACCGACCAATACTTCCGCACTTTAAGCATGAACCTGTCTGCGCGAGGCGAATTTGAAACCGGCCCTGTAACGCACAACTGGAGTACGGCTTTTGACCGCGTTATCCGTCAACGCGCTACTACGCGCGGTTTGTCAGCAGGCAGCAGCAGCGCGAAAATTTCTGCAAGCGGCGATATTGCTGCGCAACTTGATTCTTTCCAACCGGACTATGCAACTGATTGGGAAAGCTCTGCCAATCTTGATGCCAATATCAAAGTCAACAGCTTGGCCTTGTCTGATACACTGGGCTTTGCCGACAACAAATACCGTCTAACTTTGGGTGGTCGTTTCCAAGTGGTTGAATATACAGATAAAAAAGCAGGCCAAAGCGGCGATGCCAAACGTTTCAGCCCTATGTTTATGGCCGCGTGGGTGCCGCAACCTGATTTGGTTGTTTACGGCAACTACATGGAAGACTTAGAGCCAGCCGATATCAAAACCGATGATGACGGCCATACCACCATGTCCAAACCGCGTGTCAGCCGTCAGTTTGAAGTGGGCGTGCGTAAAAACTGGGGCAATTTTGTGACCACGTTAAACGCGTTCCAAATCAAACGTCCGGGCTACTGGCGCGGTTCTGCCACCGGTAAAACAGACTTTGCCGCGTATAAAGCCTTGGGCGGCGCGGCAGGTGACAAGCAAGGCATGGAACGCAGCCGCGGTATCGAGTTCAACACCTACGCAAACTTGCTCAACAATACTTTGCGTCCGACTTTGGGCCTGATGTATCTGCAATCGACCGTGAAAGACTATCCAAATTCACGCGATATGCTGGTTAACGGTGTTCAAGTTGCCAATCCGCGCGTAATTGCCAAAGCAGGTGTTGAGTGGGATACCCCGTTTGCCAAAGGCTTGACCTTGAACGGTAATGTTTCATATTTTGGTAAGTCTTACCAAGACACGCAAAAACAATACGCCTTCCCATCCTATACCTTGGTTGACGTAGGCGCGCGCTACAAAACCAAGCTCGGTAAAAACACCCTGACCGTCAGCAGCTCGGTAGAAAACCTGTTCAACAAAAACTACTGGCAGGTACAGCGCGGCCAATACGACCGCAGCTTCGCTGTTGTCGGCATGCCGCGTACTTATTGGCTGAAAGCGGAATTGGATTTCTAATCTGATTTCGGTTTGACCGTAATAGCAGGCCGTCTGAAAGGGAATGATAAAAAGCATGAATTTGGTTTTTATCCCTTTTCAGACGGCCTGATTTTGATTGCCTGATGTTTTTTGCTTGAAAAATCTTACATGTTTTTTATGGATTTCACGCGAAACAAGGTTAATATTCCATTTTCACAATACATCATTCGAGAAGACATATGAAAAAATCCATCAAACTGACCCTGTGCGCCCTCGTACTCTCACTTTCCGTGCAGGCGCAAGCGGTTACCCATGCCGTGATTGAAACCAATATGGGCAACATCCAACTGGAGCTGGATGAAGTCAAAGCGCCGAAAACCGTGGCAAACTTTGTCAATTACGCCAAAAAAGGTTTTTACGACAACACGATTTTCCACCGCGTTATCGACAATTTTATGATTCAAGGCGGCGGATTTACCGAGAATATGGTACAAAAATCCACCGATAAAGCCATCACCAATGAAGCATACAACGGCTTGAAAAATAACGTCGGCACCATTGCCATGGCGCGCACCGGCGATCCGAATTCAGCAACCAGCCAGTTCTTTATCAATACGGCCGACAACGACTTTTTGAATTTCAAAAGCAAAACCCCTCAAGGCTACGGCTATGCCGTTTTCGGTAAAGTCACTTCCGGCATGGACGTGGTCCGTAAAATCAGCAAAGTGAAAACAGCGACACGCGGCTATCATCAAGACGTTCCAACCGAAGCCGTGATTATCCGTAAAGTCAGCATCAAATAATTTTGATTGCTTGAATCCAAACAACAGGCCGTCTGAAACATTCAGACGGCCTGAATTTATTTATTTGATAATAAGCGGCAATTTGGGCGATAATTCAGCATCTACAATTTAAGGAGTCGATTATGCAAACCCGCCTGCCTTTTTTCAGCGTTGTCCGTGTCAGCGGCGAAGACAGAGCTTCATTTCTTCATGGTCAATTATCCAACGATATTAATAATTTAGCTTCCGGTCAGGCATGTTACGCCACATACAATACGCCTAAAGGCCGTGTGTTGGCAAATATGCTGGTCGTCAATCGCGGAGAAGATTTACTGTTGGTCATGGATCAAGATTTGACCGAAGCCATCGTCAAACGCTTGAGAATGTTTGTCTTGCGTGCAAAAGTCGTCTTCGAGCTGATGCCTGATTTGGCAGTAAGCGGCGAGTTGGCAGACAATGCAGAACCACATCCTGCTACCGAACCGCAATTGTCTTTCCCAGCCCAAATTCAAGCAAACGCCGTAGAAGTTACCTTGCCGCACACAGGCCGTCTGAAAATTTCAGCAGCCGAAAACGCAGCCGAATATCAGGCAGGAGCCGAAAACGCATGGAACCTGCACGAAATCCGCAGCGGCTATCCGTGGATTTGCGCCGCAACCAAAGAAGCGGCTGTTGCCCAAATGCTCAACCAACACATCATCGGCGCAGTTCATTTCCGTAAAGGCTGCTACCCCGGCCAAGAAATCATCGCCCGCGCCCAATACCGAGGCCAAGTCAAACGCGGTCTGGCCGTATTAAGCGGCGATTCTTTAGAAGCCGCCGGTATTGCCGTCAAAGTCGGCGAAGAAGAAGCAGGCGTCATCCTCAATACAGCACTCACGGAGCAAGGCAGCCTAAGCCTTGCAGTTATCAAGTTTTCCGCAGCAGAAGCAGCATTGACCGATGCAGACGGTAATGCTTTGAAACAGGAAGAACTGTTTTTTACGGTTGAGAAAGATTGATTGTCAGATGATTGAATAAAAAGCTTAAATTTAAGGATTAATCAGCTTGAAATGAAAACAGAAAGGCCGTCTGAATTTCAGACGGCCTTTGATATTGAGTTTTGTTGGTACATGACCCAAGCAGCGTTTGCTGCTGACTGGATTACGGCATGGTTTGGAATCATTCGGTAGCAACAAAAACCGCGTGCGTGCGTACCGCACACATCCTACACCTCAATCTTAAGGTTTGCGTCGCCCGCAGGTAGGGTGTGTGGCGTAGCCACGCACGCGGTTGGTGGGAATGCAGGCTACGGCTTGCTTCTACTATCAAGAGTGAATTTCCTAGAATTACTGTCAAGGGATGATAATTCGTCAGTCCATTTATTTTTATTTATGAATATTTCTTTTATTTCTTTATAAATGGATGATGTATGTAGTTGTGATGCAGCAAAAGCGGTAAAAGGAGAAGATTCTTGGCAATTGGAAAGAATAGCAACTAGGAGTTCATCATGGCGTATAGATATATCCTTGCTTTCTTTTAATTGTATTAATAGTTGTTCCAATTTTTGAAGAAGCTCATTGCAAAATTTATAAATTGATACCCCTAGTTTTTCATGATCATTTAATTTAAGTTTTGCTATCGTATTTTCTCCATGAATAGAACTATTCTTTGGGTATAATCTATAAGCTTCCAAGCACAGATGATCTTTTGGATCATTATCATATGGATTTATAAATGGATTACTTTTAGTATCAAAATTTCCTTTTGAACTATTACACCTCTTACATATTGGTAGAAGATTTTCCCAACTAATTACCTCACTAGGATATAAACTTTTAGGATAGAAATGCTCAACTTCCATGTATGAATCCTCAATGTTTATTACACATCCACAATAAGCACATTTTTTATTACTGCTTTCAAGTAGAGTTTGATATATATCCTCTCTTTTCCAAACAGGTTTTTGTTCGTTTATAAATCTAGTCCTTAGCTCCTTCATTATATCTTCTGTTAGGGTTTCAGGTTTGTCCAATCTTGTTAGTTTTATCATTTTAGTTATCCAGCAATGTATCTAATTGAAGTTTCAAAATAGGACGCAGGGGAAAATCTGGATGAAGCATTTCATTTAATTCAGCATATGCAGACTCAGCTAAATTTTTATTTTTTTCATCCAAAGCCTTATCAAATTCTTGTTTAAGATTCATATATAAATCAGTCCGCAAAGTAGGCATTCCCATTATGTCTTCTAAAATTTCTTCTATAGTCCATCCTTGATAGCCATATTTAGAATTAAGCAATTCTCTTCGAGTTATATTATTTTCCTGTGTTCTTTGAAGGGCGATCACCTCGTCTTTTTCTGCTGTTTGAACGACATGAGGGCTATGAGTTGTAATAAAAAACTGAACCTTAGGAAAAGTTTCTTTTAGTATGCTAATAATCCGGCCTTGCCATTCAGGATGTAAGTGAAGTTCCACTTCATCAATTAAGATTATCCCATCAAAATCCTTTGCAAGAATGGCATTATTATCATGATTAAAACGAAATTCTAATTCTCTTATTATCCCAAGTAGAATAAAAATTATTGATTTAAAACCAGAAGATAGGTATTCGAAATATATATCACCAGTTGGTGAACTTACAATTATTTCGTTTTCTGTTGTAGTTTTTTTAAATGAATAATCAGAGTTTAGCTTTGCAAAACAATCTACAGCAAGTTTGAAATTTTCTTTCTGTGTATTAGTTAAATTACCCTCATGCGCTGAATGTAGATGCCTATTGATAAACCATGATTTTAGTTTTTCATTTTTTAACCCCGAAAGATTGCGCTCTCCAGTAATATCTTTAGGATCTGCTTCTATACTATTTTGTGCCTGATATTCAAATACTCTATTCACTTTTAAGTATAATAATTTTTTATCATAATCAGATAGTTCACACCTAACCCATGAGCTGTTGTCTGGTTTTCTTTTTGTAATGGACATGGAAATTGATTTATTTTCTTCACCCTCTTCAGAAAACATTATTTCTGCTTCAATATTTCCTGAATCACAGCCAGATCTACTTAAAAGTATATTATTATTAAAACTTGAATATAAGGAAGCTATTGAATCTAATATATTTGTTTTTCCCACCCCATTTTCTCCACATATTAAATTACAATTTTGATTTAAATTCTCCAGTGATAAAAATGGAATTCCACCAACATTATGCAGTTTTAAGTTTTTGATTTTCATTTAAATTTCCATAAAATTAACTCTTATGTTTAAACAGTAAATAGGTCGGGTCGCACCCAAACCTACGCTAAACCAAGCTTTTCAGACGGCCTCTTTGCACAAAAGGCAGCCTGAAACCTTTCAGGCTGCCTTTCTTACATCAAGCCAGCTTCGCGCCGACCCAGTCTTTCACGCCATCCAGCACGGCGGGCAGTTTCGCAGCATCTGTGCCACCGGCCTGTGCCAAGTCCGGTCTGCCGCCGCCTTTGCCGCCGACTTGTTCGGCTGCAAATTTAACCAGATCGCCTGCTTTTACTTTGCCAGTCAAGGCTTTGGATACGCCGGCGCACAGGGAGACTTTGCCGTCGTTTACTGCCGCCAAAAGAATCACGGCGTTGTCGGATTTGCCGGTCAAGTCGGTCACGATTTCGCGCAGGGCGGCGGCATCGGCTTCGATTTGTGCGGCAACGAGTTTGGCTGAACCCAAGTCTTTTGCATCGTCCAAGAGTTTGGCGCCTGCATGGACGGCGAGTTCGGCTTTGGCGCGTGCCAATTCTTTTTCCAATGCTTTGGCGTGTGTTGCGCCTGCTTGGATTTTCGCCAGTACGTCTTTTTCGGTTTGGGCTTTGGTTTCGGCAATAATGTCTTTCACCAAACGCTCTTGTTCTTGCGCCCATTTGAGTGCGTTCAGGCCGGTGATGGCTTCGATACGGCGTACGCCTGCGGCAATACCGCCTTCGCTGATAATTTTGAAGAGGCCGATGTCGCCGGTGCGTGAAACGTGTGTACCGCCGCACAATTCGGTAGAGAAACCGCCCATTTGCAGTACGCGTACTTCGTCGCCGTATTTTTCGCCGAAGAGCATCATCGCGCCGGTTTTTTGGGCATCTTCCATGCTCATAATGGCTGCGTTGACGGCAACGTTGGCCAAAATGGCTTCGTTGACTCGGCGTTCTACTTCGGCGATTTCTTCGGCAGTGACCGCTTGAGGATGGGAAATGTCGAAACGGGTGGATTCGGCGGTAACCAAAGAGCCTTTTTGTTCAACGTGTTCGCCCAATACGTCGCGCAGGGCTTTGTGCATCAAGTGGGTCGCGCTGTGGTTGCGCATATTGGCATTGCGGATTTCGTCATCCACTTTGGCGGTAACGCTGTCGCCGACTTTCAGACGGCCTGACGTTTGTACGCCGAATTGGCCGAATACGGCCGCTTTGATTTTTTGGGTATCGCGTACTTCAAAGCGGTTTTCGCCTGCGAAGATATAGCCGACGTCGCCGACTTGGCCGCCGGATTCTGCATAGAACGGGGTAAAGTCGATAACGACGGCACCTTCGTCGCCTTCGTTCAATTCGTTGACTTGCTCGCCGTTTTTGTAGAGGGCGAGGACTTTGGATTCGGTTTGGCGTTCGCTATAACCTTTAAACTCGGTGTCTTGACCGTCGTAAGGCAGTTGAGCGTTGGCTTTGAAGCTTTGTGCGGCGCGTGCGCGTGCGCGTTGTGCATCCATTTCGCGGTTGAAGCCTTCTTCATCCAAATCGATGCCCAATTCGCGCGCCATGTCGGCAGTCAGGTCGTAAGGGAAGCCGTAGGTGTCGTAGAGTTTGAAGATGTGTTCACCACCGATAACGAGTTTGCTGTTGGCGATGTTGTCCATCAAATAGGCATTTAAGGCTTCGGCAAACGGTTTTTCCGCGTCGGGAATATGGGCGGTTTCCAAAGCAGCCTGCAAATCGATATACATGCCTTCGTTCAGGCTACCTGAAACTTGGGGACGGATAACGATTTGCTTTTTGCCTGAAGCGGCACGGGAGGCGGCGGTGAATTCCACACCCTCTGCGGTTTTCAATGCCAGTGGTTTGCCCGCACCATCTTGCGGCAGCAGGCTTTCCAGTTTCAAGAATTTCATGCCGTTGAACACTTGATTGAACAAGCCCATGCCTTTTTCCAGCGTTTCGCCGAAACGGCTCTCTTCCGCGCGCAGGGCTTCCATAATCTGCGTCTGCTTCTCTTTCAACTCAGGATAAGCATCACCCATTACTTTCACCAAGTCGGGCACGAGTTTGTAGAAAAACGCTTGTTTCTGACCGAGTTTGTAACCGTGGCGTACGGCGCGGCGGACGATGCGACGCAGTACATAGCCGCGGCCTTCGTTGGACGGCATCACGCCGTCTGCAATCAGGAAGGAGCAGGAGCGGATGTGGTCGGCGATGACTTTCAGGCTTGGTTCTTCCATGCTGAACGGCGCGCCGGTTTCGCGGGCAACGGCTTTGAGCAGGTCTTGGAACAGGTCGATTTCGTAGTTGCTGTGGACATGCTGCATGACGGCGGCCATACGTTCCAAGCCCATGCCGGTATCAACGGATGGTTTAGGCAGCGGATTCATATTGCCTTGTTCGTCGCGGTTGAACTGCATAAATACGCAGTTCCAAATTTCGATCCAGCGGTCGCCGTCTTCTTCAGGGCTGCCCGGAATGCCACCCCAGATTTCTTCGCCGTGGTCGTAGAAAATTTCGGAGCAAGGACCGCAAGGGCCGGTGTCGCCCATTTGCCAGAAGTTGTCGGATGCGTATTTTGCACCTTTGTTGTCGCCGATGCGGACGATACGCTCGGCAGGCATGCCGATTTCGTTCAGCCAAATGTTGTAGGCTTCGTCGTCTTCTGCGTAAACGGTCGCCAAGAGTTTGTCTTTAGGGATATTTAACCATTCGGGGGAAGTCAGAAATTCCCAAGCGAAGTGGATCGCGTCGCGTTTGAAGTAGTCGCCGAAGGAGAAGTTGCCCATCATTTCAAAGAAAGTATGGTGGCGGGCAGTGTAGCCGACGTTTTCCAAGTCATTGTGTTTGCCGCCTGCGCGTACGCATTTTTGCGCGGTAGTGGCGCGGTTGTAGGGGCGTTTGTCAAAGCCGAGGAATACGTCTTTAAATTGGTTCATGCCTGCGTTGGTAAACAGCAGGGTCGGGTCGTCGTGTGGCACGAGCGAGGAGGAGCGGACGATGGTGTGGCCTTTAGATTCGAAAAATTTCAGGAATTTTTGGCGTAGTTCGGTGGTTTTCATAATATCTCGATAAATTTTTTACAAGGATTTCAGACGGCCCGGACGGCGCGTTGCGATTAAAAACGAATGGGCGTTATCTTACCGCAAAACCATATTTCAAGCTATCGGCAGAAAGGTTTTAAGTTGGCTGCAACCCGTCTTTCAGACGGCCTTAAGCGGGGCGATATCTTTTAACAATGAAGCCTATCCGCTCGGGCTTGCCTGCTTTATAATGCCTCTCTATTTTCAACCGGATACGCAAGGAATGATAATGACCAAACATCTGCCCCTCATCGTACTGACTGCGCTGGCATTGGCCGGCTGCGGCGGCTCGGACAAAACTTCTGCCGACAAGGCGGCTCAAACCGATAATCAAAAGGTATTGAGCATTTATAACTGGTCGGAATATGTCGATCCCGAGACGGTTGCCGCGTTTGAGAAAAAACACGGTATTGCAGTAACTTACGATGTATATGACAGCGATGAAACGCTGGAGAGCAAGGTATTGACCGGCAAGTCGGGTTACGACATCGTGGGCCCTTCCAATGCGTTTGTCGGTAGGCAGATTAAGGCAGGTGCGTATCAGAAAATCGACAAATCTCTGATTCCAAACTATAAAAACCTCAATCCACAACTGATGAAGCTGATGGAAGGCGTTGATCCGAATCACGAATACGCCGTTCCATTTTATTGGGGGACTAATACTTTCGCCATCAATACCGAGCGTGTGAAAAAGGCTTTGGGTACGGACAAACTACCGGACAATCAATGGGATTTGGTGTTTAACCCTGAATACACGTCCAAACTCAAGCAATGCGGCATCAGCTATTTGGACAGCGCGGCGGAAATTTATCCTATGGTGTTGAACTATATGGGTAAAAATCCAAACAGTAGCGAAACGGCTGATATTAAGGCGGCTACGGAAGTCTTGAAGAAAAACCGTCCATACATCAAGCGTTTTACCTCGTCTGGTTTTATCGATGATTTGGCGCGCGGCGATACTTGCGTAACGATTGGTTTTGGCGGCGATTTGAACATTGCCAAACGTCGTGCCGAAGAAGCGGGTGGCAAGGAAAAAATCCGTGTGATGATGCCGAAAGAAGGCGTGGGGATTTGGGTGGATTCGTTTGTGATTCCGAAAGATGCCAAACATGTGGCCAATGCCCATGCGTATATCAATGATTTCTTAGATCCTGAAGTTGCGGCGAAAAACGGCAATTTTGTTACTTATGCGCCGTCCAGCAAACCTGCTCAAGAGCTGATGGATGAAGAGTTTAGAAACGACAATACGATTTTCCCGACTGACGAGGATTTGAAAAACAGCTTTATCATGGTGCCTATCCAACCGGCGGCATTGAAATTTATGGTCCGTCAATGGCAAAGCGTGAAAGCAGGGACATAAGCTGATTTGAACATATTAAGGCCGTCTGAATGGTGTAACCGAAATCCTTGATTTCGTTTTACGGCTGTTCAGACGGCCTTTGGTTTGTATCAGATTGGCTTGGGTAAGGTTTAAAAAACAAAGGGCGTGTTTATCAATCACGCCCTTTGTGTTTGCTTCAGACGGCCTTAGAATTTCACGCCTTTATGCAGGGCGACGATGCCTGCGCTCATATTGTGGTAATCCACGCTGTCGAAGCCTGCATCCAGCATCATTTGTTTCAAGGTTTCTTGGTCGGGGTGCATACGGATGGACTCGGCGAGGTATTGGTAGCTGTCGGCATCTTTGGCAATCAGTTTGCCCATAATCGGCAACAGTTTGAAAGAGTAGAGGTCGTACACGCCTTCCAAAGGTTTGTACACTTTGGAAAATTCCAATACCAGCAGGGTGCCGCCCGGTTTCAATACACGGTACATTTCTTTCAGCGCGGCATCTTTGTGCGTCATGTTGCGCAGGCCGAATGCGACGGAAACCAGATTGAAATAGTTGTCGGGGAACGGCAATTTTTCAGCGTCTGCTAACGATACGGGCAGAATCATGCCTTCGTTGAGCAGGCGGTCGCGGCCGACGGTCAGCATGGAGGAGTTGATGTCTGTCAGCCAAACTTCGCCTTCTTTGCCCACACGTTTTGCCCAGCCTCGGGACAAATCACCTGTACCGCCGGCGATGTCCAATACTTTGTCGCCTTTTTTCAGGCGGGCTGTATTGATGGTGAAATGTTTCCAAACACGGTGCAGACCACCGGACATTACGTCATTCATAATGTCGTAGTTTTTTGCCACGGAGTGGAAGACTTCGGCAACTTTGCCTGCTTTTTCGTCTTCGTCAACGGTAGAGAAGCCGAAATGGGTTTTGTGGTCGCTCATAGTGTCTGCCTTCTTAAAATAATACGGATTCAGATATTGAATACGTCGAAATCGCCAACCACTTTCGACGCGGGAAATATAGTTTGTGCCTGCTGCTCCAGCATCAGGCGTTGCTCTTCTTCGGTATGACGTGCGCTGATGTGGGTCAGGTAGAGTTGTTTCACATTGGCTTGCAAAGCCAGCTTGGCAGCATCGGATACGGTCGAATGGAATACTCGTTCCGCTGTCTCTTCATCGTTTGCCGCAAAGGTTGCTTCATGCGCCAAAACGTCTGCGTTTTGTGCGGCGCGCACTGCATGAGGACAGGCTTTGGTATCGCCGAAGATAGCCGCTACCCGTCCTTTTTTAGGCGGGGAGGAACGCTTTGCCGTCAATGATTCTGCCGTCATCCAATGTCGGCTTCGCCTTTTTTCAGACGGCCTTTCCGCCGCAACCGCCGCTACCGCAGGAATGTGTGCGTTTGGGTTTCAAATCTTCGGCACTTGGCGTTCTGGACGCGCCGGCTTTTTCGAGGCGGTCGAGATAGTCTTGCCAAAGTGCATCTTGATTATTCGCTAGTCGGTAGAGATAGTCCCAATCGTAAAGGCCGCTGTCGTGGCCGTCTGAAAAAGTAATTTTCAAGGCGTATTGGCCGACGGGGTCTAAATCGGTAATACTGACTTCGGCTTTGCCTGTTTGCAAAACATCTTGACCTGGACCGTGTCCGCGCACTTCCGCGCTGGGTGAGTACACGCGCAGGTATTCGGCAGGAAGGCTTTTGGCACCGTCAACATAGACCAAAGTCAGTACGCGCCGCTCTTGCTGGAGGCGGATTTCTTGTGGGATTTTATCGGCTTGGGTCATGTCATGCTCCGTTCTTTTTACGCAAATAGGCAACGCGTACAGAAAAAATACCGCCAAGTACGGCAAACAACACGATTGCGTAGAGTGAAAGCCGTATCAGGCTTACTTGTGTGCCCGCCGTCAACCCCAAGGGCAGCAACATCACGGCAACGAACAGTAAAAACGCGGCCAACATGACGGCAATGCTGGCAAAGGCATAGCGGGTATTGGCTGCTGTTTGCGGATGTTTGGTCATATTGGATAGCTTGCCGTAGGGTGGTGAGGCGGTATTTTATCAGTTTTTTGGTGCTTCATGCCGTCTGAAAACGGCTTTATTTCCATAAATAAAGTGTAATGGCGCGCCTGTCTTCGCCTTCGGGCATTAAGCGGATGCTGCTGCCTTTGCTTCCGTTGACACGGATAATGATACCGCCGGCCTGCCGCTCGATAATGTCGAGTTGGGTGTCGCGGTTCATGCGGTAGTTGTAGCGTTCGCATTGCTTCAAGCACCAAAAATCCTGCCAATGGATAAAATATTTTTGTCCGGATTCGATGGCCAGCGTTTCGCCGCCTTTGACGATGAAATAAGGATAATCGGGTTTTTGCGTGCTGAATGTCCATTCGGCCGTTCTGTTTTTTCCGTTTTGACGGTATTGGAACACGGCACGGTAGTCGGTATCGTATTCCAAAGGCTGTAAAGGAAACAGCGCGAATTGGCGGTCGGTCAGGAGGCGGTTTGGGTCATTATCTTTATCTAAGATTTTGACGTCTTTGATTTCTTTTGTGTCCTGATACAGTTTGAACGAACGCATTTTGACCGGGGGCGATTGTTCTGAGAACGCGATGCTGACCGGATTGCCGGTCATTTCATAATGCGGCATAGGGTCGGGACGCTCGCCGTGGAAAACCGGCGAAGCGAAATTGCCTTGCGGATAGGTAATGTAAGGCCGGAGTTTGCGGTTGGAGATTTCATCCGCATAAACAATGGCATGGCCATGACAGGCATCTTGATAAAACGAACGGCTGAGGTCGGATAATGGGCGGTTTTTTTGGCAGAGGCTGTTGAATCTGCTGTCGCCCTGATTGATGCTCAACGCGATTTGTTTGCCTTGAGATTCAAACGCCGCACCGGCCTCGTCGATATTTTGATCGAGCAAGGAGAAACGGTGGTAAATCGCCGTCATCAGGTTGTCCAGCTGATGTTGGGCAGGTAGGTGGTCGTTGATTTTTTCGTTTGGCGGGTGTTGGCCGGTGCTGACGTTTTCGTGTACGCCTTTATAGGCATAACCGGCTTTGCGCGTGCGGTCGGATGGGCGTGGGCCTGTATAAAAGGGATTGCGTGTATTGTGTTCGTCATGTCCGTCGTCAGGGTTTTGCAGCAGATAGCGGGCATGATTGCGCGCGGCGCGTTCGAGTGTGGCCGAGTGCGCCAGTGCGGGCAGATTGGCTGAGGCGCGGAGGAAGTTTAAATACGCCAAGGCGTCAAAATCGGCAACAGCGGTACGATTTTGCGGCGGTTGGGCGTAGATGAGCTGGTCTTCGGAATAGCGATGGGTTTCGTAGTATTGGAATATGCCGAGGGCGACGGCAAAACCGCCCAGCCAGTAAAGAATGTGTTTCATTATATGTACTGCGTTCAGACGGCCTTGAGCTACGGCTTTTTCCCCTTGAGACTCATGCCGCTGAATGATTATTTTGATAGCGGCTTGACTTGGAAAGCTTCAGGATGGGATTTGAAAT
This sequence comes from Neisseria subflava, assembly GCF_003044935.1. Lineage (NCBI taxonomy): Bacteria > Pseudomonadati > Pseudomonadota > Betaproteobacteria > Neisseriales > Neisseriaceae > Neisseria > Neisseria subflava. Next base: position 684,920 of record NZ_POXP01000001.1, on the reverse strand, counting down.
ATTCGACAGCGATAAATCCGCCGCCAATAATAATCAGTAGGGCAATGGCCATGCCGATCATCGCTAAAATGAATTTGTCCATATTTGTCCGTTTGAATGAAGGCCGTCTGAAACACTTGGAAGCGTTCAGACGGCCTTAAAGTCAGGTTAATTAACGTTCGATTTGCGATACGTCGCGTACTGCGCCTTTGTCGGCGGAAGTCGCCATCGCGCCGTAGGCACGCAGGGCAGCGGAGACGTAGCGGTCGCGGTTTTCCGGTTTCCACGCTTTGCTGCCGCGTGCTTCCATTTCGGCACGGCGTGCGGCAAGCTCTTCATCGGAAATGACAAGGTGGATGCTGCGGTTTGGAATGTCGATTTCGATGGTGTCGCCTTCGTGTACCAAACCAATGGCGCCGCCTTCTGCCGCTTCAGGCGAAGCGTGGCCGATGGACAGGCCGGAAGTACCGCCGGAGAAACGGCCGTCGGTCAGAAGGGCGCATTCTTTGCCCAAACCTTTGGATTTCAGGTAGGAAGTCGGGTACAGCATTTCTTGCATGCCCGGGCCGCCTTTAGGGCCTTCGTAGCGGATGATGACGATGTCGCCAGCTACGATTTGGTTGCCCAAAATGCCTTCGACTGCGTCTTCTTGGCTTTCAAACACGCGGGCGCGGCCGGTAAATTTGAGGATGCTCTCGTCCACGCCTGCGGTTTTCACCACGCAACCGCGTTCGGCGATATTACCGAACAATACTGCCAAACCGCCGTCTTGCGAGTAGGCATGTTCGACATCGCGGATACAACCTTTTTCGCGGTCGAGGTCGAGGGTTTTCCACATACGGTTTTGTGAGAACGCCTGAGTAGTGCGCACGCCGCCGGGAGCGGCTTTGAAACGCTCGATGGCATGGGTGTTTTCAGGGTTGGTTACGTCCCATTTTTCAATCGCGTCTTTCAGGGTCGGCGCGTGAATGGTGTACACGTCGGTGTGCAGTTTGCCTGCTTTGTCCAATTCTTTCAGGATGGCGAAGATACCGCCGGCGCGATGCACGTCTTCCATGTAGTAATCGTGGTTGTTTGGCGCGGTTTTGCAGATACAAGGTACAACGCGACTCAGGCGGTCGATGTCGGCCATTTTGAAATCGACACCGGCTTCGTTGGCAACGGCCAACAGGTGCAAAATGGTATTGGTAGAGCCGCCCATGGCGATGTCCATGGTCATGGCGTTTTCAAACGCTTTTTTAGTGGCAATGCTGCGCGGCAATACGGTTTCGTCGTCCTGCTCGTAGTAGCGTTTGGTGATTTCGACAATCATGCGGCCGGCTTCGAGGAACAATTCTTTGCGGCCTGCGTGGGTCGCCAAGTATGAACCGTTGCCCGGCAGGGAAAGGCCGAGTGCTTCGGTCAGACAGTTCATGGAGTTGGCGGTAAACATGCCGGAGCAGGAGCCGCAAGTCGGGCAGGCGTTTTGTTCGACTTCTTCGACTTGTTTGTCGCTGATATTGTCGTCTGCCGATTCGATCATGGCGTCAATCAAGTCCAAACGGCGTTCGGGCTGAATATTGGCCACGCCGATAACTTTACCGGCTTCCATCGGGCCGCCGGAAACGAAGATGGTCGGAATGTTCAGGCGCATGGCGGCAATCAGCATGCCCGGGGTGATTTTGTCGCAGTTGGAAATGCACACCAGCGCGTCGGCGCAGTGGGCGTTGACCATGTATTCGATGGAGTCGGCAATCAGGTCGCGGCTGGGCAGGGAGTAGAGCATACCGCTGTGGCCCATGGCGATACCGTCGTCAATGGCGATGGTGTTGAATTCTTTGGCAATGCCGCCGGCTTTTTCGATTTCACGGGCAACCAGTTGACCCATGTTGTGCAGGTGCACATGGCCTGGGACGAATTGGGTGAAGGAGTTGGCAATGGCGATAATCGGTTTGCCGAAGTCGGTTTCCATGACGCCGGTTGCACGCCACAATGCGCGCGCGCCTGCCATATTGCGGCCGTGGGTAGAGGTTTTGGAGCGGTATTCAGGCATTTTTGTTCCTTTGTTTTATGCTGAGGCCGTCTGAAATAGGCTGGTTGGTTGGCGGCCCGTTGTAGAAATAACTCGGTATTTTATACCAATTACGAGCGATGAAGCACGCTATTTTGTAATAAAACTAAACTGTATTTGCTTCACCTGAATTTGCTGCTCACTTCTTCGGATGGCCTGAAGTTTTCTTAGGATGAAACGTTGTCTTTCTCATTTGCAAAAGATGTTGGCATCAAAAAGTGATATGATAGGGAACTTCTCACATTTCTAAGGATAAGACGATGAAAAAAATCATGTTTGCATTGTGTTCGGCCATGTTGGCTTCTGCTGCGTCTGCCGCTGTTTATAAAGTGGACGAATTTCATGCCAATGCCCGCTTTGCCATCGACCATTTCAACACCAGCACCAACGTCGGCGGTATTTATGGTTTGACCGGCAATTTGGAATTTGATCGTGCCAAACGCCAAGGCTCAGTCGATATCGTATTGCCTTTGTCCAAACTGCAAACCGGTTCAGATCGCTTTACTCAACATTTGAAATCTGCCGATATTTTCAATGCAGACAAATACCCTGAAATCCGTTTTGTATCCACCAAATTCAATTTCAACGGCAAAAAACTGCTTTCCGTTGACGGCAATCTGACCATGAACGGCAAAACTGCGCCGGTAAAACTCAAAGCCGACAAATTCAACTGCTACCAAAGCCCGATGGCAAAAGCAGAAGCGTGCGGCGGCGACTTCAGCACCACCATCGACCGTACCAAATGGGGCTTGGATTATTTGGTAAGTGCCGGTATGAGCAAAAAAGTTAACATCAATATCCAAATCGAAGCAGTAAAACAATAATCCTGCTTGATTTCAAAATAAAGGCCGTCTGAACGGAATCTGTTCAGACGGCCTTATGATTAAAGACGTTTAGGATTCTTTATTTTTATCGGCTTTGGCTGCCCAATAAGTTGCCAGGAGCGAGCCGGAGATGTTGTGCCACACGCTGAACAATGCGCTGGGAACGGCAACAACCGGCGCGGCGGCAAAGTGTGCGGCGGCAAGGGCGGCGCCTAAGCCTGAGTTTTGCATACCGACTTCGATGGCCAGCGTTTTTTGTGCATCATAAGGCAGGCCGGTCCATTTGGCGGCAAAGAAGCCAAGCAGATAGCCGATGCCGTTGTGGAGTACGACAACGGCAAAAATCAGCAGGCCGCTTTCAATAATCTTGCCTTTGCTGGCACCGACAACCGCGCCGATAATCAGCACGATGGCGGCAACGGAAACCAGCGGCAGCGCGTCGGTCAGTTTTTCAGTTTTGTTGCCCAAGACTTTATGGACAATCAAGCCCAAAACGATGGGGAACAAAACCATTTTGACGATGGACATCAACATACTGCCCGCTTGTATTTCCAGCATTTCACCGGCAAGCATCAGAAAGATGGCGGGGGTCAGCAATGGGGAAATCAGGGTGGAAACCGATGTAACGGCAACCGACAAAGCCACATTGCCGCGCGCCAGATAAGTCATTACATTGGAAGCCGTGCCGCCCGGGCAGCAGCCGACCAAAATCACACCGACTGCGATTTCGGCAGGCAGGTTCAACAGCTTGGCCAGCAGATAGGCGGTTGCCGGCATGATGGCGAATTGTGCAATCACGCCGATGATGACGGCTTTGGGATGTTTGAACAAAATGTCAAAGTCGGAGGGTTTGAGGGTCAAGCCCATGCCGAACATGATGACGCCCAGAAGCCAAGGAATGTAAGGACCGACCCATTTGAAGGTGTCGGGAGCGAAAAAAGCGATGCCTGCAAAGAGCGCGGCCCAGAGGGAAAATGTTTTTCCAATAAAGTTGCTGATTTTATTGAGGGTACTCATGATAATATGTTGTGAAGTTGTTTTTAAGGGAAATCAAGGATACACGCCTTAACCTTAATTTGCAAAATGACTTAAAAATAAACCAGGCCGTCTGAAAATAGAGATTGATTTTCAGACGGCCTGCAATTTGTATTTATGATATAGACAGTATTACTCTTTTGATAAAATATTGCGCAGCCATCGGGCGGCAGGTGCGATTTCTCCGGCGAGCATACCGGTTTCGATTTGGCTGCTGTGTTTGATGACATCGGCTGCCGCTCCGTGCAGCCATACGCCTGCGCAGGCGGCTTGGAATACTGGAATGCCTTGTGCCAGCAGGCTGCCGATAATGCCGCTCAAGACATCGCCGCTGCCGGCGGTGGCCAAACCGGCATTGCCGCTGGTGTTGGTATAGACTATGCCGTCTGCCGTGGCCACCAATGTATGATGGCCTTTCAATACGACAGTCGCGCCATATTTTTGGCTGATTTCGGTTACGGCTTTTCGTCTGTCGACTTGAACTGATTGGGTATCGGTACCGAGTAGGCGTGCAGCTTCTGCCGGATGAGGTGTCAGGACGATATGTTTGTACGATTTGAGGCGTTCGGCCAATTCGGAAGAACGGGCGAGCAGTGTCAAAGCATCTGCATCGAGCAATAAAGGCTGGTCATGGTGTGTCGACAGGATTTGGAGCAGAAGCTGCTCTGATAATCCGTCCAAGCCAAAGCCGCAGCCGATTACCCGCGCGCTGACATCGTTGCGCTCCATCAGTTGGGCCGCAGTGGCGAGCATGATTTCAGGGCGTTCCGGAATAATGGCAAAAGGCAGAGTGGCTTGGTTGAAACCTGCCCAAACCTTGCCGCATCCTTGATACATCGCGGCTGTGGCTGCCAGAACCACCGCGCCGCTCATTCCCGTTGCGCCGCCGATAATGGCAAGCGTGCCGTATGTGCCTTTGTGTGATTTTTGGGCGCGGGGGCGGAATACGTCGGGAAATGCTAAGGCCGTCTGAAAAGCTTGAAGCGATTCGGGAAGCGTGTAGATGGGCTGCATGGCGTAACCTTCCAAGATAAGAAATTTAATTTTAAATCAGAAAGTAAAAGGTAATGAAGCAAAAAATAAAAGTTTGGGACGCACCTACGCGCCTGTTCCATTGGCTCTTGGTGTTATTAATGGGATTTATGTGGTACAGCGCAACCCAAGGCGGCGATATGCTGGTATGGCACTTGCGCGGCGGCTTGTTGATGCTGGCGTTGGTGGTTTTCCGCTTGTGCTGGGGGATATGGGGCAGCGATACGGCAAAATTCAGCCAATTTGTGCGTCCGTTTTCCGAAATCCGCCGCTACACGCAAGGCCAAATGTCTGAAAACGAATTGGTCGGCCACAATCCTTTGGGCGCGCTGATGGTCATCGCTTTATTGGCTGCCTTGGTTTTTCAGACGGCCACAGGCTTATTTGCCGCTGATGAAAATACGTTTACCAATTCCGGCTTTTTGAATCATTTGGTCAGCGAACACGCCGGTACGCTGGCGCGAAAAATCCATGTCAATTTCTTTAATGCTTTAGCTGTTTTGGCGGGCGTACATATCGCGGCTGTTTTGCTGTATCGCTTTGTGAAAAAACAGGATTTGATTACGCCGATGATGAGCGGCTTTAAAACCATCGATGCCAAGCAGCCTAAGTTGGCCAGAGTGGGACAACTGCTTGCCGCTTTGGTGGTGGCGATTGCGTTAGTGTACGCAGTATGGATGTTGCGCGGCTGATGCATTAAGGCTGATACCTAAAACAAACCGACCCCGATAGCCAAAATGGCTGTTGGAGTCGGTTTCTTTTTAGGATTTAAAAGATGATGTTCAGACAGCCTTAACGCAGCGCAAGATGCTGTGGCCGCGGCCGATGCCGTCTGAAATTTCCGCTACTTTCAATCCGGCTTTTCCAACGCAACGGATCAGGTCTTCAGAGTGGAAGATTTTGCTGTTGCCGTTGGCCATGGCAGTGAAATACAGGCTGGTCATGGTCAGGCAGTAGGCGGCGGTTTCGTAGCGTTGTCTGTCCCAGAAAGGCTCCATAATGTAGAGGCTGGTGTTTTCGCTCATAGAAGCAGCGGCGCGTTGAAGAATGCTGGTGGCTTGTTCTTCGGTAAAACAGTCTAGGAATTGGCTCATCCAAATCGCGTCAAAACCGGTTGGGAACGGAATCTCAGGATCAAGCAGGTTGGCCGGATGGGCGTGGATACGGTCCGCACCGTTTTTGCCTTTGGTCGCTTCACGCATCAAGCCGATTTGTTGCGGCAGATCCATGATGGTTACTTCGACTTCGGCATTGTGGTTGACGCATTGCTCCGCCCAGCGGCCGGTATTGCCGCCGACATCGAGCAGTTTTTTAACCGGTTTGGCGAACACGGTGTTCAGTGCTTCGGCGAAGGAGTTATCGGAATAATAATGGTCGAATGCAAACCATTTTTCCTGCGCGATGCTTGGCAATGAAGACAAGCCTTCGTAAATGGTCGGCCAGTCGCCGAATACTTTCAGGCCTTCGGGCTTGCCGGTTTGCAGGGTTTTCTCCAAATCAAACATGCCTTGGTAGCAGATTTCCTGCGTGAAATCCATGTTGACGCGGGCCATTTTGTCTTTGAGGACAAACCAACCGGCCTTGCTGATGAAATAGCGGTTGTCGCGAGTCAAGACAGTGCCGATAGACAGTGAAGCTTCCAGCAGGACTTGTGCCGCGTAGTTGCTGATTTGCGCTTTTTCTGCGATTTCGGCTTGAGTGAGGCCGTCTGGATGGTCGTTCAGCAAGTCCAGAATGCCAAATTTCACCATCAGGCGGGAAACTTGGAACACAATCGGTGCAAAAGCGATTTCTTGAGCCAGACGTTGAGCCTCGCCTGCAGACTGGTGTTCGTGGGAATAGCGTTGTTCTAGGGCAGGGAAGAGTTGCATATTGTTGGTTTTCCACTAAAAAGTTAATAGGTATATTCAGACGGCCTCAAATACAATCCGTCCTGATGCACACGGATGCTCTCCGTTGTTGATTTTAAAGCTTAGTTTATTTTTACCTTCATCAAATTTCAGCTCTACCGACACTTCATCATGAGGACGGATAAACTGCTGATATTTTAGATTTTCGATGCGGATGACACGCTGTTTGCCCCATAGCTTGGGCGCGATCAGGTTGCGCACCCATTGCAGCTCGACCACGCCGGGAACCAGCGGGAAGGTGGCAAAATGGCCACCGAAATAAACCAAATCCAAAGGCACGCGCCCGATAAAAGTTTCAGTATTGGTTTCATCGTCAGATGATGTTTTCGACCAAACGGGCGAAGTTTGGGCAACGGTAAAGGCCGTCTGAAAATCCGCCGCAGCGATTTTGGCTTGGGCATTACGTGGCAGGTTGTCGGTAAAACGCCAGTAACGCGGCAGGGCAATGGTGTCCTGCGTGGCGGCCAGATGGCGTTTGAGCGTATCGGCAACCGCAGCACGGCCTTTTTCGCGCAAGGCGGCGATACCGTCTGCGTTCAATGCTGCCCATATGGCAATGCGTTGATGCTGCGGATGACGGCCGCAGTGGGCGTCGGCAATCCAAGGGTGTTGTAAAAGTTCGTGTTCGATTTGGGTCAGCGACACGCGTTTGTCCTCAAATTTAATAATGCGGTCTTGACGACCGAGTAACAGAAAACCGTCATCTTGCGGCTCGATCAAATCGGCTGTTTGGCGGCGCTCGGGCGACCAAGGCGAAGAAGCCCACAGTGCGCCTTCTTCGTTTTGTCCGATTTCCACGCCTTCGAAAGGCTGCCATTCTTGGCGTTCGCAACGTGAGGCAATCACGCCGGTTTCGGTACTGCCATAAACTTCAAACGGGCGGACGGCAGCCTGTTGCAGCAAATCCGCCGTGGCTGCGGGCAATGCGCCGCCAGCCGAGACAATGCCTGCAATTTTATGGCCGATACTTTGCCAGTTGCGGTTTTCACCCAAGCGGTTGAGTACGGCCGGACTGGCAATCCAAACCACTTTATCATGTGCGGCTGTGCTGGAAAGCAGGTTTTCCGGATAAACCGCCTGCTGTCGCTCCATAGTCCAACCCATTGTCAACGCGAGTGCGAAGCGGAATGTGAAGCCGTAAAGATGCTGCGGAATCACGCTGCCGATCACGGTTTCACCGTGTTGTCCAAATGGCAGCGTATTTGCCAAAGTCAGGGCTTCTGCCTGCATTTGCGCGGCGGTTTTCACAATAATTTGCGCTTCACCGCTGGATCCTGATGTTTTCAGCCATGCTTCGGCATGGTCGGGAATCAGATGGTTTTCAGGATAGGTGCTCAGTCCTTCCGATTCTGTTTGAGTCAATACATCAGGCAAGTGCCAAATGTTCAGGCCGTCTGAAGACAGCTTTTTATCTGTTGAATCCGTTAAAAACGCTTCTGCCGTTTTTCCCCACTCCAAATTGTCTTGCGCCAAATTGGGCAATAATAAAACCTTTCCGCCAGAATGCCACACTGCCAACACGGCACAGGCAAACAGCGCGGCATCGTCAAACCACAACGCGGCAGTTTGCACGTCTGCCTGTTTCAGACGGCCTGACAGATGAAAAACCGCACGGTTGAAATCAGCACGCGTCCAATTCGGATGGGCGGCGATAAGGTCGTGTTGGGGTAGATCGGAGGATAGGATTCGGGTTAGGTGCATGATGGTTCTAAGGTTTTATAATTTTGATGTATTTGCCTTGGTATCTTCTTTGAATTGGGCCAAGCATTCATCGTATTGTTTATTTGTCGTTTGGCGTACCAATTCGTAATCATTTGCTTGCCATTCTTCCAATGAATGGCTTTCACTTCTTTTGAAACAATGGAGTAAGCGATCGGTTTTGCCACTTTGTCCGTCTACCAAAAGGCTGACTTCATTGTTTAGAAAGAATCGGTCTCGTTTATTAAATTTTTCATAAACCAAATAGAAACGGCCCGGTTGGACAAATAGTTTTTTATTGGCACTATTGCTTTTAAATGACCGTTTTGCCGCCCAATCGAGAACTTTGGGGGAGAATTGTTCAAAAACAGGATTCGCAAAATTCGGTTTAATGGGCTTCCCGCTTAAACTGTGTTTGCCCAGCAGGTCAGGGCCTTCATATGCAATATGACCGCTACTACCGGCAAGAATGAATAATGCAAAAGTTGCTGTAAATGCGGCTGTTTGTGCAGCCCTTGCTTTTACCGTATTGGATTTCCGAATAATCATCAAATTCATGCTGCTGGCTGTAGTATCGTCAGAATAACGATTGTGTATTCGGTCAATGACGGTCAGGTTTCCCGAGCGCGTTTTGATGGTATGGCTGGCAACTTCCGTATAATTTTTCTTGTATTCGGCTTCTGCCTTTTCTTCAGGAGATAAAGGCGTTTTAGATGTCGAAGAACATGCGGTAAATATGAAGGAAATCAGAGTAAATAGGATAATTTTTTTCATTTATGGTTATTCGTCTAATTGATGAAATATTTTTAATGGTTTAAACCTTCAAAACCAATTTCCGATAAATCCACTCTCCGGCAAATAAGATTCCCATTAACACATAAGACACGATGCCCGTATAAGCCGCCCACCAGTCGTAATATTGCAAGCCAGCCAAAATGGCGGCGGTTGCGCCGTTGAAAATGAAGAAGGCGCACCAGATTTGCGTAACGCGCCGAGTGTGGCGCACGCCTTCGGGCGGCAAATCGGGGTGTTGCAGTCGGGCGAGGCGTTCGATAACGGTTTGTTTGGCAAACAGGCTACCACCGAAAACGGTAAGCATCAGTGCGTTGACGGCGACAGGATACCAATACATCGAGTCAGGCCGTCTGAAAACCAGTACCGCTGCAAAAAAAGTAGCAAGGATAATCGCCGTAATGCGTTGTGCTGTAGTTTGCGGCATGGCGGCGCGTATCAGCCATAACACACACATAGCCGCTGCAAGCCAGAAAAATGCGCCGTTTTCCCTGCCGTAATACCATAGGAGCGGATAGGCAAGACTGGCGAGGGCTAGTAGGAGTTTTCCTAATATTTTCATGGTTGTGATTGATTTTCAGACGGCCTTGCCGATTGACAAGGCCGTCTGAAAATATGCTGATTCAAAGCGGAATCAGGAATCTTGTTGTACTTTCAAAACCGCTTGAACCACGTCTTCTACGGTACGCACATTGCGGAAGTCTTCGGCTTGCAGTTTGCGGCCGGTTTCGCGTTTGATGTGGTCGATAAGGTCGATGGCGTCGATGCTGTCGATTTCCAAATCTTCGTAGAGGTTGGTTTCGGGTTTGATGCGTTCCGGTTCGATTTCAAACAGGTTAACTAGTGCATCGGTCAGCAGGGCGCGTACTTCTTGTTCGGTCATCTTCTCTCTCCCTTATGCTTGGCGGCTCTTGACGAACTCGGCCAGTGTTTTGACGTTGGCGAAGTTTTCGCGCAGGTTGTCGTTTTCACCGTCGAGCTGGAAGCCGAAGGTTTTTTGTACGGCCAAACCAAGTTCCAATGCATCAACCGAATCCAGACCCAGGCCGTCGTCGCCGAAAAGCGGATCTTCGCTGCCGATGTCGGCAACAGTAATGTCTTCCAAGCCCAAGCTGTCGATGATTAATTGTTTGATTTGGTTTTCTAAATTGCTCATGTGGTTTTCCTTGTAAAATAGTCTTGCAGGTATTCGTTTAAACGGCGTGCGGCGATGGGCAGGGGTTTTTCTGCCAGCCATTCTTCCGGCAGGATGTCGTCGCCGACGGTAATTTCATAATGAATTTTTTGTGGCGGGATTTTGTACCACGGCTGCCCCTTTTTAAAATTGGGCGGCGTCATCTTGATGCACACGGGCGTGATGACTGATGCACTGCGCAAACCGAGTGATACGGCGCCACGGTGCATTTTAACCTGTCCGTCCCAACCTGTGCGGGTGCCTTCGGGAAAAATTAGTAGGCTTTGCCCACTTTTGAACACGGCATCGATTTCTTCCAGCATTTCCATACTTTCATCGTTGGGGATGTAGCCTGAAGCGATAATCTGGCTTTTCATGCTGGGGTTGTGCAACAGGTCTTTTTTAACCAGTACGTTTGGCTCCGAATAATGGCTGATCAGCAAGACGACATCCAAAAGCGAGGGATGGTTGGCAAGAATAAGCTGGCCGGGCCTGCCGAGTTTTTCCAAGCCGTTGAAGCGGACGCTCAATACGCCTGACCATTGCAGGTAGCCGACGAAGAAACGCCAAACTTTGCCTATCATGCGCCTTGCTTCAAGTTGACGTTTGATGTCGCCTTTGGTCGATTTGAGCGTATAGGGCAAAAGTGCGATTTTGAACAATACGCCTGCAACGCCGAAAAGGATAAAGCCGAAGAGTGTGGCAAAAAAGCGACGGAAATAGTCTAAAGTCTTCATGCGTTTTTCTGCCAGTGCCAGTTTCTACCGATATAGTGTTGCGTGTGTTGTCGGCCGTCTGAAAGCAGGAAGCGTACCCACTCCAAGCTGCTCCAATAGGGCTCGACTGTTGTATCGTTAGGATTTTCAGACGGCCTTTCAGATGTGGTTTCCAAGCTTAAGGTATAGTCTTCGCCTTTTGTGATGACCAGTGCCAATGCATAGGCAAACGGCGCACGGGTAGCCAAGACGGGATAGTCTTCAGACAACGGATCATCGGCGACAATTACTAAAACAGATGGCGCGCCGTCTTGTAAAAGCGCAAATGCCTCGGTCAGCGCGGTTTCAAAGGAATCGGCGGCAACGGCCAACGCGGTATGCTCGCTCATGTCTTTACGCAACATCGACCATTGCCCAATCGTTGCGTTGTGGACGGACAGGCCGAATGAGGTCGGCGAGACGGTATGCGTGTTCAAAAGCTCTTGCCATAATTCAAAGCTGCGGTTGCTTTCGCCGTCGTGCGAAACGTAAACCGGTACACTTTCAGGATATTGGTCGGCCAGATTCCATGCAGCATCACAAACCAAGCGTGCCGCTTTTCCCAAGCGGCGGCGTTGCATAGGCGGCAAAAAGGAGAGCGCGGGTTTGCACTCCGGCAGGGATGCGGTATCGAGTTTTCCCTGCGCCCAGTCCTGCCATTGCTCCGGCGTACTGATTTTGCTGGAGGAGGCCTGCCATGCGGCGATATTGAAGCTGAAACGGCAAACGTTTTGAGGCATGATGTCTTTCAATGTTTTACATTTTCATACATTGTAATGAAATGGGTTAGTAAAAGCTAGGCTCTGTTATAATGCATATTGTAACGTAATTTATTCCCGGATGACATTTTATGCCTTCAATACCGAGTGCCCCGATTTATGATGTGACTTCGCTGCTTCCGCACAGCGGACATATGGTGCTAATCGATTGTGTGAAAGAATTTGGCGATGACTACACGGTTTGCCGTGCGCCGGTTGGCGACAAGCATATTTTGCTGCAGGATGGTGTGTTGCCGTCTATGGCTTATATGGAATTGATGGCGCAGGGCATAGGCGCGTTTGCAGGCATTGAGGCTTTAAAGGCTGGAGAGCCTGTCCGTTTGGGTTTTTTATTGGGAACGCGCAAGCTGGATTTGTTTGCCGATTCCGTGCCTGTCGGTACTGAGCTGGAAGTCAGGGCGCATGTGTCCATTCAGGATTTGGGCGGCATGGGCGTATTTGATTGCGAGTTGCGCTGGACGGATGCGCCGGAAGATGTGAAGCATCTGTTGCCGCCGGACGGTTTGCTGGCAAAAGCTTCTTTAAATGTGTACAGTCCGAAAGACGGTCAAATCATTTAAACCGTTTACAAGGCCGTCTGAAAAGACAAAGATTCAGACGGCCTGTCGATATAGTGAGAAAACGTATGAGTGAAACTATTTTAATTACAGGGTCTAATCGCGGTATCGGCAAAGCCGTCGCGCTTGGTTTGGCTCAGGACGGCTTTGATATTGTCGTCCACTGCCGCAGCCGTCGCGATGAAGCAGAAGCTGTTGCAGAAGAAATCCGTGCATTGGGTAGAAATGCGCGCGTGTTGCAGTTTGACGTGTCCGACCGCGAAGCCTGCCGAGAAATTTTGACTGCCGACATTGAGGCAAACGGCACATATTACGGCGTGGTACTGAATGCCGGGCTGACGCGCGACAATGCGTTTCCTGCGTTTACAGATGATGATTGGGACTTGGTGCTGCGTACTAATTTGGACGGTTTTTATAATGTGTTGCACCCTTTGACCATGCCGATGATCCGCCGCCGAAAAGCCGGACGGATTGTGTGCATGGCGTCGGTGTCCGGTTTGACGGGCAATCGTGGTCAGGTCAATTACAGCGCGTCCAAAGCGGGTTTGATCGGCGCGGCAAAAGCCTTGGCGGTTGAGTTGGCAAAACGTAACATTACCGTCAACTGCGTGGCACCGGGTCTTATCGATACCGATATTATCGATGAGAACGTACCTGTCGAAGAAATTTTAAAGGCCGTCCCTGCCGCGCGTATGGGATTGCCTGAGGAAGTGGCGCATGCGGTGCGCTTTTTGATGGATGAAAAAGCGGCGTACATTACGCGCCAAGTGATTGCTGTGAACGGAGGTTTGTGTTGAATACTAGAAGAGTCGTTGTAACAGGTATCGGCGGTATTACCGCTTTCGGCCGTGATTGGCAAAGTATTCAGACGGCCTTTAAAGCCGAAAAAAACGCGGTCAAATACATGGACTGGAGCGGACGCTTTCCTGAATTGGAAGCGCAACTGGGTGCTCCGATTGAAGGCTATTCTCCTCCCGAACACTGGACGCGCAAGCAGCTTAGAAGCATGGGTCGCGTATCGCATTTGTGTGTCGATGCGGCGGAGCAAGCCTTGACGGATGCGGGTTTGCTGGGTGATGAAAGCATTACAGACGGCCGTATGGGCGTGGCGTGCGGTTCGTCTGTCGGCAGCACCAAAGACATCGGCGATATGGGCGAACTTTTGATAACAGGCACATCGCGCAATTTCAACGCCAATACTTATGTGCGTATGATGCCGCATACGACTGCCGCCAATATTGGCATTTTCTTCGGTTTGAAAGGCCGCATTATCCCGACTTCGAGCGCGTGTTCTTCCGGCAGCCAAGGCATTGGTTATGCCTACGAAGCGATTAAATACGGCCTGATTGATATGATGCTGGCCGGCGGCGGCGAAGAATTTTGTCCGTCCGAAGTTTATGTTTTCGATTCACTTTATGCCGCCAGCCGCCGTAACGGCGAGCCTGAGCTGACGCCGCGCCCTTACGACAACGCTCGAGACGGCTTGGTCATCGGCGAAGGCGCAGGCATTTTCGTATTGGAAGAATTGGAACACGCCCGTGCGCGCGGTGCGAAAATCTATGCCGAACTCGTCGGCTATGGTGCCAACAGCGACGGTAGCCACGTTACCCAACCGCAAAAAGAGACCATGCAAAAATGTATGGAGCTTGCGCTGAAAGACGCCGGTATTACGCCTGATAAAGTCGGCTATGTCAGCGGCCACGGTACGGCGACCGAAAAAGGCGATATTGCCGAAACATTGGCTACTGAAGCGGTGTTTGGTTTTATACCGATGAGTTCGCAAAAAAGCTACCTTGGTCATACACTCGGCGCGTGCGGCGCATTGGAAGCCTGGTTTACCATTGAAATGATGAACAATGGTTGGTTTGCGCCGACCGTCAATTTGGAAAACATCGATCCGCGTTGCGGCAAGGTGGATTATATTCAAACGGGCGGACGTGAGATTCAAACAGATTATGTGGTCAGCAATAACTTTGCTTTTGGCGGCGTCAATACTTCGCTGGTGTTCAAACGTTGGCAAGAATAATCATCGCTTGATTTCATGATTAAAGGCCGTCTGAAACTTATCTTGAGTTTCAGACGGCCTTTATTTCATTTAGGGCTTGAGATGCTTGCGAATTTTATTCGTTTGTTTTCTTCTGATTTAAATCCACCAGCCTTGTTCCGGCCAAGAAGTCATAGAGGAACTGGCGGTCGGGATGGAACAGGGCAAAGCCCCATGGTAGGATGAGCCAAATAAGCGCGGCGCCGAATGCGCCTTTGGGCGGTATATTGAGCAGATGACGCAATCCGGCGTAGGCAAATAGGGGAATGAAGACAATAAAAATGCTAGCCCAAATAAAGCGCAGGCGCAGTTGCGGCAGTTGCGGCTGGGTATCGTTTTTATCGGCTAAGCCGATTTTCCATGTCTGCATGGCGAGGGTTTGGCCTTTTTTGTGCCAGTTGGCGCGGAAGTAGAGCCACCATGCGTAGAACAGAATCAGACAGGTTGTCAGCATGGACAGGCGCGTGGAAACGGGATTGAGAAAGATGGCGACAATGCCGGCTGCAAGGGCAGCAATGCTGGTCACGGCGCCGGTCAGCAGAAGTTCGTAAACCAGTGCGGCAAGGCGGCGTTTGAGAGGGGCAGTGGGAAGACGGGTCATAATGCGATGGAAACGGAAATGGGTTTGATGGAAATAAAAACAGGCCGTCTGAAACGGAGTGGGATGTTCAGACGGCCTGTTACTGTCGGGATTAGCGATGTGGACGTTTTTGACCGCGTGCCTGTTGGGCAGCCATTTGGTTCATTTCCTGACGGGTCGGACGTTTTTTGAAGATGGCGTGCGCTTCGTCAACGGAACATTTTTGCGACAGGCAAACCAAGGTAATCGCGTCTTTTTGATGTTGACCGCCACTGTGGTACATGCGGCGCAGGTTGGCTTCGTTGATACGGCCTTTTTCCGGATCGATGTCGAATTTTTTCAGGCGCTCGAGGAATTGGCGTTGCTGACGGCGTGAAGTCCAAACGAAACCGCCTGCAGCAGCGGCTACGATGATGACGGACAACAGGATGGCCAGCGGCCATGAATCGACGATCAGAACGATGATGAGGCTTAATACGGCAGTGGTCAGCAGGGCCAGACCGCCGATGCGAAGTTTGGTTTTATTATCCATATGGTTGGTGTTTCCTTGTTTTTTGCTGGAAGAGGCCGTCTGAAATGCGAGGTTCAGACGGCCTGAATTTAAGTTTACGCTATTTTACAGTATTTTCTGTTTTTGGGGCGTATTGCGTGCAAGTTTCTTGACGCGAGGCAACGGTTTCAAGCGGCCAACGAAGTAACGAGTTGTTTGAACTCGGTCCATGCATCGCCTTCTTCCGCGCCTTTGATGATGCGGTCGATTTTGGCGCAGGTTTTGAGCGCGTCGAGCAGGCGGTTGATGGAAATGCGTTTGGCCGCCATCGGTGCAAGGGTCTGCTTGTCGCCCCATAAGCGCAGGCTGTTGCGCAGGCTTTGGATGTTTTGGCCTTGCTTGAGTGCGGCAGTGAGGCGGATTAGGGTGCGGATGTCTTCGGCAACCGCCCACAACAGCAAAACCGGCTCTTCGCCTTCTTCTTCCAAACCGTCCAGCAAACGGGAAACGCGCAGGGCATCGCCTTTCATCCATGCGCCTGACAGTTGGAATACGTCGAAGCGGGCGACGGTAGCAACTGCGGCTTCTGCGTCGGCAATATTGATTAAATGGCCTTGAGGATGGAGCAGGGCGAGTTTTTCGATTTCCTGACGGGCGGCCAAAAGATTGCCTTCGACGCGCTCGGCAAAAAGGGCGAGTGCTTCAGGCTCGATATCCAAACCCTGCTGTTTAAGACGGCCCTGTATCCATTGCGGCAAAGCATGTGGCGCAACGGCTTTGGCTTCTAAGACGATGCCTTTGCCTGCCAATGCGGAAAACCATTTGGACTGGATTTGCGCTTTTTCAAGCTTGGGCAGTAGGATGAGCGTAACCGTATCTTCGGGCAGGCGTTCGGCGAAGGTTTGCAGGGCATCCCCTCCGTTTTTGCCGGGTTTGCCGTTGGGAATGTGGATTTCCAGCAGTTTCAAATCGGCAAACAAACCTGCGCTGCCGGCACTTTGCAACAGCTCGTTCCAGTCAAAATTGTTTTCGGCGGTATAGACTTCGCGGTTGAGATAACCTTGTTTTTTTGCGGCTGCGCGCAGCGTATCCAAAGCCTCGATGCGCAACAAATCCTCTTCGCCGTGGATGATGTACAACGGTTTGAGCGGCGTATCGGGGCGCAGGCTCTCAATGGGCGCGGCAGCCATTATTGCGCCTTCAGGAAAGTCAGGCGGCGGACGATTTGATCTGCAGCATCGATGCGCATTTCAGACCAAATGGTTTCTTCCTCTTCCTGTTTGCCCAAAACTTCGCTGTCGGCGTAGTCCATGGTGCGGTGAACCTTGACTTCCATCGGTTCGCCAACCGGCTCGCCGTTGCGGAAGGCTTGGGCTTTGACAGTCATGGCTAGCAGGTATTCATTGATTGCGGCGGCGCGGGTGATGGTGTAGATGTCACGGCGTTTTTGAAAGTCGACAACGCGCAGGGTGATTTGTGATTCGGCTTCGCTAACCGGATGGCCGTCGGCACGGCGTAAGGCATTTTCCAGCGCTTTTTGCATGACGGCTCCGCCTTCTACATGCCAGTTCTGATAAGGCAGCGGCTGAGAAGTCACACCAGTGCCTTTCAGGTGGAAACCGCAAGAGGCAAGCAAGAGGGCGAGTGCAGGCAATAGGATTTTTTTCATTGGATATTCCTTCGTTGAAACCGGTTACGGTATCGTCGGATTATAACGAATAATGTTTAGGCCGTCTGAAACTGTAAACGGAAAGTATTTCAGACGGCCTTGTCTTTGATGGCGAAAATCTTATTTTTCCAACCAAATCAGGCTGACCATGCGGCCGGTTTGCCCGTCGCGGCGGTAGGAGAAGAAAGTATCGCGTTCCAAGACGGTGCAATGGGTACCGCCATAAATCATGTTCACGCCTTCGCGGTGCAGAATTATGCGCGCCAAAGCGTAAATGTCGGCAAGGTATTTGCCGCCGCCGATGTCTTCAAACGCATCGACAGCTTCCGGCATAGGTGTGCAAAACGCATCAAATACATCTTGTCCCACCTCAAACGCATCAGGGCCGATGGCAGGCGCGAGATAGGCCATGATTTCCAGCGGCTCGACATTCATTGCCGCAATGGTGTTTTGCAAAACGCCGCCAGCCAAACCGCGCCAACCTGCATGAGCTGCCGCAACAACGGTCCCTACTTTGTCGCAAAACAAGACAGGCAGGCAATCGGCAGTCATTGAAGCGCAGGCGACCGTACCCGTCGTATCAACCGAGGCATCGGCGTCGGGCGTATTGCCTAACGCTTCAGCTGCGTTCACAACAATGGTGCTGTGGATTTGATTGAGGTAGGCAACGGGCAGGCCGACTTGTTCCTGTACGATTTCGCGGTTGCGGAGCACGGCTTCCAGATTGTCGCCGACGTGCGAACCGACATTCAGGCTACGGTACACACCTTCGCTGACACCGCCGTTGCGCGTGGTAATAAGCGTTTTAACATTGGCAGGGGCAGGCCAGTCGGCAGTCAAAAAGTTCTTGCCTTGCGGGGCGAGGTTTAGGGTATCTGTGATGGTTTTCATAATCTTTAAATCGCTGAAATATTGGAACGGATTGATTTCAGACGGCCTCAAATAATATTTTAGGCCGTCTGAAACTATGGGTTTAATCCCTTACATAAACGACTTCGACATCGTAGTCGTCTTCATTCCAATCATCATCATCGTCCATGCCGAATTTCTCTTGCCATTCTTCCTCGTTGCTTAGGGACGAATCCAAACCGGCTTCCAGACGCAGGACGGAGAGCAGGTGGTACATATCGTCAGGCATAGGCGCTTCAAAGGAAACGGTTTCGCCGGTTTTTGGGTGTACAAAGCTCAAGCGGTAGGCATGCAGGGCTTGGCGCGCGCCGAGGGCTTTGATGGCTTCTTTAACCGCATCGCTGCATGGATGGCGCAGGTTGCCGTAAACAGGATCGGCGGCCAGCGGATGGTTGGCTTCGCGCATATGAACGCGGATTTGGTGCGTGCGGCCGGTTTCGAGCGAGCATTCGATGTAGCTGTGCGCCAGGTAACGTTCCAACACTTTGACGTGGGTAATGGCAGGTTTGCCGCCGAATTTGACGACTGCCATTTTCAGGCGGTTGTGCGGATCGCGGCCGATTTGGGTTTCGATTTTGCCGTCGAAAGGAACAATGCCGTTGGCGACTGCGCGGTAAATGCGTTTGACTGTGCGCTCTTGAAGCTGTTGAACCAGTGAGTTTTGCGCCGGCAGGGTCTTGGCGATCACCATCAGGCCGCTGGTTTCTTTGTCCAAACGGTGTACGATGCCCGCACGTGGTACTTGGCTTAATTCGGGACAATGCGCCAACAGGCCGTTGAGCAGGGTGCCGCTCCAGTTGCCTGCGGCAGGATGGACGACCAATCCAGCCGGTTTGTTAATGACGATGACGGTATCGTCTTCATAAATAATGTCCAAATCCATCGGTTCAGGTGTGAACGCAAGGTTTTCTTCGCTCGGACGTACCGTAACGGCAATCAATTCACCGCCTATCATTTTATCTTTGGGTTGAGCAGGCTTATCGTTTACAATGACTGCACCCTCTTTAATCCACGAACTCAGGCGGCTGCGCGAGTAGTCGGGCATGAGTTTGGCCAATACAGCATCCAGCCTTCCGCCCGCCATTTCGAGCGGAACGGTCAAATTAACACAACTTTCTGTTTCAGGGGATGACGGAAAGTCTAAATCATCGCTATAATCGGCTTCGTTATCAAAGGAAGTATTCTGCATGAAAAAAATTCTTTTAGTAGTTTCTTTAGGTTTGGCACTGAGTGCCTGCGCAAATAAAGGCACAATCGATAAAGACGCCCAAATTACTCAAGATTGGAGTGTGGAAAAGCTTTATGCCGAAGCGCAAGACGAATTGAACAGCAACAATTATACGCGAGCTGTCAAGTTATACGAAATTTTAGAATCCCGTTTTCCAAACGGCCGCTATGCCCAGCAGTCTCAGTTGGATACGGCGTATGCCTATTATAAAGACGATGAGCCGGAAAAAGCCTTGGCTGCCATTGCGCGCTTCCAACGCCATCATCCGCAACATCCGAATATGGACTACGCGCTGTACTTGAAAGGTTTGGTTCTGTTTAACGAAGACCAGTCTTTCTTGAACAAGCTGGCTTCCCAAGACTGGTCCGACCGCGACCCGAAAGCCAACCGCGATGCTTATCAGGCGTTTGCCGAGTTGGTTCAACGTTATCCAAACAGCAAATACGCTGCCGATGCAACCGAGCGTATGGCCAAGCTGGTGGACGCTTTAGGTGGTAACGAGATATCTGTGGCGCGTTATTACATGAAACGCGGTGCTTATGTCGCAGCGGCCAACCGTGCGCAAAAAATTGTCAGCCGTTACCAAAATACACGTTACGTCGAAGAAGCTTTGGCGATGATGGAATTGGCATACAAAAAACTAGACAAGCCGCAACTGGCTGCTGATACACGCCGTGTTTTGGAAACCAACTTCCCGCAAAGCCCGTTCTTGCAACACGAATGGCGATCTGACGATATGCCTTGGTGGCGTTACTGGCGCTAAGCGTCGGGTTGTTCAGGCATGAATTAAGGCCGTCTGAAAATGATGCAGCTATGCATTTGGTTTTCAGACGGCCTTTGTTTTTAATGTTTTTTTACGCTCTCTGTAAACAGGGTGCAAAATTCGTTTTAATATGGTAAAGTCTGATTTTAATAACTCGACGGTTTGAAGCCGTTACTTAGGGGCTGTTTAAATTTAAAATCAGTTTTGTTGAAGCCGCATCGGATTTGCCGTTGACGCATTCAGGAAAATTTCAGTCGTCAGGCTGATTTGGTTTTAAATTTAAGCAGCCCTTTATGTTTACAAAAAAAACAGAGGTAGATTCTCATGAAGTCTTGGCAGCTTCCTGAACACGTTGCCGACGTGTTACCGACCAATGCCCGACAACTGGAAAGCGCCCGTGAGCAGCTGTTGGCTTTGTTCCGCGTGCATGGTTATGAATTGGTGCAACCGCCATTGATGGAATACAGCCATTCCTTATTGACACATATCGATGCCGGTTTGTCTTTGAAAACTATTTTGGTCGTCGATCAGCTTAGCGGCCGCCAGCTCGGTATCCGCGCGGATATAACGCCGCAGGTTGCGCGTATTGATGCCCACTTGCTTTCTGCCAACCAAGGCATCAACCGTTTATGCTATGCCGGTTCGGTGCTTCATGCGCGTCCTGATGGATTGCTCAATATGCGCGAGCCTTTGCAGGCGGGTGCGGAAATGTACGGCTTGGAAGGCATTGAAGCGGATATCGAATTGATTGATTTGATGCTGAAAAGCATGAAGATTGCCGATATGGGCGAAGTTTTGCTTTCATTAGGCCATATCGGCGTATTCCGTGCTTTAGCAAATGCCGCGCATTTGGATGAGCAGCAATCGGCAACCCTGCTGTCATCGATGCAGGACAAGGATGCTGAGGCTGTCAGCCAGTTGGTCAAAGAGTGGAAACTTGATGGCATGTGGGCAAAAGCGTTTTCATTGTTGCCCCGACTGTACGGTGGTCATGAAGTGCTGACTGTGGCTAGAGAAAAATTACCGGAATTGTCCGCAGTCAGTGCGGCCTTGGATGAATTGCAGGCGGTATGCGATGCGTTTCCAAATCAAAAAGTGCATATCGATTTGTCGGAACTGCGCGTTGACAATTACCACACCGGTTTGCTTTACGCGGCTTATGGTTCAAACCGTCATGATGCCGTGGCACGCGGCGGCCGTTATGATGGATTGGGCGGATACTTCGGACGCGCGCGTCCTGCGGCCGGATTCAGTTTTGATTTGCGCAGCTTTATCGGCCGCCTTCCTGCTATCGGACGGGAATCCGTGGTGGCTGTCGATGTAAAAGACATGCCTGCGGCTCATGAAGCGGTAGATGCTTTGCGCGAACAGGGACAATGTGTCGTTATCGATTACGGTATCGGCTATAACGGTTCGGAAGAGGTTACAGGCCGTCTGAAACAGGTAGACGGCGTTTGGAAAGTAATCGCTTTGAACGATTAAGTTTTATTTTGAAATTTTGTATCTGAAATAAGGTTAGATGGCTATGGCTAAAAATGTTGTCGTAATCGGTGCCCAATGGGGTGATGAAGGCAAAGGTAAGATTGTTGACTGGCTGGCGGAAGAAACCAGCGGTGTTGTACGTTTCCAAGGCGGCCACAATGCCGGCCATACTTTGGTTGTCGGTGGCAAAAAAACCATTTTGCGCCTGATTCCAAGCGGCATTTTGCACGAGACTTTGGACTGCTTCATCGGCTCAGGTGTTGTCGTTTCTCCTGAAGCATTGTTGGGTGAAATCGACGAATTGAACGCTGCCGGTGTGAAAAACGTCGAAGGCCGTCTGAAAATTGCGCCGACCTGCCCATTGATTCTGCCTTACCACATTGCGCTTGACCAAGCACGCGAAGCTTCCCGCGGTAAAAGCAAAATTGGTACAACCGGTCGCGGCATCGGTCCGGCCTATGAAGATAAAGTTGCCCGTCGCGCGATTCGCGTGGTGGACTTGTTGCACCCTGAAAAACTGGTTGAGAAACTGGAAGCTGTTTTGGCTTATTACAATGTCCAGTTGCAACACCTGCACAATGCCGAGCCGGTAAAAGTTGAAGACGTGATGGCGGTCATTGAAAAAGTTGCACCGCGCATTACGCCGATGATTACCGATGTTTCCCGTGTTTTGAACGAGAAAAACCGCAAAGGCGAAAGCCTGTTGTTTGAAGGCGCGCAAGGTACGTTGCTGGATATCGACTACGGTACTTATCCGTTTGTAACTTCCTCCAACTGCTTGGCTGGTGCCGCTTCTGCCGGTGCAGGCGTAGGTCCGCAAATGCTGGATTACGTTTTGGGTATCGTTAAAGCCTATACCACCCGTGTGGGTTCCGGTCCATTTCCGACTGAATTGTTTGACGAAGTGGGCGCAGGTTTGGCAGAGCGCGGCCATGAGTTCGGTTCTGTAACCGGTCGTGCGCGTCGTTGTGGCTGGTTTGACGCAGCTGCTCTGAAACGCTCTATTCAAGTTAACGGCATTTCTGGCATGTGCATTACCAAGCTGGACGTGATGGATGGTATTAAAAACATCAATATCTGTGTAGGTTATGAATTGCCTGATGGCAGCAAAACTGACATTCTGCCTTGCGGCTCCGATGCGGTAGAAACCTGCAAACCGATTTATGAAACCATGCCGGGTTGGAGCGAGTCGACTTTCGGTGTGAAAGAGTACGACAAGCTGCCTGAAAACGCTAAAGCTTATCTGAAACGTATTGAAGAAGTTTGCGGTGCGCCTGTGGCTATTGTTTCAACCGGTCCTGATCGTGAAGAAACCATCGTTCTGCACCATCCGTTTGCTTAATTGATGAAGTGAATAAAAGGCCGTCTGAATTTTCAGACGGCCTTTTATATAAAATGCAATAAAAATTCAGCCCTGAAGAACACCTGTCTTCAGGGCTGAATTTTGTATTTTACGCTGTTTTTAAGTACGAATGTTTGGAAAGTGAGATGTAGTGCTAAGTAACAATTATTCTCATTGACGTAAATCAAGAAAAACCAAATCTGTAATTTTATTTCATAAAAACCCCTGTAAATAAATGGGTATTGATGTTATCCTTTCAGAAAATTTACAGTCTATATTTTCAATAAAATTAGGAGCTTGATATGTCAAATGATGTTCAGCAACGTCCAGCCGCTTGGGAAGGTTTTGTCGGTGGCAACTGGGAAACCAACGTAGATGTCCGCGATTTTATTCAAAAAAACTACATGCCATATGAAGGCGATGCCTCTTTCTTGGCACCAGCAACCGAAGCCACAACCAAACTGTGGGCGGAAGTGATGGAAGGCATCAAGGTTGAAAACCGTACGCATGAGCCGTATAAAATCGACGCGCAAATCGTATCCGGTATTACCAGCCATGCTCCAGGCTATATCGACAAAGATTTGGAAACCATCGTCGGCCTGCAAACAGACGAGCCTTTGAAACGCTCTATCATGCCGTTTGGCGGTTTGAAAATGGTACAAGATGCGTGCAAAGTGTACAACGTTGAATTGAATCCTGAAGTCAGCGAAATTTTCACCAAATATCGCAAAACCCACAACCAAGGCGTATTTGACGTTTATACGCCCGACATCCGCCGCTGCCGTAAATCAGGTGTGATTACCGGCCTGCCGGATGCTTATGGCCGCGGCCGTATTATCGGCGACTACCGTCGTGTTGCATTGTACGGTATCGACTTCTTGATGAAAGACAAACTCAACCAGTTCAACTCACTGCAAGCCGATTTGGAAAACGGTGTGGACTTGGAAGAAGTGATCCGCCGTCGTGAAGAAATCAACGAACAATACAAAGCCTTGGGTCAAATGAAAGAAATGGCGGCTTCTTACGGCTACGACATTTCCGGCCCTGCAAAAAATGCACAAGAAGCCATCCAATGGACTTACTTTGCCTACCTCGCTGCCGTTAAATCTCAAAACGGCGCAGCGATGTCCTTCGGCCGTGTATCTTCATTCTTGGATATTTACATCGAACGCGACCTGAAAAACGGTGTGATTACCGAAACCCAAGCGCAAGAATTCATTGACCACTTGGTGATGAAACTGCGTATGGTCCGTTTCCTGCGTACGCCGGAATACGACCAACTCTTCTCCGGCGACCCGATTTGGGCAACCGAATCTATCGGCGGTATGGGTTTGGACGGCCGTACCTTGGTAACACGCACCAACTTCCGCGTGCTGCATACCCTGTACAACATGGGCCCGTCTCCTGAGCCAAACATCACTGTATTGTGGTCAGAACAACTGCCGCAAGGCTTTAAAGAATTCTGCGCCAAAGTATCCATCGATACTTCGTCCATCCAATACGAAAACGACGATTTGATGCGCCCTGACTTCAATAGCGACGACTACGCCATTGCCTGCTGCGTCAGCCCGATGGTGGTCGGCAAACAAATGCAGTTCTTCGGCGCACGTGCTAACTTGGCTAAAACTCTGCTGTACGCAATCAACGGCGGCGTGGACGAGAAATCTAAAGAGCAAGTTGGTCCGAAAACCGAGCCGATTATGGACGAAGTTTTGGACTACGACACTGTCTTTGAGCGCATGGACAAATTCATGGATTGGTTGGCAACCCAATACGTTACCGCGCTGAACATCATTCACTACATGCACGACAAATACAGCTACGAAGCTGCATTGATGGCATTGCATGACCGTGATGTGATCCGTACGATGGCATGTGGTATCGCCGGTCTGTCTGTGGCTGCCGACTCTTTGTCTGCCATTAAATACGCCAAAGTAAAACCGATTCGTGATGAAAATGGCATTGCCGTTGACTTCGAAATCGAAGGCGAATACCCACAATTTGGTAACAACGACGACCGCGTTGACGATATCGCCTGCGATTTGGTTGAACGCTTCATGAAAAAAGTGGCAACCCACAAAACTTACCGCAACGCCACTCCGACTCAGTCCGTACTGACTATTACCTCCAACGTTGTTTACGGTAAGAAAACCGGTAATACTCCAGACGGCCGCCGTGCAGGCGCTCCGTTTGGTCCGGGTGCAAATCCGATGCACGGCCGTGACGTCAACGGTGCAGTCGCTTCATTGACTTCCGTAGCCAAACTGCCATTTGAGTTTGCAAAAGACGGTATTTCTTATACCTTCTCCATTATTCCTGGCGCGTTGGGTAAAGACGAGCATTCTCGCGAACGCAACCTTGCCGGTTTGATGGACGGTTATTTTCACCATGAAGACGGTATTTTGGAAGGTGGTCAACACTTGAACGTCAACGTTTTGAATCGCGAGACTTTGGAAGATGCGATGCACAATCCGGAGAAATATCCGCAGTTGACCATTCGTGTGTCCGGTTATGCGGTTCGCTTCAACTCGTTGACCCGCGAACAACAGCTTGACGTGATTACCCGTACGTTCACAGAAACCATGTAATCCGGGTGGCGAAACAAACCAGAAGTTAAATTTGCATTTGGTTTGTTTTGAAACAAAGCTCCAAGGCCGTCTGAAATGTTCAGACGGCCTTTATTATCGTACAATTCACATCAGCAAAATTATTTTTGAGCCGAACATTATGTCCACGACTTTTGCCATCACTCCCGAGCCGGAACTGAAAAACCTTGGCCACCGTCACTATAACGGCAAAGGCATTATTCATTCGATTGAATCTTGCGGCGCTGTCGATGGTCCGGGTTTGCGCTACGTGCTCTTTTTGCAAGGTTGCCTGATGCGTTGTCTTTATTGCCATAATCGCGACACATGGGATCTCCATACCGAGCAGGCGCAGGAATTAGACGTGGCAACTGTGATGAAGCAGGTCATGACCTATCGTCATTATCTGCGTGCGACAGGCGGAGGCGTAACGGCAACAGGCGGCGAGCCGTTATTGCAATATGAGTTTGTACGCGATTGGTTTACGGCCTGTCGGGAACACGATATTCATACCTGTCTCGACAGCAATGGCTATGCTTTGCACTATGATTCGATTTTGGATGATTTGCTCGATCATACCAATTTGGTCATGCTCGACTTAAAACAAATCGATCCTGAAATTCATAAAGTGCTTGTCGGTATCCCTAATACCAAAACGCTGAAATTCGCGCGCTATCTTGCCGAACGCAATCAGCCGACGCGGATTCGTTATGTGGTTGTTCCAGGCTATACCGATGATGAGCGTTCAGCGCATTTATTGGGCGAGTTTATCGGTGATATGGATAATGTCGAAATGGTCGAGCTTTTGCCGTATCACGAATTGGGCGCACATAAATGGGCTTTGTGCGGCGATGAATACAAGTTAAAAGGGGTACATCCGCCGCCTAAAGAAACCATTTTGAAAATCAAAGAAATATTAGAGAGCTACGGAAAAAACATTATTTATTAAAACAGAAAAAGGCCGTCTGAAACGAAATAATCAGTTTCAGACGGCCTTTTCATTATTGAAAAGACTTAAGCGTTCAATGCGGCCAAAACCTTGGCGACAACTTCTGATACCGCAACGGCTTGAGCCTGATTGTCACGGCGCTCGGCATATTCGACATTGCCTTCTTTCAATGCGCGATCGCCGATCACGATGCGGTGAGGAATACCCAACAGCTCAGAGTCATTCAGCAATACGCCCGCACGTTCATCGCGGTCATCCAACAATACATCCGCACCGGCAGCCAAAAGCTCGGCATAGATTTTGTCAGCGGCTTCGCGCACGGCGTCTGATTTTTTGTAGTTCATCGGCACGATAACGACTTCAAACGGCGCCATTGCTTTGGTCCAAACAATGCCTTTTTCGTCGTTGTTTTGTTCGATGGCGGCGGCCACAACGCGGGTAATACCGATACCGTAGCAGCCCATTTCCATGATTTGGGATTTGCCGTTATTGTCCAAGAAGCTGACATTCATGGCTTGGGTATATTTGTCGCGCAATTGGAAGACATGGCCGACTTCAATACCGCGCGCCAGTTTCAGACGGCCTTGTTCGTCGGGGCTGATATCGCCTTCGATGACATTACGCAAATCGACAAATTCAGGCTCGTCAGCATCTCGGCCGAAGTTGAAGCCGGTATAGTGGTAGTCGTCTTCGTTCGCGCCGATAACCCAATCTGCGCCTTTTTCGGTAGCGAAATCCGCATAGACTTTACCGTTGAAGCTGACAGGGCCGAGAGAGCCACCGTTTGCGCCGAACTGTTCAATAATCGCGGCAGGGCTTGCCATGGTCAGTGGTGATTTCACGCCGGCCAGTTTTTCTGCCTTAATATCGTTAAATTCATGGTCGCCACGCAACAGCAACAGAACAAGTTCGCCTTCGTTTTCGCCTTCGACCACGATGGATTTAAGGGTTTGTTCAACCGGAATATTGAGGAATTCAACCAAAGACTCAATGGTTTTGACGTTTGGCGTATGTACTTTGGTCAACTCGGCCTGAGCAGCGGCGCGTTCGCCTTTAAGCGGCAAAGTCGGCGCCAGCTCGATATTGGCGGCGTAATCGGAAGTGTCGCTATATGCAATAACGTCTTCGCCGCTTTCAGCCAATACTTGGAATTCGTGAGAGCCGGTACCGCCGATGCTGCCGGTATCCGCGGCAACAGGACGGAATTCTAAACCCAAACGGGTGAAGATACGGCAATAAGCGTCGTACATATCTTGATAGGTCGTCTGAAGCGAGGCATAGTCGGCATGGAAGGAATAAGCATCTTTCATGACGAACTCGCGCGCGCGCATCACACCGAAGCGCGGACGTACTTCATCGCGGAATTTGGTTTGGATGTGGTAAAAGTTTTTTGGCAGTTGTTTGTAGCTGTTGACTTCTTTGCGCACGATGTCGGCAATGACTTCTTCGCAAGTCGGACCCATACAGAAATCGCGGTCATGACGGTCTTTCAGGCGCAGCAGTTCTTTACCATAAAATTCCCAGCGACCGGATTCCTGCCACAGTTCGGCAGGTTGTACCACCGGCATCAGCAGCTCCACGCTACCCGCGCGGGCCATTTCTTCACGCACGATATTTTCAACTTTGCGCAATACGCGCAGACCCATCGGCATCCAAGTATAAAGACCGGATGCGTTGGCTTTGATCAAGCCGGCACGAATCATCAGCTTGTGGCTGGCAAGTGCGGCTTCGGCAGGGGCTTCTTTAAGGGTAGAAATGAAGAACTGGGAGGCTTTCATGGCGTATTTTTCTTTCTTAAAAATAAGTGCGTATTGTAACGCAAAATGTATGGCCGCGTGTCTTTTGAATGGCATCTGATGAAATCGGCCGTTGTTTTACGCAGCTTTTGATTCGGGGTGATTTTTAGGGATGTCAACCCTAATTTATGCACAAAGCCGCATAACCTTGTTTTACCTATAAATTTTCACTGTATGATTATAGTAAAATCTTATAAATATAACCACTTGATTTTATTATATTTTATTTGATTAAATTTTAGTCAATTTAAGACTTGGTTTGTTCCTAAAGAAAATTTTACGATTACCCAAAGCTTATCAACAGATTTATCCACAGAGATTGTGTATAGATTTTAAATGCTGTCGGCGTAATGATTTCGCATGATTGGCAAGCCTTGTTTAAAGCAGATTGGGTTGCCTTAAAAAGATGGGGCAACAACACGATGAGCAGGTTTTGCGCTAACATTCTGCTCATTGTTGTTTCCTTACAAGGAATAAAATGAAAAATTCAGAATTGCATTTGCTGGAACGCAGAAAGATGTTTAACGGGTATCAGGAACGGTACCGCCATTTTTCTCAAACCTGCCGGACGGATATGGTATTTGATGTCTATCTGCCGCCACAAGTCTTAAAAGGCTATCCCGCGCCTGTTTTATATTTTCTTTCCGGCTTAAATAGCGATGGTTCTGAATTGGTTCAACAAAGCGGGATCCAACGTTTTGCGGCGCAATGGAATATTATCGTGGTTTTCCCGGATACCTCGCCACGCGGTCGGCATGTTGCCGACAGTGAGGAACATTATCTTGGACAGGGCGCCGGATTTTATGTCAATGCAACTGAAGCACCTTGGGCGCAGCATTACCAAATGGAAAGCTATATCAGCCAAGAATTGCCTGATTTGATCGAGCATCATTTTCCGGTAACGCAAGAGCGCAGCATTGCAGGTTTCAGCATGGGCGGGCATGGTGCGCTGCAGTTGGCTTTGAAGCATCCCGGCCGATATGCTGCGGTTTCAGCCTTTGCGCCTTTATGTCATCCTATCGATACGGAAGGCGGCAGGCAGGCGTTTTCGGCTTATTTGGGCCAAAACGTGGAAACGTGGAAACGCTATGACAGTACAGAGCTGCTTCAGACGGCCTCGCATAAATTGCCTGTTTTGATTGATGTCGGCAGTGAAGATGCTTTGTATCCTGAAGTCCTGCAACCGGAAGGGTTTGTCCGCTCCGCACGAGAAAAAGGTTTCAATATCCAATATAAAGTACGTCCGGGCTATGGGCATAACTATTTCTTTATTGCCAGCTTTATCGATTCGCATATTGAGTTTCACGCTCAGGCATTAGGGCTTTAAGCAGTATTGAATAAAAGGCCGTCTGAAATCCGATTAATGGTCGGATATCAGACGGCCTTTATTTGGTCTTTTTTAACCTTTTATTTCAAACAGGCTTATTCCTCAGGACGTTCTCCGTCGGTATCGTCCAATTTGCCTTCGGTAATATCGACATTGATACCGACTGCCGCACGGATTTTGGCATCGATTTCGTTGGCGATATCAGGGTTTTCTTTCAGCCAAACGCGTACATTGTCTTTACCTTGGCCGATTTTTGCGCCGTTGTAGCTGTACCATGCACCGGATTTTTCAACGATGTCATGTTTGACGCCCAAGTCGATCAATTCGCCTTCCCAGCTGATGCCTTCGCCGTAAAGAATATCGAATTCGGCTTGACGGAATGGAGGCGCAACTTTGTTTTTGATGACTTTGACTTTGGTTTCGTTACCAATAACGTCATCGCCTTTTTTAATCTGACCGGTACGGCGGATGTCGAGGCGGACAGAGGCATAGAATTTGAGCGCGTTACCGCCGGTCGTGGTTTCAGGGCTGCCGAACATCACACCGATTTTCATACGGATTTGGTTAATGAAAACAACCAATGTATTGGTGCGTTTGATGTGGCCGGTCAGTTTGCGCAGGGCTTGGCTCATGAGGCGGGCTTGTAGGCCGACATGGCTGTCGCCCATTTCGCCTTCGATCTCGGCTTTAGGCACAAGTGCGGCTACGGAGTCGACAACAACCATATCGATACCGCCTGAGCGTACCAATGTATCGCAGATTTCCAATGCCTGTTCGCCGGTATCCGGTTGGGAGAGATAGAGTTCTTCGACTTTTACACCGAGTTTGCGGGCGTAAATCGGGTCAAAAGCATGCTCGGCATCGATGAATGCACAGATGCCGCCATTTTTTTGGCATTGGGCAATGGCTTCGAGACAGAGTGTGGTTTTACCGGAGGATTCCGGGCCGAAAATTTCAACCACGCGGCCGCGGGGCAGACCGCCAACGCCGAGTGCCAAGTCCACGCCGAGGGAGCCGGTGGAAATAACATCAAGGTTTTCTTCCTGTTGGCTGCCGTCCATTTTCATGATGGAGCCTTTGCCGAAGTTTTTTTCGATTTGGGCAAGGGCGGCGGCTAAGGCTTTGCTTTTTTCGTCTGACATGTTTTCTCTCCGAAAGGAAATATGAATCGCTAAGAATTTATTTAGCTATTATCGCATAAATTAAGAAAAAGTATAGTTTTATTTTTATTTTTCAGACGGTCTGTGTTTTTTGTATGCAACAGGCCGTCTGAAACTTTGAATAATCAATCAGTTGGTCAATGATGCAAAAACTTGGAAATAGTTGGGGAAAGTTTTATGCGTACATTTCGGGTCGTTGATGATGATGGGAACACCCAAAAGCGAAACCAGCGAGAAACACATGGCCATGCGGTGGTCGTCGTAAGTATCGATGATGGCATCGGGGATAAGTGTTTCGGTCGGCGTAATATGGATGGCTTCGGCTTCTTCAACGACTTCAGCCCCCAGTTTGCGCAGCTCGGTTGCCATGGCGGCGATACGGTCGGTTTCTTTGACGCGCCATGAGCCGATATTGCGCAGGGTGCAGGGCTGTTTGGTGGCCAGTGCAATAATGGCCAGAGTCATGGCTGCATCAGGAATATGGTTGGCATCCAAATCAAAAGCCTGAATCTTGCGCTCGATAGGGCGGGAAATTTCAACAAAATTTTCGCCCCAAATCACATCTGCACCGATTTTCTCCAGTTCGCGTGCGAAGGCAACGTCGCCTTGGATGCTGTGTGCGCCGATACCGGTTACGCGGATGGGTGTACCCGCAATCAGGCCTGCGCCCAAGAAATAAGACGCGCTGGATGCATCGCCTTCTACATATAAATGTTCGGGCGCATGATATTTGGCACCGGCCGGGATTTTAAATACACGGTAGTCTTCATTAATGATGTTCACACCGAACTGCGCCATCAGCTTGAGCGTGATGTCGATATAAGGTTTGGAAATCAACTCGCCTACCATGTGGATTTCAAATGCTTGTCCGGTTAGGGGCAAAGCCATCAACAGGGCGGTCAGGAATTGGCTGGAAACATTGCCTTTGATCGGAATAACGCGCTGGCCGTTGTCTTGGCGTTTGCCGATCTGAAGCGGCGGATAGTTTTCATTGCCCAGATATTGTACGTCCGCGCCTGCAATGCGCAACGCATCCACCAAATCGCCAATGGGGCGTTCGTGCATACGCGGCACACCATGCAGATGATAGTCGCCACCTAAAACGGCAAGCGCGGCAGTCAAAGGGCGGAATGCCGTACCGGCATTGCCTAAAAACAAATCGGCGGTTGAGTTGGGAAAGCGGCCACCGGTGCCATGAACTTTCAGACGGCCTTCAGGTAAAGATTCAATTTGCACACCGAGTTTGTCGAGTGCTTCAAGCATTCGGTCGGTATCATCGGATTTGAGCAAAGAATGGATTTCGCAAACATTGTCGGAGAGTGCGGCCAAGAGTAGCGTGCGGTTGCTGATGCTTTTGGAACCGGGCAGGGCAACGGTGGAAGGCTTGAGTGTAGAAGCGGGCAGGCGGATGGATTCGGTCATTGGTTAGGATTTCAAATTGTAGACAAAACGATATTATACGCAGGCAAAGGCCGTCTGAAAAATGAAGAAGGCGCAATTTATTTGTGAAAAAATGAATTTTTATATTGTTGCACTATCTCCTAATCGTTTATTTTGAAATTTTCTGCTTCTGTTTTGTGTTTGCCGCTATAACTTATTTTGTTGTGGCAGGTATATAACCAAACACCATAAGAAAATCAGAAACCATTCTTTCCTATTTTTTCAGACGGCCTTTAATATCGGCGGACAATCATTGATAAAGCAAGAACACGACCATGAGCCATTATCCTTTGTTTGCCGATTTGAGAGACCGTCCTGTTTTACTGGCAGGTGCGGGTAAGGTTGCCGAGCGCAAGGCGGAAAGCCTGTTATCTGCCGGAGCGCGCGTGCGCGTTGTTGCGGAAACTCTGAATCCGCAGTTTCAGCAATGGGCGGCTGAAGGGAAAATAGTTTGGCTGGGCGGCTTGTTTGAAGAAGCCATGTTGGACGAGGTGTATTTTGTTATTGCGGCGACGGATGACGACGTGTTTAACCACAGTGTTTTTGAAGCGGCGGAACGACGGGCAAAATTGTGTAATACGGTGGATACGGCGGACTTGTGTTCGTTTATCGTACCTGCCGTGGTGGATAGGGGACCGTTGAAGATCGCCATATCCAGCGGCGGTACTGCGCCTGTATTGGCGCGTAAATGGCGGCAGATTATTGAGACATTGATTCCGCTGCATACGGGCACGATGGCGCGTATTGCCGGCAAATGGCGCACAAAGGTTAAGCAAGCGCTGAATAATGTCGAACAACGCCGTTATTTTTGGGAGAAGTTGTTCGACAGCCGTTTCAGTATTTTTGCAGCTCAAAACAATATCGAGGCGGCGGAACGTGAATTGATCACGCAGTTAAACCGGGAAACGCCGTTTGGCGGCGAAGTGGTTTTGGTGGGGGCAGGGCCGGGAGATCCGGGCTTGCTGACCATACATGCTTTGCAGGCGATTCAGGCTGCGGATACCGTGTTTTACGATGCTTTGGTGTCGGATGAAATTTTGGCGATGGTACGCAAAGATGCGGTGAAAATCAGCGTGGGTAAACGCGCCGGTGCGCACCATGTCCAGCAGGAAGAAACCAACCGTCTATTGGTTGAGCACGCTCAAAAAGGCGAGCGCGTGGTAAGGTTGAAAGGCGGCGATCCTTTTGTGTTCGGACGTGGTGGGGAGGAAGTGCAAACCCTGCATCAAGCTGGAATCGCTTACCGCATTGTGCCGGGCATTACTGCTGCACTTGGAGCTACTGCTTATGCCGGTATTCCGTTAACCCATCGCGATTGTGCACAAAGTGCTTTATTTGTAACCGGCCACAGCAAACACGAGGGCAATCAGCCTGATTGGCAGACTTTGGCTTTAAGCCGTCAAACGCTGGTAATCTATATGGGCACACTTAAAGCGGCTGAGATTGCGGAAAAACTGATGGCTTATGGCAGGCAGCCTTCTACACCTGTTGCCGTGATTTCCAATGGGACTTTACCGAATCAAACCGTGCGGACAGGCCGTCTGAAAGATTTGGGCTTGCTGGCTGCCGAAGCAGATCGTCCAGCTTTAATGGTGATTGGCGAAGTGGTTGCCCTGCGCAATGAGATGAAATGGTTCGGAGAAGGTGTCGAATATTTCGAAGAAGCCGCATAAAGAAAATTGATTAAATCAGGCCGTCTAAACATTGGTTTCAGACGGCCTTGCCTTATTTAAAAGCTTGGCAATATTGCTGATAACGTTCTGCCAGTCCATATAGGATGATTGCTGTCAGCCCCCAGATGTCGTAGTGTCGGAAAGGCAGGGCGGGGAGGGCGAGGGTTTGATTGTTGTGATGAAGCTGACGGAATGTGTAGTTTTGCAGGTTTAAGGCGAAATCCAAAGGCAGATAAAAAATTTCAGCTACTTCGTCGGGATTGGCTTTTGGGTTGACGGACTGGGTGCAAATTGCCGGAACAGGCGTAACACGGTAGCCGGAAGGCGTGTCATAAAAGGGTAGCGGCGCAAAAGTCTGCCATGCGGTAATCGGAATGGCGGTTTCTTCATAAGCTTCTCTTAACGCCGTTGCCGTTAGGCTGTCGTCTTGGGTATCTTTGCGGCCACCGGCAAAGGCGATTTGTCCAGTGTGTTGCCTTAAGGTCTCGGCCCTTTTGGTCAGTAAAATTTGCCACGCTCCTTCATACAAGACAATGCCGACCAAAACGGCAGCTTCTTTGACCGTGTGGGCGGTAAATAATTGATTGCGCTCTGCTTGCATACGGCTGCTGAAGCGTGAAGCTTGAGTTAGGAAGTGGATAAGGTGGTCGGTATTCATTTTTGGCACTGATCGTTTTATGCAGATGAGGATTACACAAGGTTTACGGTTACCGTGTCAACAAAATAGGGTGCGTGTGTTACAGTTATGCCTGAATGATAAATAAAGCTTTGCATCTGTTCTGCAAGTGCTTAGGCCGTCTGAAAATGCCGGCAGGTTCTCAAAAAGGATAGTTATGTTGTTTTCCCCATCCCGTATTCAAGTAGCAGCTGCGGCTGTCATGATGTTGTTCGCTGCACAAACTTTTGCCGCGCCCGGCGATTCAAAGGTTGTTTTTGAATCGGCTAAGATTATCAAAAAGAAAAGCCGTGCCGACCGTTTTTCTCCCGAAGAGCGTGAGCAGGAGCGGATACGTCTGTTGGGTATACAAAACCGCACCTCGCAGGTTTTCACTTTGTTAAATTCAGAACTGGCTCTGCAAAAGGGTGATGCCGCCTCTGCACTGTTTACTTATATTTTGACGTTGCATCGCACTAAATCTCCCGAAGTGGCCGAACGCGCTTTGGAGATGGCGGTTTCTTTAAACGCATTTGAACAGGCTGAGGCCATTTACCAAAAATGGCGCGAAATCGAGCCGGAGCCTGGTGAAACACAAAAGCGCATGACTTGGTTGCGCAATTTGCTGCTGGGCAAAGCCGATAAGAACTTGAGCGGATTGGACAAGGTGATTGCCGGCGGTAGTGAAGACGAGCAAAAGCGCGTGTTCCTGCTTTTGGCACAAACCGCAGCCCAACAGCCGAATCTGACCAGCGATGCGGTCAAGCAAGTACATAAAACAGCATTGAATTATAAAGACTTTCCAGAAGCGGCGATTGCGGATGCAATTTTTAGTGCAAAAGACGGTCAAAAGAAACACGCCATTGCGGCATTGCAGCGATTGGCCAAGTTGGACAACGAAATTCTGCCGCCGACTTTTGTTACCCTGCGTCTGATGGCGCAACGGCATCCTGATATTCTGGACGGCTTTTTCAAAGAGACAGACACCAAAACCTTATCTCCGATTTGGCAGGAATTGGATATCGCCAATTTGATCGCCCATGGCCAAAATGATAAGGCTTTTAAGCGTTTGCAGACTTTGTTGGAAGAAAATCCAAACCCTGATTTGTATATTCAGGCCGCCTTATTGTCCGCCAGCAAGACGGAAAATATTTCTGCGGTAAACAGTTATCTGGAAAAGGCTTATAAAGCCGGTACGGAAGAGCAGCGCAGCCGTGCGGCGTTGATTGGCGCGATTTCTTATAATGATGCCGAGGATTTTGCCAAAGCCAAACAATGGCTGGCCAAGGTCACGGCTACGGCTTATACGTTTGATAAAACCATTTTGGCCGCCTCCATCGAAGCCAAACAGGGCAACCATAAAGAGGCTTGGGCTTTGGTGCAACGCGCACAAAAAATGCCCGAGCAAAGAGGACGTTATTTTGAAGCCAGTGATTTGTTGAATACGGCTTTGTTCGTATTGTCTAAAAATACCAATCTTCAAGAATCGTTGAATGCTTTAAATAGCTTGGTAAGTTCTACCGAAAAATCCTTGAAAACCCAAGCTTCTCCTGAGCTGCTTGCCAATGTACTGTATCAACGTTCGATGGTTTATGAGAAGCTGAATCAGCCAGGCAAGGCGATTGCCGATTTACGCCGTGTGGTAGAGCTGTATCCGGATAATCCGCACGGTTGGAATGCTTTGGGCTATACCTTGTTGTCAAGCGGCAAGGATTTGGACGAGGCATTCAAAATGGTTCAGACGGCCTATCAAATGGAGCCGGAAAGCGCAGCCATTAATGATAGTGTAGGCTGGGCTTATTATCTTAAAGGCGATGCACAAACAGCTTTGCCGTATATCCAATATGCCTATGAAAAAGAACCTGAAGCCGAAGTTGCCGCGCATTTGGGCGAAGTCCTATGGACACTTGGCGACCAAAACAAGGCCAAAGAAATCTGGAATGACGGTTTGAAACGCGGAAGCAATCTCCGAGTATTAAAAGAGACAATGTCCAAATTCGGTATAACGCCCAGCAAACCGCATACTCAAAAACACAAATAAAACTCAAAGGCCGTCTGAAAAGTGTTTGATTTCAGACGGCCTATGAAGGAATATCCATGAATTTAAAACAAATATCATCGGTTGCAGCCTTATTGCTTTTAGCCGCTTGTGCGCAGCCAAACTTTCCTCAGCAAAACAGTTGGCAAGCAGCAGAGCAGGTGCAGGATTTTAGTGCGGATGGCCGATTGGCTGTCAAAGTGGAAGGAAAAGGCTCTTATGCCAATTTCAACTGGACTTATCAGAACGCGGTTCAAACCATTGATGTGAATACACCGTTGGGCAATACCGTAGGCCAGCTGTGTCAAGACAGCGAAGGCGTATTGGCAGTAGACAGTAAGGGTAAGGTTTATCAGGCGGAAACGGCTGAGGAATTGAGCAGACAGCTTTTGGGCTTTGCTTTGCCGGTTCAATATTTGCATATTTGGGCAGATGGTAAACGCGTTGCCAATGCGCCATACAAAATTCTGCCTGATGGCCGTCTGGAGCAGTTTGACTGGACGATATCGCGTACTTTAAATAGTTCAGGACAGCCCAAAACGCTTCAACTTGAGAATGCCAAGTTTAATATCCGCTTGGTGTTCGATACAGTAAACCACTCTTTGGATAAGAATGGACAAACCCGATGCGCAGCACGCAAATAGAGGATGTCATGTCTGTTTCAGAGGAAATCCAAGCCTTTCCTGCGCCGGCTAAATTAAATTTGGATTTGAGGATTACCGGCCGCAGGAGCGACGGTTATCATAATTTGGAAAGTATTTTCTGTTTGATCGGTTTATATGATACCGTTCATCTGAAAATGCGTACCGATGGGCAAATTATTCTGCATACGCCGGTCGAAGGACTTGAGCCCGAACAGGACTTGACTTATCGGGCGGCTAAATTATTACTACCATATGCAAGCGTACCGAACGGCGTTGAAATCTGGTTGGATAAAGTGATTCCGACCGGCGGAGGTTTAGGCGGCGGCAGCTCCGATGCAGCCACAGTCTTAATGGTTTTAAACCAATGGTGGCAATGCGGTTTGAGCAGGCAGCAACTGATTGATTTAGGTGTAAGTCTTGGTGCGGATGTTCCTTTTTTTATTTTTGGAAGAAGTGCTTTTGCCAAAGGCGTAGGCGAGAAGCTGGCTGAAATAGATGTCCCTAAACAATGGTATGTTATCGTTAAGCCCCCCGTTCATGTGGCAACAGCTAAAATTTTTGCGCATGAAGGCTTGACACGGGATTCCAAACCCAGCATAATGCCGACTTTCCAATCGTTACAGCCGTTTCAAAATGATATGCAGGCGGTTGTGTTTCAGGAATATCCTGAAGTTTGGAAGGCTTATATTGAGTTATCCCAATATGGTCATGCATTAATGACTGGTTCCGGGGCTTGTTTGTTTATAGCAAGTAAATCTCATCAAAAAGCACATACAATTTACCAACAGGTTTCTCAATCATATGAAGCTTATTGTGTGGAAGGATTAGATGTTCATCCGCTGTATCATATGATTTAGTAAGTTGGGGAGTCGTCAAGCGGTTAAGACACTGGATTTTGATTCCAGCATGCGAAGGTTCGAATCCTTCCTCCCCAGCCAAACCCTTTGTTGGGGAGTCGTCAAGCGGTTAAGACACTGGATTTTGATTCCAGCATGCGAAGGTTCGAATCCTTCCTCCCCAGCCAACACCCTTTATTGGGGAGTCGTCAAGCGGTTAAGACACTGGATTTTGATTCCAGCATGCGAAGGTTCGAATCCTTCCTCCCCAGCCAAATAAAAGCGTGTAAGTTTTCTTACACGCTTTTTTACGCTCAGAGCGAAATAACGCTGAAAAACTTTTTTTTACCCGTCTTTACGCGTATAATCGCGTGATTAGTGTCTTAGACATAGGGCGAAGGGAAGCGTAATGTTTTCTGCGCGTAAATCAAATCTAGAATCAGGTGAAGATATGGCTGCTTATGACAGTTTAATGGTGTTTACCGGTAATGCAAATCCGGAATTGGCGCAACGTGTTGTCAAACATTTGGATATTTCACTCGGTGAAGCCACTGTTTCCAAATTCTCTGATGGCGAAGTAGCCATTGAATTGTTGGAAAATGTGCGTGGTCGCGATGTGTTTATTTTGCAACCTACCTGCGCGCCTACCAATGACAACCTGATGGAAATTTTGACTATGGCTGATGCACTCAAACGTGCTTCTGCTGGTCGTATTACTGCCGCGATTCCTTACTTTGGCTATGCGCGTCAAGATCGTCGTCCTCGCTCTGTTCGTGTACCGATTTCTGCTAAATTGGTAGCAAATATGTTGTACTCAGCAGGTATCGACCGCGTATTGACTGTTGACTTACATGCCGACCAAATTCAAGGTTTCTTCGATATTCCGGTAGATAATATTTACGCTACCCCGATTTTATTGAACGATATTAAACAACAGCGCATTGAGAACCTGACTGTTGTCAGCCCTGATATCGGTGGTGTTGTACGTGCACGTGCTGTTGCTAAATCTTTAAATGCTGATTTGGCTATTATCGACAAGCGTCGTCCTAAAGCCAATGTGGCTGAAGTGATGAACATCATTGGCGATATTCAAGGCCGTACTTGCTTGATCGTAGATGATATGATCGATACGGCAAACACCTTGTGTAAAGCGGCTGTTGCCCTGAAAGAGCGCGGTGCAGATCGTGTACTGGCATACGCCAGCCATGCAGTATTCTCCGGCGAAGCAGTGAATCGAATTGCTTCTTCTGAAATTGACCAAGTAGTTGTAACAGATACGATTCCGTTGTCTGAAGCAGCTAAAAAATGTGAACGCATCCGTCAAGTTACCATTGCCGGTTTGCTGGCTGAAACGGTACGCCGTATCAGCAATGAAGAATCCGTCTCATAT
The DNA here is from genome assembly GCF_003044935.1 of Neisseria subflava. NCBI lineage: Bacteria > Pseudomonadati > Pseudomonadota > Betaproteobacteria > Neisseriales > Neisseriaceae > Neisseria > Neisseria subflava. The sequence continues at coordinate 645,335 of NZ_POXP01000001.1, read as the reverse complement.
CTTTTCAATGAAGATGTGATGACTGGCGGCATGTTGCTGCCATAACCCGATGTCGTCTTAAGCTGGTCGCGGCCGATGACGACGATTTTATCTAAATTGGAGTATTAAACATGACTTACGAAATTCAAGCCTCTGTTCGCGAAGCCCAAGGCACTGGTGCGAGCCGCCGCCTACGTCGCGAAGGCCAAATCCCTGGCATTCTGTACGGTGAAGGTCAAGAGCCTGTTGCTATCGCTGTAGACCACAAAACTGTATTCTACGCATTGGAAAAAGAATCTTTCCATACTGCTTTGATTAAACTGTCTTTGAACGGTGAAACTAAAGACGTTATCGTGCGTGACTTCCAAATGCACCCATTCCGTCGTGAAGTTCAACACATCGACTTCCAAGCTGTAAAAGCTGACCAAGTTGTACGTATCCGTGTTCCTCTGCACATTGTTAACGCTGAAAACTCTCAAGCTGTTAAATTGCAAGGTGGTCGTGTATCTCTGTTGAACACTTCTGTTGAAGTAGTTGCTTTGCCTGCAAACATTCCTGCTTTCTTGGAACTGGATTGTGCATCCGTAGTTGCCGGCGACATTCTGCACTTGTCAGATATCAAATTGCCAGAAGGTGTTGAAAGCGTTTCTCTGAAACGTAACGAAAACCTGGCTGTTGCTACTGTTACCGGTAAAAAACGCTAATAGGTAGTTAAGATAAGAAAACCGTATCAGATAAATCTGATACGGTTTTTGTTTTACATATAAAATTATTTGCTATAAAACTTAGGTAAATGTAACAGCAATGTACTTTATAAGATTGAAGCAATCTCATTGCGAAGTTTATTAAGAAAGCGCCCATGCCGCACCCATTGTGCGGCCGATTCATAATCCTGTTGTTCAAATGCTTGTTGCAAATCTTGATATAGGTTGCTTTGTACTTTTTGGATTTCTTGATCCAGTGCTCGGATGGCATCATGGTTTTGTTCCATTTGTGCATCCATCAATGTTTCCCGCCATTCCATCTGCTGCATGAGGAATTCTGGTGAAAACGAAGTGTGTTCAGGTGCATCAGCATCGATATTTTGACTTTTCAAGAGATAAGCGGCCCGATCAATAGGGTTTTTTAATGTGCGGTAGGCATCATTAATTGTAGAAGACATCATAACGGCTTGTTTCTGCTCAAAAGCTGAAGCAGAAGCAAATTTATCGGGATGAAAACGGGCAGCTAAAACCCGATAGCTTTGTTCGAGTGCTTCGGTATCAATATTGAAAGATGGCTCAAGCTGGAAGAGGTTGAAGTATTGAGACATGATATTAAAGGAAAAAATCTAAAGAAGAAGATTATTTTACGATATAATCCGGAAACTGTTTATACGAAAGGAAAACAATATGACCGGTAAGGTACAACACAATAAAGGCAAAATACGAGACAATGCCTTAAAAGCCTTAGTCAAATCTGATTTATTCCGACACAAAGTAGAACGAAAAAGAAAAGGCAAGGGTAGCTATAATAGACAAGAAGCCAAAAAATGGCGGGATGGTTTTGATACTTTCCCGCCATTTTTTATATTTTAAACGTGGAAGCTCTCGCCGCAGCCGCAAGAGTCTTTGACATTCGGATTTTCAAATTTGAAACCTTCCTGCAAACCTTCTTTGGTGTAATCGACTTGTGTGCCGTCCAGATAAACTAAGCTTTTCGGGTCGATATAAATGCGCGCGCCGTGTTCTTCGAAAATCAGGTCGTCCTCGTTCGCTTCATCGACAAATTCAAGGTTGTATGCCATGCCTGAGCAGCCGCTGGTTTTCACACCCAAGCGCACGCCCAATCCTTTGCCGCGTTTGGTCAGGTAGTTATTGATGTATTTGGCTGCGTTTTCTGTGATGGTAATCATGCTTTTTTCCTCATTTCGCGATCACTTTCTGTTTTGTCTGCTTTTTTATTTCAGACGGCCTCTTGAACTATCAGGCCGTCTGAAAACGCTGTTTTGCCCACTCTATTGCGGCGGCAATAGCAGCTTTAGCCTGCGGACTATTTTCTAACAGGTTGAGCCGGTTAATTGTGCGCCCTGTTCCAAAATATCGTCTAAATCCGCAACCGCCAGAGTGGCAATATCATCAATCCCATTTGCTGCAAACGTTGCAATATGGTTTTACCTATTCCTTTGATAGCAAGTAGGGATTGGATTTCTTCATCGGTAAAAGGCATATCGTCTTCTTTGATTTTGCAGGTATAACGACTAAATATAAGCCTGCGTTATTCCCTCTCCCTAACCCTCTCCCGCGGGGAAGAGAGGATAGATTGGCAGATAGTCCCAAACTTGGTAGCAACTTCAAAATGATTAAGTTTCTGCACAGTTGGTTTTGCCTCACAAAAGAAGAGGGGGGAAACCATTAGATTTGCTTTTCTCGAAGACTCACCGGAATCTTGAGAGAACTTGCCGACAAAGGTATGCTGAATCCGGTTATTTGTTTTCCTGACGTTTGCGATAGTCGGCAACGGCTGCTTTTACCGCATCTTCAGCCAAGATGGAGCAGTGGATTTTCACTGGGGGCAGTTCCAATTCTTCGGCGATTTCGCTGTTTTTGATTGCCAGCGCGTCATCCAGACTTTTGCCTTTGACCCACTCGGTAATCAAACTGGAAGAAGCAATGGCGGAGCCGCAGCCGTAAGTTTTAAATTTTGCATCTTCAATAATACCCTCATCGTTTACTTTGATTTGCAGACGCATTACGTCACCGCAGGCCGGTGCACCGACCATGCCGGTACCGACAGATTCGTCGTTTTTATCGAAAGTACCGACGTTGCGGGGATTTTCGTAGTGATCGATTACTTTATCGCTGTATGCCATGATGTGGTTTCCTTTGTGTTTTTAATGGTGTAAATGGTTTGTTTACGAATATTCAGACGGCCTGAAGTTTAGATTTTGCATGCGCCACCTTCGCAGCCGTCATCATTCTCTGAATCGACGCCGCCTTCTACGGTAACACCGTCAAAATCTTCAAGCAGGTTGTCGAGATTGTCGAGGTCGAGTTCTTGTTCGTCCATAGTTTATGTCTTTAATCTGAAAGTTATGCCTTAGTGGGGCTAGGGGATCAAATGAAATCTATATATAGGTCGTCTGAAAAGTTTTATTGATTTTCAGACGGCCTTTTATAAATGCGGATTAATGCGCCGCCCATTCAATCGAGTTCAAATCAATCCCGTCTTTGAACATTTCCCACAGCGGCGACAGTTCGCGCAATTTACCGATTTTGGATTTGATCAGTTCTGCGGCGAACTGCACTTCTTCTTCGGTGGTCATGCGGCCGAAGGTGATGCGCAGGGATGAGTGCGCCAATTCGTCGTTGCGGCCGAGCGCGCGCAGGACGTAACTTGGCTCAAGGCTGGCAGAAGTACAGGCGGAGCCGCTAGATACGGCGAGTTCTTTCACTGCCATAATCAGGCTTTCGCCTTCGACGAAGTTGAAGCTGACGTTCAGGTTGTTCGGAGCACGGTGTTCGAGGTCGCCGTTGATGTAGACTTCTTCGATACCTTCGATACCTTTGAGGAAGATATCGCGCAGTTTCAAGTAGTGCGCAGTGTCTTGTGCCAATTCTTCTTTGGCAATGCGGAAGGCTTCGCCCATGCCGACGATTTGGTGGGTCGGCAATGTGCCGGAACGGAAACCGCGCTCGTGGCCGCCGCCGTGCATTTGGGCTTCGAGGCGCACGCGTGGTTTACGGCGTACATACAGGGCGCCGATGCCTTTAGGGCCGTATACTTTGTGGCCGGACATAGACAGCAAATCAACTTTGGCGGCTTCAACGTCGACAGGTACTTTACCGCATGCTTGTGCTGCGTCAACGTGGAAAATGATTTTGCGTTCGCGGCAGATTTCGCCGATGGCAGGAATATCTTGAACCACGCCGATTTCGTTGTTTACCCACATTACGGAAACGAGGATGGTGTCTTCGCGGATGGCGGCTTTCAGTACGTCTAAATCAACCAAACCGTTTTCTTGTACGTCCAGATAAGTTACTTCGTAACCTTGGCGTTCGAGTTCGCGCATGGTGTCGAGTACGGCTTTGTGCTCGGTTTTTACGGTGATGAGGTGGTTGCCTTTGGATTTGTAGAAGTGGGCCGCTCCTTTGATGGCGAGGTTGTTGGACTCGGTTGCGCCGCTGGTGAAAACAATTTCTTTAGAGTCGGCGTTAATCAGGGCTGCGATGTCTGCACGTGCTTTTTCTACCGCTTCTTCTGCTTCCCAACCGAAGCTGTGGCTGTTGGAAGCTGGGTTGCCGAAAATATCGGACAGGTAGGGAATCATTTTTTCGGCAACGCGGCGGTCAACGGGAGTGGTGGCGGCGTAGTCGAGGTATACGGGGGTTTTGACGGTCATGGTTTGCTCTTTCGGTTGGTCATCTGCCTGCGGTCTTCGCCGCAAGTCGGTTTAATGAATGTGTGTAAAGGTAACGACATGACTGCTGTCGCTGCAGTTTTTTTGTTCAATGATGCTTTGCAGCGTAACGCCACTGAGGTAATCATTGATGGTTTTGTTTAAGTTTTCCCAAAGGTCATGGGTCAGGCAGGGGGCGCCGTGGTGGCAGTTTGCTTTGCTGCCGCATTGTGTGGCATCCAGTCGGTCTTCAGCTGCGGAGATGATTTGTGCAATATTGATTTGCTCGGCGGGAGCGGCAAGGATGTAGCCTCCGCCGGGGCCGCGTAGGCTTTCAACCAATCCGGCACGGCGCAGCTTGCTGAATAATTGTTCGAGGTAGGAGAGCGATATGCTTTGTCGTTCGCTGATGGCACTGAGTTTGACAGCACCGGTTTGCGCATTCATCGCCAAATCTATCATGGCGGTTACTGCAAATCGCCCTTTGGTAGTCAGTCTCATGGTGTGGTTGCCTGTGTGGGCGTTTTTATTAGTGGAGGGAATTGTCTAATATCTGAGTGTTTCAGTCAAGTATGTGGCGGCTCGGTTTGATTGTTTGTTTAAATGGTGGCATTGGCTGATTTTTAAATCGGAAAATATTTTCTTTATTTTTCTGTAATTTGGACTTAAGGCCGTCTGAAAAAAGGCTATCAACCCTACAAATATCAGGGTTAAAATGTTTTGATTTAATATTGATACTGATATAGATTATCAAAATTATTCTTAAAATTTAGTTGTTTTGATGGAGTAAAATAATGAGGTGTTTGAAATGTTCAGACGGCCTTGACCATCCATCTTTACCTTAACAGAGGCAATCGACAATGAAATGTGATTTAAGCAAAATAACCTGTATCGAAGACTTGCGCCTTGTTGCCAAACGTAAAATGCCGCGTATGTTTTATGACTATATTGACTCAGGCTCTTGGACGGAAACTACTTATCGTGAAAACACTTCGGATTTCAAAGACATCCGTTTCCGCCAAAAGGTATTGGTTAATATGGAGGGACGCAGTCTCGAAACCAAAATGATTGGGCAGGATGTGAAAATGCCGGTAGCGATTGCGCCGACAGGTTTCACAGGTATGGCGCATGCTGATGGGGAAATCTTGGCGGCGCGGGCGGCGGAAAAATTTGGTATTCCGTTTACGCTGTCAACCATGTCTATTTGTTCGATTGAAGATGTGGCTGAAAACACCAGCTCGCCGTTTTGGTTTCAGCTTTATGTGATGCGCGACCGCGAGTTTATGGAAAACCTGATTAAGCGTGCGAAGGATGCCAAATGTTCGGCTTTGGTATTGACAGCCGATTTGCAGGTTTTGGGTCAACGCCACAAAGACATTAAAAACGGCCTGTCTGCGCCGCCGAAACCAACCATCGCCAATTTAATCAATTTGGCGACCAAACCAGAATGGTGTATGAAAATGCTGAACACGGAACGCCGCACTTTCCGCAATATTGTCGGTCATGCGAAAAACGTGGGTGATTTGTCTTCGCTGTCTTCATGGACTTCCGAACAATTCGACCCGCGTCTGAGCTGGGACGATGTGGCGCGCATTAAAGATTTGTGGGGCGGCAAGCTGATTATCAAAGGCATTATGGAACCTGAAGATGCGGAAAAAGCAGCGAAAAGCGGCGCGGACGCATTGGTCGTTTCCAATCATGGCGGCCGTCAGCTTGACGATACTGTGTCTGCTATTAAGGCTTTACCTGATGTGGTCAGCGCGGTGGGCAGCGACATCGAGGTTTGGATGGACAGCGGCATCCGCAGCGGTCAGGATATTTTGAAGGCTTGGGCTTTGGGTGCGAAAGGTACAATGATTGGCCGGGCGTTCCTGTATGGTTTGGGTGCGTATGGTGAAGAAGGCGTAACCCGTGCGTTGGAAATCTTGTATAAAGAAATGGATATTTCCATGGCGTTTACCGGTCACCGCAATATTCAAGATGTGGATTCCAGCATTTTGCGTTCTACGCGTTGGGCTCAAGATGAATTTTAATTTTTAAACATAAGAAAAGGCCGTCTGAAAATCTGTTTTCAGACGGCCTTTTTATAGACGGCTATTTCTCGTTTTTGCGATACCATTCAATGAATGCATCGGGTTTGACAAAGCCTAATAAGGGTTCGCTATGACTGCCGTCGGCGTGGACCACAAACACGCCCGGAGGGCCGAAGAGGCCGTATTCTTTCAGTAAGGCCTGATGGTCGGGAGTGTTGGCGGTTACGTCGATTTGGAAGAAGCGCTGCATATCGACTGCTTCGTGTACCTGCGGTTGGTTGAGCGTGTAGGCGGCCATTTCTTTGCAGGATACGCACCAGTCAGCGTAGAAATCAATCAGCACGGGCTTGCTTGGATCGGCTTTCAAGGCGGCATCCATAGCGGCTTTGAGTTCGCCGACATCGGTAAACATTTTACCGTGGTCGGTTTCTTGTCCGGCTTCGGATGGCGGAACCAGCGTTAAGAAGTGGTGCAGGGCGGTGGTTTGTTTATTGAAGCTCTGCCAGCCAAACCATGAGCTGCCAATCAGCAGTAAAAAGCCCAATACGGCGGCAACCGTTTTCAGACGGCCTTTTTGTTTGCCGGATTTCGCCAAAAGCATCAGGGCGGGAACAATCATCAGTAAGGTGTAGAGACCGACTACTGCGAAATAAGGCAGATGCGGTGTGGCAAGGTATACGGCAACGGCCAGCAAGATGAAGCCGAATGCATATTTGATGCCGTTCATCCAGTCGCCTGCTTTAGGCAGGATATGGCCGCCGAATGTACCGATGATGATGAGCGGTACGCCGGTGCCGAGTGCCAAGACATAAAGCGCCAGACCGCCCAATACGGCATCGCCGGTCTGACCGATATAGCCCAAAGCAAATGCCAGCGGAGGCGCAACGCAAGGGCCGACAATCAGGGCGGATAAAATACCCATGATGAAGACGGAAATGATTTTGCCGCCGGAGAGTTTGTTGCTTTGGTTTTGGAAATAGGATTGGACGGAGTTGGGCAGCTGGATATTGAAGAGGCCGAACATGGACATTGCCAGTACTACCATCAACGCGGCGGCGGCAAGCACAACCCAAGGCTGTTGCAGCCATACAGTCAACAGCGCACCGGTCAAACCGGCAATCACGCCGACCAAGGTATAGGTCAATGCCAAGCCTTGTACATACACCATCGACAAGGTGAACGCGCGGCCTTTGCCGGCTTTTTTATCACCCACGACAATGCTGGAAACAATCGGCAGGAGCGGATACATACAGGCGGTAAAGCTTAAGCCCAAACCTGCGACAAAAAACGCCAACAGGTTGGCGTTTAAAGTATCCCAAGAGAGCTTGAAGCGGCTGCTGTCGGGATTGTTTGTACTGGGTTGCGTTGGCATTTGGCCGTCTGAAGAGGCGGACGGTTGCAAAAAGCGGTCTTTGGCAGAAACCGGCTCGTCGCTTTGCGGCTGGTAAACCCCGTTGCCTTTTACGTCAAACTCGGTATCCACAGGCGGATAACACACACCGGCTTCGGCACAGCCTTGATAAGTCAGCGTCAGTTTGTATTGCGGCGCGGCTTGTTTGTAAGGCAGGTCAACCTGTGCGGTATGGTGGTAAACCGTTTGTTTGCCGAAGAATTCGTCTTCTTTTTCTTCGCCTTTGCTGAATTTGGGTTCGGCCAAGACTTTGTCAGGATTGGTCGCTGCAACGATTTTGGACTGGTACATATAGTAGCCGTCAGCGATTTTGAACTGCACGCTGATGCCTTGGTCGGATACATTGACTTGAGGTACAAAGGCTTGCTCGGGGGGCAGTAAATCATTGGCATCTACTGCGAATGCGAAGCTGCTCAAGCCTAAAAATGCAATGAGGAAATAAAGGAATTTTTTCATAATATCCACGGATATGCCGTTGAGAAACCGTCATTATAAATGATGGGGAAAACAATCGGCTTAATTTATGTTAAATATTGCGAGAGAAATCTAATGCTTTTGAATTATATCGAAATAGGGTTGCCCATATATGACCGATAGTCTCATGTTATCGTTCAATCTATGCCAAAGGCCGTCTGAAATGTTCAGACGGCCTTTGTTTCTATTCGGCTCGGCTTTTAAGGATAAGCGATATAAGCGTAAGCGGAATGGTTGTGTATCGATTCGAAGTTTTCGCTTTCGACGACGAATGATTCGATGCGTTTGTCTGCAATTAACACCGTGGCCACATCACGAACCATGTCTTCGACAAACTTCGGATTTTCGTATGCTTTTTCCGTTACATACTTTTCGTCAGGGCGTTTGAGCAAACCGTAGAGCTGGCAGCTTGCTTGTGCTTCAACGTAATCGATGATTTCTTCAATGCCTACATCCGCATTCGCAATCAGACTGACCGTCACATGCGAACGTTGGTTGTGCGCGCCGTATTGGGAAATTTCTTTGGAACACGGACACAATGAAGTAACCGGAACCATCACTTTCAGGCTGTGGCTGTATGTACCGTTTTTAATTTCGCCGGTCAGGGTAACATCATAGTCAAGCAGCGATTGGATGCCGGAGACAGGTGCACTTTTCTTGCGGAAAAATGGGAAGGTAACGCTGATTTTGCCGGAATGCGAATCTAGCAGGGCAACCATATCGGCGGTCAGCTTGTGCAGCGTATCGAAATCCAAAGCATCGGTTTGTTTTTCCATCAGAGCGACAAAGCGCGACATATGCGTGCCTTTTTGGTCGGCAGGCAGGAAAACCGTCATGGTCAGGCGGGCGACGGTGGATTGTTCACCCTCTTTGCTTTTGAGCGAGATTGGAAAGCGCAGGTCTTTGATGCCGACCTGATTAATCGGCAGGTTGCGTAAATCGCGGCTGGATTGCACGTCTGCAATGGCGTTCATGCGTGGTATGTCCTTCATGATAGGATTGTTGAGATGCGTGTGGAGGGAATCGGCTCGTGTCGGCCGATTTGCAAATGCGAGATTATATCACTTGCTTTATCCGCCTGCATTGATTGTTTCTATTTTTCAGATAGTGATAAAATCTTCGATTATTCACATCTATGATAGGCAGAGACCAAATGAAATTCGCCACGAAAGCCATCCATTCCAGCTACGATTGCGACGAACACAACCGTGCGCTGATGCCGCCGATTTATCAAAACAGTATGTTTGCGTTGCACGAGATTGGCGAAAATGTGCCTTACCGCTACTCGCGCCTGAGCAACCCGACCCGTCAGGTCTTGGAAGACACTGTTGCCGATTTGGAGCATGGTGCGGCCGGTTTTGCGTTTTCCAGCGGCATGGCGGGGATTGATGCCGTGTGGCGCACTTTCCTGCGCCCGGGCGATACCATTGTCGCAGTCGCCGATATTTACGGCGGCGCTTATGATTTATTGGTCGATGTTTATCAAAAATGGGGTGTAAACGTTGTTTTTGCCGATTTGGGCAATCCGGATAATCTGGACGAGCTGCTCAAAGCACACAATGTCAAACTGGTTTGGCTGGAAACGCCGTCCAATCCGCTTTTGCGCTTGGTAGACATCAAAGCGCTTGCCGCAAAAGCCAAAGCGGCCGGTGCGCTGGTCGGCATCGACAACACCTTTGCCACGCCGTATCTGCAACAGCCGTTGGATATGGGTTGCGATTTTGTATTCCATTCCGCTACCAAATATTTGTGCGGCCATTCCGACGTATTGATGGGTGTAGTCGTTGCCAAAACCAAAGAGCTGGCGCAGCCTTTGCACGACATGATGGTTCATACCGGCGCGATTGCAGGTCCGATGGACTGCTGGCTGGTGTTGCGCGGTATTAAAACGTTGGCCTTGCGCATGAACGCCCATTGCCAAAACACACTCGAAATCGCGCGCCGTTTGGAAGCCCATCCTGCCATTGAAAAAGTGTTCTATCCTGGCCTGCCGTCGCACGAACATTACGAACTCGCCCAAGCACAAATGCCCAAAGGCATCGGCGGCGTGGTTACGGTTTATCTCAAAAACGATACGCGTGAAGCGGCCAATAGCGTGATTAAAAACATGCAACTGGTCAAAATGGCTTCCAGCCTCGGCGGTGTGGAAAGTCTGGTCAACCATTGCTATTCCCAATCCCACAGCGGCGTGCCGCATGATGTGAAAATGGAAATGGGCATCAAAGTCGGCCTGCTGCGTTTCTCTGTCGGTATTGAAGACGTTGACGATATTTGGAACGATATTTCCAAAGCATTGGATACGACTTTGTAAATAAGGCTTAAAGGTCGTCTGAAGATGAATGGTTTTTCAGACGGCCTTTAGCAATAACAAAGGAATAGATATGAAAACATTATTCGGTGCATTGATGAGTATGGTAGTTTTGGCAGCTTGTACATCTCCTTCAGCATCTCAGCCTGAACAAGCCTCTAAAGCGCAGGTACAAACTCAACAAGCTGCGCAACCCACTTTAGCCGCCAAATGGCGTGTTGTTGCTTTCAATAAATTCACCGAAAAAGATTTGGCCGGTACTGATGCCTATCTGGATTTGAGCGAGATGCCTAAGGCGTATGGCAAGATGGGTTGCAACGGTATGATGTTCCAAGCCAATACGATTGGTTCGGACAAAATTGATTTTGGTCATATTGCGGTAAGCATGATGCTGTGTGAAGACATGAAGCTGGAAGATGCGTTTTTGTGCAAACAAAGCGTATGGAACTATCGTTTTGACGGTAAAGATTTGATTTTGGAACAAAAAGGCATCAGCATCCGTTTGCGCCGTGAATAATCTTAAAGGCCGTCTGAAAATAAATATTTCAGACGGCCTTTTGAATCTTTATAATAAGCCCTATTTGAAACTGATACCGAATATCAAGGAAACCTATTATGGCAGCTTCTCCAGAAGCCAAGTTTACCGAAGAAAAAGTCTTGTGGATCAAACACCATACGCCTAAGTTGATGACTTTTGCCATCAGCCGCCCTGAGTCCTACCGTTTTTCGGCAGGGCAGTTTTCTCGCCTTGGTTTCCGTGACGGCGAGGGCTTTATTTGGCGCGCGTATTCTGTCGTGTCTGCCGAATACGCCGATACGCTTGAGTATTTCGCGGTGTTAATCGAAGGCGGCCCGATGTCGGCGCGTTTTGCTGCAATGAAAGAGGGCGATACCATTTTGCTGGATAAAACGGCTACCGGTTTCCTCTTGCCCGAGCGTTTCCTCGATGGCAAAGATTTGGTCATGCTCTGCACGGGTTCAGGCATTGCGCCTTTCCTCTCCATTATCGAGCAGCCTGAAATTTGGCAGCGTTTCGACCGTTTGGTTTTGGCGCATTCCGTCTCTTACGCCGATGAGTTGATTTTCAACCAGCGCCTTGCCGATTTAAAAGAGCATCCGCTGATTGAAGAATATTTCCATAAATTCACTTTTGTTCCGGTTACCACGCGAGAGGAAACGGAAGGCGCATTGAGTGGCAAACGGATTCCTGAATTGCTGAAGAATGGCGGCTTGGAAGAAAAAGTCGGCTTCAAGTTCACCAAGGCCGATACGCGCTTTATGGTCTGTGGCAATCCGGCAATGGTCAAAGATACTTTCCAAGCCCTGATGGATTTGGGCTACGCTATGCACCGCAACCGCATCCCCGGCGAAATCATGATGGAAAATGGTTTTTAACAGGTAAATGGTCAAAGGCCGTCTGAAAGTTTCAGACGGCCTTCAATATTAAATATAAACCGAAAATCAGAGAAAATATGAATATCAAACAATTTATCCAAGCCCTGCCCAAAGCCGAGCTGCACGTCCATATCGAAGGGACGTTTGAGCCGGAATTGATGTTTGAAATCGCCAAGCGTAACCATATAGCGATTCCTTATGAAAATGTCGATGCGGTACGGCAGGCTTATGATTTTCACAATTTGCAGTCGTTTTTGGATATTTATTATGCCGGTGCCGGCGTATTGCTGCACGAGGCGGATTTTTACGATTTGACCCGTGCGTATCTTGAGCGTTGCCGCGAAGACAATGTCGTGCATACGGAAATATTTTTCGATCCGCAAACCCATACTGCGCGGGGCGTAGCGTTTGAAACCGTGATTAACGGCATTGTCCGCGCCTGCCGTGAAGCCGGACAGCAGTGGGGCATAAGTACGCGTTTGATTATGTGTTTTCTGCGTCATTTGTCGGAAGAAAGCGCATTTGAAACCTTAAATCAGGCTTTGCCTTATAAAGAACTCATCATCGGCGTAGGCTTGGATTCGAGCGAATTGGGGCATCCGCCGTCTAAGTTTGAGCGCGTGTTTGCACAGGCGCGGGCGGAGGGTTTGTTGACGGTGGCGCATGCCGGAGAAGAAGGCCCGCCGGAATATGTTTACGAGGCTTTGGACTTACTGCATGTCTGCCGTATCGATCATGGCGTACGGGCGGAAGAAGATGAGGCCTTGATGGCGCGTTTGATTAAAGAACAAATGCCGTTGACCGTTTGCCCATTGAGCAATTTGAAATTAAAAGTGTTCCCTGAGATGGCAAAACACAATTTGCGCCGTATGTTGCAACGCGGCGTGTTGGTAACCGTCAATTCGGACGATCCGGCGTATTTCGGCGGCTATATGAACCGCAATTTTGAAGCGCTTGCCGAGGCTTTGGATTTGAGTGCGGAAGAAATCAAAACCTTGTGCGCCAATTCGTTCCGCGCTTCGTTTTTGAGCGAGGCGGAAACGGAAGAATGGATACGGAAAATTGAAAGTTTTAATGTTGAATAACAATAAAAGGCCGTCTGAAAAAGTTTCAGACGGCCTTTTATCATGACAGTTAATAGTCGACTTTGATTTTAGGCGTTTCCTGCGCGGCTTTGTATTCTTCTTCCAATTCAAAGCGCAGCGGATACAAATTCAATTTTTCCATCAGCAGGCGGTCGCCGTCTTCGTCCGGATTGCCCGTAGTCAGCAGCTTGTCGCCGTAGAAAATCGAGTTTGCGCCAGCCATGAAACACATGGCCTGCATGGATTCAGGCATATTGCTGCGGCCAGCGGACAGGCGGACGTAGCTGTGCGGCATGGTAATGCGCGCGACGGCGATGGTGCGGACAAATTCCGTCCAGTCCAAATCTTCGGCATCGGCCAGCGGCGTGCCTTCTACTTTAACCAACTGGTTAATCGGCACGCTTTCGGGCTGAGGGTCTAGGTTGGCAAGGCTGGCAATCAGGCCGGCGCGTTCGGCACGGGTTTCGTTCATGCCGACGATGCCGCCGCAGCAGACTTTCAAACCGGCATTGCGGACTTTGCCCAAAGTATCCATGCGGTCTTCGTGTTTGCGGGTGTGGATGATGTCGTTGTAGCGTTCGGGGTCGGTGTCGAGGTTGTGGTTGTAGTAGTCCAGGCCGGCTTTTTTGAAGTCTTCAGCCATGCCGTCCTCAAGCATGCCGAATGTGCCGCATACTTCCATGCCCAAGCCTTTCACCGCGCTGATGATTTCGGAAACGACGGCCACGTCTTTGGGCTTAGGGCCGCGCCATGCCGCGCCCATGCAGAAACGGCTGGCGCCACGAGATTGGGCAATTTTGGCTTTTTCGACGATTTCGTCCACATCCATCATCTGCTCTTTGCCTAGATTGGTGTTGTGGTGTGCCGATTGCGGGCAGTAGGCGCAGTCTTCAGGGCAACCGCCGGTTTTGATGGAGAGCAGGGTGGAAAGCTGGATTTCGCGCGGGTTGAAGTTTTGGCGGTGGATTTCGGCGGCTTGGAAAACGAGGTCGAGGAAAGGCAGTCCAAACAAAGCCTCGACATCGCATTTTTTCCAATAACGTGCAGTCGGATGCGGCTTGCGCTCGGTTTGACGGCGCAAGGCTACGGGAGATACGGTCATAGTGTGTTCTTTCGTGTTTACAGCGACGCAGTGTCACTGACGGCTTGACTGACGGCGCAATGACGGCAGCAGCAGGTTTGAAATCAATATAAAAGGCCGTCTGAAACGGCGCAGCAAGTGTAACGCTTTTGATAATGTAGGGCAAATGTTTCAGACGGCCTGAAATATGGTCTGCACGGGTTTGCTATAATTGCATTTTTAATTTTTCCGTTTTCTTATGAACGCGCTCAAAGCCTTCGCCGTACTCGGCCCGACCGCCGGCGGTAAAACCGCACTGGCCTTAAATATTGCCCAATCTTTGCCGGTGGAAATCATCAGTTTGGATTCCGCACTGGTGTATCGCGGCATGGACATCGGCACGGCCAAGCCGACTGCCGAAGAGCTTGCCGCCGTACCGCATCATTTGATTGATATTATCTCGCCGCTGGAAAGTTACAGCGCGGCGGATTTTGTCGGCGACTGCGTGCGCTTGGTGAACGAAATACATGCGCGCGGTTGCTATCCGCTGATTGTCGGCGGTACGATGATGTATTTCCACGCGCTGACGGAAGGTTTGAACGACTTACCTAGCGCGGATGCGGCAGTGCGCGCACAGCTTCAGGCAGAAAAAAACGAACACGGTCTAGCAGGCCTATATCGCCGTTTGCAGGAAGTTGACCCGATTACAGCAGGCCGTCTGAAAGCCAATGACAGCCAGCGTATTGAACGCGCTTTGGAAGTCTATCTTCTGACCGGTAAGCCTTTGAGTGAACATTTTACGGAGCAGAAGCAGGCTGCGCCCTTATTGGATTTATGCACGGTTGCCCTGATTCCCGAAGACCGTCATTTGTTGCATCGCCAAATCGAAAAACGCTTTTTAAATATGCTGGAACACGGTTTCCTTGATGAAATGCACGCCTTACGCCGCGATTATCCGCAACTGCATGCGGATATGCCGTCTATGCGCTGCGTGGGCTACCGTCAGGCTTGGGATTATCTCGAAGGCGAAACCGATTATGACACCTTTGTCGAAAAAGGCATTGTCGCCACGCGCCAGCTTGCCAAACGCCAGTTGACCTGGTTGCGGAAAATTCCTTTGGCGCACACGTTAGATCCTTACGCAGACAGCGATTATGTTCAGACGGCCTTAGCCTTGGCGCGTCAGCATTTTCAGGAATAATCCATGCTGACTACGCCACCACTTGCCCCTAAAACATTGGCCGCGCTAAAAGAATTGGGTATTTGTTCACTGGAAGATTTACAGGAAATCGGCGCAGTCCGCGCATTTCTATTGCTGAAAGCATCTGGTTTGACCGTAACCAAAAGCACCTTGTGGCAACTGGATGCGTTAGTTTCAGGAGTGGATGTCCGGCATATTTCCGAGGAGAGAAAGACGGAGCTGGGCAAGACCTTGAAAAACCATCCGCCTGTTGCCGTTTTTCCTTCGCAAAACGATATGGAAACCTTTATGCGGCTGGCGATAGAACAGGCCAGACAATCGGCGGCATTGGGCGAAGTCCCCGTTGGCGCGGTCATCGTATATCAAGGCAAGGCAATCGCAACGGCACACAATACCTGCATTGGCGACCACAATGTCAGCCATCATGCCGAAATCAATGCGCTTGCCGCTGCCGGCAAAGCCTTACAAAACTACCGTTTGGAAGATTGTGACGTGTACATTACCTTAGAGCCTTGTTCCATGTGCGCATCTGCCTTGATACAGGCACGGGTCGGGCGCGTGATTTATGGTGCAGCCGAAGCTAAAACCGGTGCGGCAGGCAGCGTGGTCGATTTGTTTGCCGACAAACGTTTGAATAAGCATACCGCAATTTTAGGCGGCATATTGGCAGGAGAATGCCAAAGCGTATTGCAGGATTTCTTTGCGGCCAAACGTAAGGCCGTCTGAATTTCAGACGGCCTGTCAGCAAAAACATTTTATTTAAATTTTCGGATTCCCCATGTCAGTCAATCATTACGAAAACTTCCCTGTCGGCTCCATTGTGCTGCCGCGCCGTTTGCGCAAGCCGATTCACGCCGTTTACGCTTTTGCACGGACGGCGGACGATATTGCCGACGAAGGTAATGCCGAAGCAGCCGAACGCCTGCGCCAACTGGATGAGCTGAAGGCAGAGTTAGACCGCATTGCACAAGGCGGGAAACCGCAAACGGCATTGATGCAGCGTTTGTACAACGAAGCGATTGAGCCGTTTCAATTGCCGTTGCAGCCGTTTTATGATTTGCTGGCGGCGTTCAGTCAGGATGTGCTCAAAACCCGTTATGAAAACTTTGGCGAATTGATTGCCTATTGCCGCTTGTCCGCCAATCCGGTGGGGCGCATTATGCTGCATTTGTACGGGCAAACCGATGAAGTGAGCATGGCGCAAAGCGACGGCATTTGTACTGCCTTACAGCTGATTAATTTCTGGCAGGATGTGGCGGTAGATTGGCAGAAAGGTCGCGTGTACATCCCTCAGGAAGATTTGCAGAAGTTCAAAGTCAGCGAAGAGCAGATTGCGGCCGGCAAAGCCGACTTTGCTTTTCAACGACTGATGGCGCACGAGTGCCAACGTGCTTTTCAAATGCTGAAGGCCGGATCGCCGTTGGGCAAAACCCTCAAAGGACGAATCGGTTTTGAGCTGCGCATGATTATTGTCGGCGGTCAGTTGATTTTGCAGAAGCTGGACGGTTGCAAATATGATGTGTTTAACCAGCGGCCGCTGTTGGATAAGAAAGACTGGATGATTATCATCAAACGGGCTTTGATGAAGAAATAAAAAAAGGCCGTCTGAAATGGATGTTTCAGACGGCCTGATATTTTTCGATTAGCGGTTTTTCAAATGGCTGATGCGGTTATCCAAAGAAGGATGGGTACTGAACCAAGAGTCTTTGGCATCGCTGGCAATGCCCATTGCCGTCATGGTTTGCGGCAAATCGCTGGGGTTGCCTTTCAAGCGTTGCAGGGCGGCAATCATTTTCGGCGCGCCCACCAGTTTTGCAGCACCCGCATCGGCGCGGTATTCGCGTTGGCGGCTAAACCACATCACGATGATGCTGGCGAGGAAGCCGAATACGATCTGCAATATCATGCTGACCATGAAATATGTACCTTGCGACGTATTGCCGTCATTGTTGCGCGCCACCATGCTGGAAACAATACGCGCCAAGAAGACAACAAAAGTATTCACAATACCTTGAATCAGTGTCAGCGTTACCATATCGCCGTTGCCGACGTGTGCCATTTCATGCGCCAAAACGGCTTCGACTTCATCGCGGGTCATGTGGTCGAGCAGGCCGGTGCTGACAGCGATGAGCGAGCTGTTTTTGGTCGCGCCGGTTGCAAAGGCATTAGGATCTGGGGAGTCGTAAATGGCTACTTCGGGCGTTTTCAGATTCCATTGGCGGGCTTGCGCTTCAACAGTTGCCAACAGCCAAGCTTCTTCTTCGCTTTGGGGCTGGTCGATGACGACGGCGCCGACCGAATGTTTGGCGATGGTTTTCGACATCAGCAAAGAGACAATCGAGCCGCTGAAGCCGACTACTGCGGAATAAGCCAACAGGCTGCCGACTTGGTCGGTACTGTTGATACCCAAGATGGCCAAAATAATACGGATGACAACCAGAACTGCGATATTGGTTGCGATAAATAAGAAAATGCGTTTCACCGATTATTCCTTTTTAGTGTGGTTTGTGAGGTGATTTTTATATGGGCGCATTGTCTCAAAAACTCTATAGAGATGAAACAGCATGATAGGCAAAGGTATGCAAATTCAAAGCAATTGAAGCAAAGGCCGTCTGAAAAGGTAGTCTCAACCAGTGAGAATCGCTTTTCAGACGGCCTCTTATAGGTAAAACTATCTGCCGGCTTCTTCCAGCCAGTTGCGCGGTATAAGGAATTGATTGAGGCGTGCTTCGGGTGAACCTTCTTCCGGCACATATTGATACTCGAAGCGTACCAAAGGCGGCATGGACATCAAAATGCTTTCCGTACGGCCGCCGCTTTGCAGGCCGAACAGCGTGCCTCTGTCCCAAACCAAGTTAAACTCGACATAGCGTCCGCGACGGTAGAGTTGGAAATCTCGTTCACGTTCTCCATAAGGTGTGTTTTTGCGTTTGGCCACAATCGGCAGATACGCTGCGATATAGCCTTCCCCGACTGCCTTGATAAAGTTCAAGCAGGTATCGAAATCCCAACGGTTTAAATCGTCAAAAAACAGGCCGCCCACGCCGCGTGTTTCGTTACGGTGTTTCAAATAGAAATATTCGTCACACCATTGTTTGAATTCAGGATAAACCGATTCGCCAAATGGCGCGCATACGTCCCGCGCCACTGTGTGCCAATGCACAATATCTTCTTCAAAAGGATAAAACGGCGTCAAATCAAAGCCGCCGCCAAACCACCACACAGGCTCGGCATTTTCAGGATAGGCAATAAAAAAGCGCACATTGGCATGGCTGGTCGGGACATAAGGATTTTTCGGATGAATGACCAGCGACACACCCATGGCTTCAAACGCCGCGCCTGCCAATTCAGGACGATGGGCCGTGGCAGAAGCCGGCATTTTTGTTCCCTTTACATGCGAAAAATTCACACCGGCCTGCTCGAATACTGCGCCGTTTTTCAATACGCGGGTTTCGCCGATGCCCAGTTTCCCCGTCCATGCTTCATGCACAAATTTGGCTTCGCCATCTTCTTGCTCCAGCGCGGCGCAGATTTGGTTTTGCAGGGTTTTGAGGAGGGTGAGAACAGATTCTGTGTGCATGATATATCCTTGATGGTTTCGTACTTACAAAATGACAGGGCGAAAGATGATTTAAGCTTTTAAAACTGAGTGTTATTTTACTATTGCTTTGTTATGGGTAAATTTTTGCATGGGCTTATCTTGTAATCAAGCTTGACTCATCAGCAATAGATTGAAAGGTATCGATGATGTAGCGATACCTTTCAGACGGCCTTGATTTATTCAGTAAAAAAAGTATGCGCACCCAAATAGTTTTTGGCGTAAAACGGAGTGGAAAGTTTTTCAGTTTTGATGGTTTTGCCGCTGCTGGGGGCGTGGATGAATTCGCCGTTGCCGATGTAGAGGCCGACATGGGAATATTTGTGTGCGCCGCCGGTATTGAAAAAGACCAGATCGCCGGCTTTTAATTTGTCATCGGAAATTTTACGGCTGGCTGCGGCCATATCGCGCGCGGTGCGTGGCAGATTGACGTTGAGGGCGTTTTTATAGACGAATTGGATCATGCCGCTGCAGTCAAAGCCTGTGGCTGTGGTGCTGCCGCCCCATTTGTAGGGCGTGCCGATCAGGCCTAGGCTGTGAAGCATCAATTCCTGCGAACCTTGGGTGCGGTCGATATGGGAAATACGGACGGGTTGGACTTTTCTGGCGGTTGTTTGCGGCTTGTGGGATTTGTGTTTGCCGGTGGTGCCGCAAGAGGCCAACAATAGGCAGGTAGTACAAACAAATAGGGTTTTGCAGATGAGTCGAGACATGATGAATTCCTCCGGCCGCATGATTTATGTTTTCAGACGGCCTCTATAATAATCCTTCTATGGGCAGGATGGACAGGATTTTTGAAGTAACCCGTTTCCAGAATTTGGCTTCTGGTTCTTGTGCGTAAGTTCGTTTTTCGCTTGGGTCATACCAGTATAGTTTATTGTAATTGCCAAGCGTTACCTGATAGGCGTAGTTTGGGGTGGTCGTAACGAGGGTTCGCTGCATTTGGCCTGCGATTTCGGGGCTTTCGATGACAACACCCATTTCGGTATTGAGCCGTGCGGAGCGTGGGTCGAGGTTGAATGAGCCGATGAAAATTCGTTTCTCGTCCACGATGAATGTTTTGGCATGCAAGCTGGTGGCGGAGCTACCGGTCAAGCCGCGGTCTTTGGAGGTCGGAACGGCGTGGTTTGGCTGGAGCTCGTATAGTTTGACCCCGGCTTTAAGCAAGGGCTTGCGGTATTTGACGTAGCCGGAATGGACGGCGGCAACGTCGGTCGCCTGGAGGGAGTTGGTCAGGACGGTAACGTCTACGCCGTTGTGAATCAGCTTTTTTATGGCCTTAACGCCCGATTTTGTGGGTACAAAATAGGGCGAGACAAGGTAAACGCTTTTTTCGGGTTGCTTGAGGGCATCTTGCAGGCGTTCGGAAATAGGCGGTTTATGCCGGTCACGGTCTAAGCCTTTGGCCGGGTCGTCGCTGATCAAGCGTGTGCTGACGCTTTGCCATTCCATAAGGTTGCTCTGCATTTTTTGATAGAGGTTGGAGTGTTCGATGCTTTGACGGTAGCGTATAAGCGTTTGGTTTTTATCTTGGTCGGTGTAATCGAGTTCTGCCAATCCTTTTTGCAGGTTTCCTCGTTTGATGATGCTGGTCGCGTTGTAGGCGGAGTGGCTTGCCCAATAGCGGTCGAAGTCTTGGGACACTTCGGTTACGACGCGCCCTGTGGCGAGGATATCGAGGTCGGCAAAAATGGTATCGTCGTTAACCTTAAAATATTCGTCGCCGATATTGCGTCCGCCTAAAATGGTGGCACGGTTGTCGGCGGTAAACGATTTGTTGTGCATTCGGCGGTTAAGCCGCGGAAAGTCGGCAACGTAGCCGAGTGCACGCCATTTTCTGAAAATAAAGGGATTAAACAGACGAACTTCGATATTGGGATGATTGTCGAGTGCCAACAGGAGATCATCCATGCCGTTGGTGTTGTTGTCGTCCAGAAGCAAACGCACACGGACGCCGCGTTCGGCCGCGCGATGAATCAGGTTGAACAAAAGCTTGCCGGAGATGTCGTTGTGCCAGATATAGTACTGCAAATCAAGAGTATGGTCGGCGGATTCAATCAGGGCGGCACGGGCGACAAAGGCTTCATGGGCATCGTTCAGCAGATAGATATGGGAAATATCGGCCTTGGAGGGGGTAGAAGGAATACCTAAGGCACTGTCCAGTCGCGGCGTTGAAGGGATGTCAAGATAACTGCTTTGGGTGCGTTCGTCCAATGATGGCAAAAACGCGGTGCAACCGCCCAATAGCAGGGTATAAAGAAGAGGAAGATGAAATTTCATGGGAAACCGGTGCAAACAATCCCTACCTAAATGACATTTAGGCAGGGATTGAATTGAAATTAGGTTGCTTGAATCAGCTTAGAAGGCAACATAATTTGCCGGATTGACCGGTTTGCCGTTTTGACGGATTTCAAAGTGCAACTGGGTACGAGATGCATCGGTATTACCCATATGCGCAATGGTTTGACCGCGTTTAACGGTTTGGTTTTCATTGACCAGCAGGCGTTGGTTGTGGCCGTATGCGCTCAAGAATGAGGAGTTGTGTTGGATGATGACCAAGTTGCCGTAACCACGCAAGCCTGAGCCTGCGTAAACGACTTTACCGTCTGCCGCTGCAACAACAGGCTGACCTTGCGTACCGGCGATATCCACACCTTTGTTGCTGCCGCCGAAGTTGGCGATAACGTTACCGGTAGTCGGACGCTGCCATGTGATGCCGCTGACGTTGCGGCTGCTGCCGGTAGACACGGTTGGTGTATTGGCAGGAGTGCTTGGAGTCGGAGCAGTAGTTGTTGGCGTAGAAGGTTTGCTTGCAGAAGCTGCAGGTGCAACGTAGCCTTCAGGTTTCACGCGCAGGGTTTGACCAATGCTGATGGTGTTGTCGGCCAAGTTAT
Organism: Neisseria subflava; assembly: GCF_003044935.1. Classification (NCBI taxonomy): domain Bacteria; kingdom Pseudomonadati; phylum Pseudomonadota; class Betaproteobacteria; order Neisseriales; family Neisseriaceae; genus Neisseria; species Neisseria subflava. The sequence continues at coordinate 623,519 of NZ_POXP01000001.1, read as the reverse complement.
TCCATGCACGCAGATTGTCTTGGGTAATGTTGTAGCGTTTGGAGATGTTGTAAACGGTATCACCACGAACAACGGTATGTGTCGCTGCATTTATATCAACAGGCGCATAAGAAGGCGTGTAAGTGCCGGTGCTGCCGCTGTTGTACGTTGGAGCAGGTGTACTTGCCGGCGGAGTGTATGGAGCATCTGCCGCTGGGCTGGTGTTGGTATTGTAAGGCGCTGCACCGTAAGGATTGTCAGCGGTAGAGCTTGTTGTTGAACCACCGCTTTGTGTGCCGACGACTACAGGAGCCGGTTGTTGGCTGGCACAGGCTGCAAGTAATAAAACCAAAGCTGCCGATCCGGCATAAGATACACTTTTTTTCAACATGTTAATGACTTTCGTATTCGGGTAATTGTTCTCGTCGGGGCATATCATAATAAAAATATGCTTGTTTCTCAAGTGTTCGGCTGTTAGGGACTGTTAAGGCGCAGGGATTTCTGACCAAAAGGAAGCGGTTTGCTCCATTTGTCCGTAGGCAGTCAAATCGACTTGCAGGGGGGTAATCGTGATGAAGCCGGACGCGCATTCGCCAAAGTCGGTACCTTCTTCGCTGTCGGAAACATCGCCTACCGGCCCAATCCAATAAATTTGTTCGCCACGTGGATTATACATGGGAACAATGCTTTGTTCATGATGACGGCGGCCGAGCCGTGTAATTTTTATGCCTTGGATATCCTCAGGTGCGACGGCTGGGATATTGATATTCCATAAGATGGGTTCGGAAATAGGGCGTTTGAGAAAGTAGGAAAGCAGTATCCAAGCGGCTTTTTCCGCAGTTTCCCAATAACGGCCGCTGGAATCTGCGAGCGAGAAAGCAATAGCGGGAATGCCCATTAAATAGGCTTCCGTCGCGGCGGCAACCGTACCGGAATAAAGCGTATCGTCGCCCATGTTCGCGCCGTTGTTAATGCCGGATAAAACTAAGTCGGGTTTGAAATCGGCAAGGGCGTGTTGGCCGACATGAATACAGTCGGTGGGCGTACCATTCACATAGTAAAACCCGTTTTCCGCCTGTTTCAGTTGTAAAGGACGGTCTAAAGTCAGGGAATTGCTGACGCCGCTACGATCGCGTTCGGGCGCAACCACCCTGACATTGGCAAATTCTGCACACACTCTTGCCAAAACTGCCAAACCGGGCGCAAGATAACCATCGTCGTTTGAGATTAATATGTTCATGTGACAATATTGTGTCTATCGGTAAGATGGGCGGTATTGTACTGGTTTGCTTGAGCGATTGTCCACGAATCGGCAACGTTTGGGCGGAAAGGATAATAATGAAACATTATGAGTTAGACCCCAAAGCTTTATTGGGCGGCGTGATTGCTTCAGACGGCAATCAGGAGATTGTTCAGCTTTCACTGCAGAAGAATAATGAAATTCCGGCATATGAGGCGGATGCGATTATTTTGCTTTTGGTTTTAAACGGCAAAGCTGAAATCAAAACGGTGGACGAAGTTTTGCAAACCGAAGGCTTACAAGTTATCCGTTTTGAGCCGATGGAAGCACACAGCATTCGCGCCTTGGCCGATAACACCAATATTTTGGTTATCAAACAATTGATTCACGAAACCGGTCTCAGCAAACGTTTGAGATTTGGAAGTTGCTGTCTGTAATGGCAATAAAGGCCGTCTGAAAAGTTTCAGACGGCCTTTTTAAAATCAACTAGGTTTATTTCAAACCTTTTTTCACCAAGTCTTCATAACCGCCATGGTTGGTTACGTTGGTGTAGCCGGCTTTTTTCAGCTCAGTCAGCGCGGCTTCTGCACGGCGGCCGCTGCGGCAGTAGAGGTTGACCGGTGCGTTTTTATCCGGGCTAACGGATTTGATGCGGTCAACGATTTGATCGTGCGGAATATTGAGTGCACCTTGCAAATGGCCTTCTTTAAATTCTTCGGCAGAGCGGACATCAATCCAAACGCCTTTTGCTTTTGCAGGTTGTGCCGCGCTTTTTTCAACTTTTAGCATAGAGGCTGCGGAAGCGGCCAAAGGAGTGGCAATAGTGGCGGCAAAAAGTACGGCGGTCAGCAGTTTCTTCATGGTTCAATCTCCTATTAGACAGAAAACAATATGATAACTTTATCAGTTTAGCATTTCATCAGGCCGTCTGAAAGGGGAGTCGGCTTTCAGACGGCCTGATTTTACAAACCGATTAGCGTTGGGTTTCTACTGCTTCCAAAGCGCGTAAAGCGTAGGTATAAGCGGCACCAGCGTTCAGGGCGATAGCAGTGGCCAATGCGCCGGCGATTTCACTTTCGGTTGCCCCAGCTTTGGCTGCGGCGGCTGCATGCACGCTGATGCAGCTTTCGCAACGCGTGGTAATGGCAACGGCAATGGCGATCAGTTCGCGTGTTTTGGCATCCAGTGCTTCGGCAGCGGCTGCTTGATCCAGTGCGCCGTAGGCTTGCAGCATTTTAGGATGGTTTTTACCCAGTTCGCCGAATGCTTTTTTTACCAAGGCGGTATGTTCAGGCCAGTCTTTAAACATGATATGTCCTTTCTTAATGTGAGTGGATAAGATAAAAAATCCTATCCGTTTGTGTTTGGTGTGTGTATTATTGCAATAATTGGAAGAATAAAATCGTCAAAACATCTCATTTATTGGTAAAAAACACTAACACTATGGATATTTTGGATAGGCTGGTCGAATTGGCGCAGGTAAAAGGCAGTGTGGATGTTCAATGTCTTTTTCGGGGGGAGTGGTATGTGCGGCATGAGCCAAAGCGTGCGCATGGTTTGGTACATATCGTAACTGCCGGTTCAGGTTATATCCGAATTGATGGGGAGCAAGAGGCCAGGCTGCTGAGTGCGGGGGATGTCATTTTTTTCCCGCGCAGCGTAGGGCATACTTTGAGCAGCGACAGCAGTTGTGAAAATTTCAGTGTCAGCGTGCTGACGAGTAAAAAAGGCGCATTTAAAGTCAAGCAGAGTCATGCAGGAGGAGATGCGGCTTTGCATCTTTTCTGCGCGCGGTTTGAATATGAAGCTCAGGCGGATATTATGGCAGGGCTGCCTGACACAGTTTTGCTGAATATCAACGATCCTTCTTTACAGTATTTGGTGGCATTGTTGCAATATGAGAGCGGTCAGGCTTTGTCCGGCTCGGTAGCGGTTGTGAACGCATTGGCTTCGGTGTTGTTGGTATTTCTACTTCGAGCCAGCCTGGAGAAAAATGGGGAAGCGCAATTAAGCGGTTTACTGAATGGTTGGCAGGACAAACGTTTGCGGAATTTGCTTCAGGCAGTAGTGGATAAGCCGGAAGAGGAATGGAATATCGAGAAAATGACCGTGATTGCCAACTTATCTCGCGCCCAGTTGATGCGAGTATTTAAGCAGCAGACGGGAACAAGCCCGCACGCCTTTGTTAACAGTATTCGCTTGCAACATGGGGCATTATTATTGAAACAGACGGCGGATTCGGTTTTATCGGTTGCGCTCTCGGTCGGTTTTCAATCGGAAACGCATTTTGGCAAGGCATTTAAAAAGCAATATGGGATATCGCCGGGGCAATATCGTAAGAATGATCGCGCTGATGAAGCAGCAGTACAAGCGGAAGAAATGCCGATTTACTTTATTTGAACAGATGATAAAAGGCCGTCTGAAAGTGTAAAAATGAAATCTAGGATTTCTAAAACACTTTTCAGACGGCCTTAATTTTAAAATGCGTCAATCAAACAGAATCAGTCCAGTTTTTTGAAATGACGGCGACGTTCCAATTCGCTCAGGTAGCGTTTACGCAGGCGGATGGATTGTGGCGTGATTTCAACCAGTTCGTCATCGTCGATGAACTCAACTGCACCTTCCAAAGTCAATTTGATCGGCGTAGTCAGGCGTACGGCTTCATCTGTACCGCTGGCACGGACGTTGGTCAGTTTTTTACCTTTCAGAGGGTTTACCACCAAGTCGTTGTCACGGCTGTGGATACCGATAATCATACCTTCGTAGACTTTGTCGTTTGGAGAAACGAACATACGGCCGCGGTCTTCCAAGTTCCACAGGGCGTAAGCAACGGCTTCACCTTGCTCTTGAGAAACCAGTACGCCGTTGTGACGGCCGGGCATATCAGGTTTAACCGGAGCATAGTCGTCAAAAACGTGGCTCATCAAGCCGGTACCGCGGGTCAAGGTCATAAATTCACCTTGGAAACCGATCAGACCGCGTGCAGGAATGTGGTATTCCAGACGGGTACGGCCATTACCGTCGCTTTCCATATTGGTCAATTCGCCACGGCGACGGCCAAGTTCTTCCATGACCGCGCCTTGGTTTTCATCCGGCACATCCACAGTCAGATTTTCGTAAGGCTCGCATTTTTGACCGTCAATTTCACGGAATACCACGCGCGGTTTACCGACTGCCAATTCAAAGCCTTCGCGGCGCATGTTTTCCAACAAAATGGTCAGGTGCAATTCGCCACGGCCGGAAACGCGGAATACATCAGCATCGGCTGTATCTTCAACACGCAGGGCAACGTTGGTCAGCAATTCTTTTTGCAGGCGGTCGCGGATTTGGCGGGAAGTCACGAATTTGCCTTCAGTACCGGCCAAAGGAGAAGTGTTAACCATAAAGTCCATGGTCAGGGTCGGCTCGTCCACGCTCAACATAGGCAAGCCTTTAGGATTGTCTTTGTCGGTAATGGTTACGCCGATGCCGATGTCTTCGATACCGGAAATAATCACGATGTCGCCGGCTTCAGCTTCTTCCAAAGGTACGCGTTCCAAGCCTTGGAAACCCAACAGTTGGTTGATACGGCCTTGGGCAACTTGTTCTTCATGATTCATGACGGCAACGACTTGGCCGGGTTTGATGCGGCCGTTCAGAATGCGGCCGATACCGAGGCGGCCGGTGTAGTTGTCGTAGTCCAGTTGGGAAATTTGCAGTTGCAGCGTTTCGTCCGCGCTGCCGCTTGGTGCAGGCGTGTGTTTCAAAATGGTCTCGAACAGAGGACGCATGTCGCTGCTCTCGTCGTTCTCATCTAGTTTGGCAAAGCCGGACAGGCCGGAAGCATAGACGATAGGGAAGTCCAATTGTTCGTCGGTTGCGCCCAAGTTGTCGAACAATTCGAATGTTTGGTCGATAACCCAGCTTGGACGGGCAGACGGTTTGTCGATTTTGTTGATAACAACGATAGGTTTCAGACCCAAAGCCAAGGCTTTTTTGGTCACGAAACGGGTTTGCGGCATAGGGCCTTCTTGTGCGTCAACCAACAGTACGACGCAGTCAACCATGCCCAATACACGTTCCACTTCGCCACCAAAATCGGCGTGTCCCGGGGTATCTACGATGTTGATATGGTAGCCTTCGTATTCGATGGCGGTATTTTTAGCGAGAATGGTAATGCCGCGTTCTTTTTCAAGATCGTTGCTGTCCATGACGCGTTCTTCTACTTGCTGGTTGGAACGGAATGTACCGGACTGGCGCAGCAATTGGTCAACTAATGTGGTTTTGCCATGGTCGACGTGGGCGATGATGGCAATATTGCGGATTTGTTTCATGATAATTTATAAGGTTTAGCTGGTTGCTTAAAAAAAAGATAACTGACAATTATAGCACGATTCGCAAGTGATGACGGAATGGGTGATTCAAAAAAATCAGGCAAAAGCAGTTGAGAATAATTCATAATTAAATTTGATTGATTTTGTTGGATTATTTGCTTTTATTTATGGTTAACGAATGTAAATGTTTTTGAATAATGCAATGGATTCTTAATACCAATGTCAAAAAATTGTTATTAAAAACAGGGGATTAATTTTTCAGACGGCCTTTTAGGCAGGTTAAATTTTTTGATAATTGTTTGTATTTTAAATAGAAAATTTGTCAAAAGTGCTACTTGTGCATACAATTACCTCATTCCATAACAACACACGAATCTTCATTCGTGATTATCAACTTTTAAAAGAAAGAGAAAGAATTATGCAAGGCAACCAAGCAGTTATTGATTACATGAACGAATTATTGTCTGGTGAGTTGGCTGCTCGCGACCAATATTTTATCCACTCTCGCCTGTACTCTGAATGGGGTTACACCAAACTGTTTGAACGTTTGAACCACGAGATGGAAGAAGAAACCACTCACGCCGAAGATTTCATCCGTCGTATCCTGATGTTGGGCGGCACTCCTAAAATGACCCGTGCCGAACTGAACATCGGTACTGACGTAATCTCTTGCCTGAAAGCAGACTTGAACACTGAATACGAAGTACGCGATGCGCTGAAAAAAGGCATCAAATTGTGCGAAGAAGCTCAAGACTACGTTACCCGCGATTTGATGATTGCCCAACTGAAAGACACTGAAGAAGATCACGCTCACTGGTTGGAACAACAACTGCGTCTGATCGAATTGGTCGGCGAAGGCAACTACTACCAAAGCCAACTGTAATCTAGCGTATAACGTATAAGGAGCTGAATATGAAAGGTAATATCTCAGTTATTCGCGAGCTGAACAAAAACTTAGGTTTGTTGCTGATTACCATTAACCAATACTTCCTGCATGCCCGTATTTTGAAAAACTGGGGCTTTGAAGAATTGGGCGAACACTTCTTCAAACAATCCATCCGCGAAATGAAATCCGCAGACGATTTGATCGAGCGTATTTTGTTCTTGGAAGGCCTGCCTAATCTGCAAGAATTGGGCAAACTGTTGATCGGTGAATCTACCGAAGAAATCATTGCTTGCGATCTGAAAAAAGAGTATGAAAAACATGATGCTCTGGTTGCAGCCATCGCTCTTGCAGAAGAGCAACAAGACTATGTCAGCCGTGATTTGTTGGAAAAACAAAAAGACATCAACGAAGAACACATCGACTGGCTTGAAACTCAGCAGGAATTGATTGGCAAAGTCGGTTTGCCAAACTACCTGCAAACAGCGGCGCAAGAGGACTAAAACACAAACCACTGCCAAATATAGCAGTCCCTGCTCCCATCAACGGCATATCTTTACAGATATGCCGTTTTCTTTTGTGGAAATGCTTAAAGGCCGTCTGAATGTTCAGACGGCCTTGATTTTATATCGCTTTCAAACGGTATAGATAAGTAGTTTCCTTGTTTCTGGCAAACGCCAAAGGATCGGATTCATCTATTGCTTTTTTGTGTTGAGGTTTGGTTTTCAGAATATCGACTACATTGAGTGAGGCCGTCTGAAAGCATTGGTTTAGAAAGTCTTTATCGCGCAAATGCAAGTGTTCTGCCAAATCTGAAATAATCAGCCAGGCTTCACCGTTTAGATTTAAGTGCTTGCGTACGCCATTGAGGAACGCAGTCAGCATGGCATGATTGGGGTCGTAAAGGGCAGTCTCAATAGCGGAGGTCGGTTTTGCCGGCAGCCAAGGCGGATTGCAGACGATAAGGTCGGCGTAACTTTTGGGAAATAAATCAATCGATTGGATGTTGACGGCTTTATCCAAGCCTAGGCGTTTGAGGTTTGCTATGGCGCAGGCAATTGCTTTGGGGTTGGTGTCTGTGGCAATGATGTCGGGTATGCCTCGTTTGGCCAAAATAGCGGCAATAACACCTGAGCCGGTGCCGATGTCAAAGGCCGTCTGAATATGGGGAGCGAGTGGGGCTTGTGTGATTAAATCCAAATACTCGCCGCGCAGTGGAGAGAATACGCCGAAAGGAACATGGATTTTTCCATCAAGCTGAGGAATGTCTATGCCTTTTTTGTGCCATTCGTGTGCACCGATAAAACCCAATAATTGATTCAGCGGCAAAAGAAACGGTTTGTCGTTTAGTGTGTCGTAAACATCGCACAAGGCGGCGTAGATGTCGGGTGCGCGTGCATTGTCCAGTTGAAAATTAGGTTGGATTTCGATGGCAAGCATATTGAGCAAACGGCTTTGTTGCGCCTGTTTCATACGGTGGGCATGAAAGGCTGTCTGAATATCGGCAGGTGCGCCTTTCTTTTTTTCAGACGGCCTGCGGATACGTTTTTTCATTGCAGATAAGACTTGCTTGGCATTGTGCAAATCGCCAGTCCAAACAGTTGCAGTTTGCGCGTGGGCATTTTTTAAGATTTCTGTTGCGCCTGCTTCTTGTATGTAAACCGCCTGCTTAGGCAGCTTTTGTGTGCTTTCGTTGCGCCATTCGATGTCGGAGCGGTTGGTAGGGATGGTATGGGGCATAATGTGTTTCAAATCGGGGAAATAGGGGATTAGTTTACTATATTTAGGATGTGTTCGGTTTGAGAGGAGCTTTTAATAGTCCAAATTAGACAAAATGTATAAAAATTTCTCAAGTTTTAAAATTTATACCAATATTTTGATAAAAATAGATTGTCGTTTTGTCTAAAATGAGTATAATGCAAAACCAGAACACAATAATCTTAATCAGATTTGGACAAGGAACATCATGCAATTAGACATTGACCGTTTGGTTGCCTATTTTGGCGGCGTAAACGCGCTGGCCGAAGCCCTGAAACAGCACGACCCGGAAAATGCTGCGACCACAGCGGCTATCTACAAATGGCGTACACGCGGTTCTCTGCCTTTGGCTCAGTTGCAAAAACTGACCGCTTTGGCGGAAGCGCAAGGCAGACCGCTTGATTTGAATGCTTTTTTACAAAAAAATGAATCTCTGGAGAGAACAGAAATGACACAGACCAATCGTGTAATTATTTTCGACACTACCATGCGCGACGGTGAGCAGTCCCCCGGTGCATCCATGACCAAAGAGGAGAAAATCCGTATTGCCCGCCAGTTAGAAAAGATGGGTGTCGATGTGATTGAGGCGGGTTTTGCCGCCGCCAGTCCGGGCGATTTTGAATCGGTTAATGCGATTGCCAAAATCATTACTAAATCTACAGTTTGCTCATTGGCGCGTGCCGTTGAAAACGATGTGCGCAAAGCAGGCGAAGCTGTTTCCCCTGCGCCGAATAAACGTATTCACACTTTTATCGCCACCAGCCCCATCCACATGGAGCACAAACTGAAAATGAAGCCGCAGCAGGTCATTGATGCGGCGGTCAAAGCGGTAAAAATTGCCAAAGAATACACTGATGATGTGGAATTTTCTGCCGAAGACGCAGTGCGTTCGGATTTAGACTTCCTTGCCAAAATTTTTACGGCGGTTATCGAAGCGGGGGCGACTACTATCAACATTCCCGATACTGTCGGCTACTCCATCCCTTCCGTGTGGTACGAGCGTATCAGCAACATCATCAAAAGCGTGCCCAACGGCGACAAAGTAGTCTGGTCGACCCACTGCCATAATGACTTGGGTATGGCGGTTGCCAACTCGCTGGCCGCTGTTCAGGCAGGCGTGCGTCAGGTGGAATGTACCATCAACGGCTTGGGCGAACGCGCGGGTAATGCCAGCCTTGAAGAAATCGTGATGGCGTTGAAAGTGCGTCATGATTTGTTCGGCTTGGAAACTGGCATCGATACCACGCAAATCGTGCCGGTATCCAAACTTGTGTCCACCATTACCGGCTATCCGATTCAGCCAAATAAAGCAGTAGTTGGTGCAAATGCCTTTGCACACGAATCAGGCATCCACCAAGACGGCGTGTTGAAACACCCTGAAACCTATGAAATCATGACTGCCGAATCAGTTGGCTGGTCAACCAACCGCCTGACTTTGGGTAAACTCTCCGGCCGTAATGCTTTCAAAACCAAGCTGGCAGATTTGGGTATTGAGTTGGAAAGCGAAGAGGCGTTGAATGCGGCATTTGCACGCTTCAAAGAGCTGGCGGATAAGAAACGCGAAATATTTGATGAAGACCTGCACGCTTTGGTGTCTGACGAAATGGGCAATATGAATACCGAAAGCTACAAATTCATTTCCCAAAAAATCAGCACTGAAACCGGCGAAGAACCGCGCGCCGATATTGTGTTCAGTATTCGCGGTGAAGAAAAACACGCTTCCGCTAGCGGCTCAGGCCCTGTTGATGCCATCTTCAAAGCCATTGAAAGCGTAGCACAAAGTGGCGCAACCTTGCAGATTTACTCTGTCAATGCGGTAACTCAAGGTACCGAAAGCCAAGGCGAAACTTCCGTCCGCCTGCAACGTGGCGATCGTGTGGTCAACGGTCAAGGCGCAGATACCGATGTGTTGGTGGCGACTGCCAAAGCCTATTTGTCTGCACTGAGCAAATTGGAATTCGGCCAAGCCAAGCCAAAAGCGCAAGGCAGAGGCATGATTTAACGCTTTGAACAAGTAAAAGGCCGTCTAAAAACGTTGTAATACGTTTTGGACGGCTTTTTTATTAGGCTGAGACCTTTGCAAAATAGCCCTTTTCTCAACAGCCGAAGTCCAAAACAGGATTTCGGCTGTTTTTCGTTCCAAATTCCCCTTTTTTTCTCTTCAGGTACCCGTGATACCTGATAATCAGGCATCCGGCCACCTTTTAGGCAGCAACAGGCGCACTTAGCCTGTTGGCGGCTTTCAAAAGGTTTAAACACATTGCCTTCAGATGGCTTTGTGCACTCACTTTGAGCAGCCCGAAATAGGCTGCCCGGGCGTAGCGGAATTTACGGTGCAGCGTACCGAAGCTTTGTTCGGCCACATAACGGGTCTTCGACAAATATCGGTTGCGTTTGGTTTGCGCTTCCGACAGCGGATGTTTGCGGTGGGCTTTGCGCATAATACCGTCCTGCAGCCGATGCTCTTCCAGATGTTGTCGGTTTTCCTCACTGTCATAGCCTTTGTCGGCATAGACGGTCGTGCCTTCGGCTATACCTTCCAACAAAGGCAACAGGTGTTTGCACTCATGGGTATTGGCGGGAGTGATGTGCAGTTTCTCGATATAGCCTTCCTCATCGGTACGGGTATGTTGTTTGTAACCGAGTCTGTATAACCCGTTTTTCTTTGTCCAGCGGGCATCTTTATCTTTACTCGGTGTGGTTTGGCCGCTGACTTGTCCTTTGTTATCGACTTCTATAGCCTGGCGCTGTTTGCTGCCGGCGGTCTGAATAATGGTGGCGTCAACGACAGCGGCGGATACTTTTTCTATTTTTAGGCCTTTTTCGGTCAGTTGGCGGTTAATCAGTTCCAGCAGTTCGGACAGGGTGTCGTCTTGCGCCAGCCAGTTGCGGTAGCGGCATAAGGTGCTGTAATCGGGGATGCTCAGTTCGTCAAAACGGCAAAACAGGTTGAAATCAATGCGGGTGATGAGGCTGTGTTCTAGTTCGGGATCGGAGAGGCTGTGCCATTGTCCAAGCAGGACGGCTTTGAACATGGACAACAGGGGATAGGCGGGACGGCCGCGGTGGTCTCGAAGGTAACGGGTTCTTTGACAATTCAGGTATTGTTCGATCGGCTGCCAATCAATCACTTGATCCAACTTTAATAGTGGGAAACGGTCGATGTGTTTGGCGATCATGGCTTGTGCGGTTTGCTGGAAGAAGGTGCTCATGAGAAATTCCCTAAATGTCTTGGTGGGAATTTAGGGGATTTTGGGGAATTTTGCAAAGGTCTCAGGCTAAAGAACCAACTCGGTTATTGAAGTTTCAGCAGCCTATCTTGTTCGACGGACAATACGCCGTTTACCTTTTTGAAATAGGCAATGGCATCTTCAATCTTGGTCTTGGAAGATGGACGGATAGCAATACCGTGCAGGTTTTTGTATTCGTAAATCAAAGTTGCACCTGAGGTTTTTACTGCTTTTAGCAATGGCGCGGAACCGGTTTGGGCATCATAGAAGATAATCAGATTGCCGGTTGTATCTTGGGCTTGTTGCTGAGATGGAATGGCAGTTGATTGAGTAGGAATGCTTGGGCTTTGGCAGGCACAAAGCATGGTGGAGAGTAGGACGAATGCTAGGATTTTCATGGCATTAATTCAATTTGATAAAAGAAAAAAGGCCGTCTGAATAATCGTAAAACGAAATCAAAGTTTCTCTTTACAACTTTCAGCCGGCCTTAGTTCCTTATGCTTCAGGCAATTCCATGGCTAGAACGGTTTGTTCTTGTTTGGCACGGAAAGCCGCCAGTTTTTCAGCCAATTCAGGATTTTCGTTGGCCAAAAGTGAAATGGCAAACAGCGCTGCATTGGCCGCACCGGCTTCGCCAATGGCAAATGTGGCAACAGGAACGCCTTTGGGCATTTGTACAATCGAAAGCAGGGAGTCTTCGCCGCGCAGATATTTGCTGGGAACGGGAACACCCAAGACGGGCACCGTGGTTTTGGCAGCGACCATGCCTGGCAAATGCGCTGCGCCGCCCGCGCCGGCAATGATGGCTTTGATGCCGCGTTCGCGTGCGGTTTCTGCGTATTCAAACATCAAATCAGGCGTACGGTGTGCAGAGACGACACGTGCTTCGTATTCAACGCCGAATTCTTTGAGAAATTGTGCTGCCTGCTGCATCACCGGCCAATCGCTGTTGCTGCCCATAATAATGCCGACTTGGATCATGAGGAGTTCCTTTTGCTTGAATGGATTAAGGGTAAAAAAATATTCAGACGGCCTTGGGGATGACAAGGCCGTCTGAACGTTTATCTTTGTTTGAGACTGATGGAAGCGCGTTTTGCCGCTTCGCTGTTGGGGAAGCTTTGTATCAGTTTGCGCCATGTGCTGCGGGCGATGTCTTTTTGTTGCAGTTTGTATTGGCATTGGCCGATGCTGTACATAGCATCGGGAGCTTGCGGGCTGTTGCGGAATCGGTTGGCGTAGCGGTTGCCGATTTCGATAACGGATTCGCAGTTGCCCAGACGCTGTTGGCTTTGCAGAAGTAGATACATATTGCGGCGGGCAATTTCGCTGCCGTTGCCGCCGTCGGCTTCTTTCAAAATGGCTACTGCAGCGGAGAAATTATTGCGCTGATAGTATTTTTGTGCCTGGTTATAAAGGCGCAGCTCGTTTTGTGCGGCTGAGTCTGTTTCAGACGGCACGCCGCCGTCATTGGCCAAATAGTTCATTTTCAGCTTGTGGTCGTCCAAACGCTGGGCTTTGGGTTTGGGAGCCAAAGGGGTTGGGCGTTTGATGGTTCGCTGTTTTTCCAGTGTTTGCAGGCGTTGATTTAATTCTTCAACGGTGCGTTCCAGTCGGGCGATTTGTATGCCCAAGTGGTCAATCTGGGTTTGTTCGTCCAAGCGCGGATAGGGAATATTTTTTTCAGGCAAAGGCTCGCGCGGAATATCCGGCAGGACAAAGTTGGGATTGTCGGCAGGTTGGGGAGGATGGGAAACGGCGCATGATGTGGCCAATAGAGTAAGCGGCAAAAGAAACAGGGAATGTGATAATGTTTTCATCGGATTGTGTCGTTTTATTTTTTTAGTAGCAGTGTCAAACCGTCGCCGATAGGCAGGGTAATGGGAATAATACGTGTATCGTGTGGCAGATTTTGGTTGAAATGGCGCAGGATATCCAAGCTGGGCGGATCGTTTTCGGTAGCTTCATTCATGACACGCCCACCCAGCAAGATATTGTCGATGGCAATCACGCCGCCACTCCGTACCAGTTGCAAACAGCGTTCGAAATATTTCGGCGTAGGCGGTTTGTCGGCATCGATAAGTGCCAAGTCGTAGCTTTCCGATTCGCCTTGAGCAATCAAATCGTCCAAAGTCAGCAAAGCCGGCTGCAGATGAAGCGAGATTTTATGCGCTATGCCTGCTGCCTGCCATGTTTCGCGGGCAATATCGGTAAAGGTTACATTGATGTCGCAAGCCGTGATTTTGCCATCTTCGGGTAGGGCGAGCGCCATGGCAGTGCTGCTGTAACCGGTAAAGACGCCAACTTCCAAATATTTTTTAGCATTCAATAACTTGGCCAACCATACCAACATGGCTGCCTGTTCTTGGGCGATGGCCATCTTCCCCAGACGATGTGATTGGGTACGCCTACGCAATGCGGTCAAAACGGGATGTTCGGATTGACCGATGCTGTTGAGGTAATGTTGTAATGCCGGATCGGTATTATGCGTGTTGGTCGTCATGCCGATACGGGTTAGTCTTGATAGTAGGTGTAGGGTTTTTTGTTGACTTTGGCCGCTTCAAACTCGGCCTGCTCTGTCGGGTTGAGGGTAACATCCCACAGCAAATGGCGGTTTTCGAGGCGTTGCGCTTCCATTTCGGGATTGTCTTCCATGAGTTTGTCGAGGAATTGGGTAGCTTCGGATTTGTAGTGGTACATGATGTTCTGCCTGAATCGTTGTCAGGCTGTCATTATAGCCGATATTTTTTGCCAATACGCTAATTAATCGAACTTCCATAAGGTATAATGGCACGTCTTTTTTAGGCCGTCTGAAGCCTTTGCTCAATGTTTTGCCCCTTCTGCGGCAGAATATTGTGCAAAGGCTTAAGCCAGACAAGTTTCAGACGGCCTTTTTATTGTGAAAAGAGCTGCTTATGTTAAAAAAATGGCTGCATAAGGTGTTGCCTAAAAAACACGTCAAGTCGTTGCCCGAAAAGGAGATTATTCCGCTTGAGCAACACGGTATCCATGCGGATATGTTGAGCTTTGCCGCTGAGAAAATTGCCAAACGCCTGCATGAAGCCGGTTTTCAGGCTTATGTTGTGGGCGGTGCTGTTCGGGATTTGCTGCTCGGGGTCGAGCCCAAAGACTTTGATATTGCAACCGATGCCACGCCGGAGCAAATCCGCAAAGTATTCCGCCGCAGCCGCATTATCGGCCGCCGCTTCCAAATCGTTCATGTGATGATCGGTCCTGAAACCATTGAAGTCACGACGTTCCGCGGTGGCGATAAGGTTCAGCAAAATGCGCAAGGCCGCATTATGAAGGACAATACTTACGGCAGCATTGAAGAAGATGCCATGCGTCGCGACTTTACTTGCAATGCGCTGTATTACGACCCGATTAAAGAGGAGATTTGGGACTTCCATCAGGGCGTGGCTGATGTTGCCGATAAAAAATTGGTGATGATAGGCGATCCTGCCGAACGCTATCAGGAAGATCCTGTCCGTATTCTTCGCGCCGTCCGTTTGTCGGGTAAATTGGGTTTTGAAGTGGAAGAGCAAACGGCTTTGCCGATTGCTGAATATGCAGGCCGTCTGAAAAATGAGCCTGTGGCCCGTCTATTTGATGAAATTTTGAAAATCCTGTTTTCCGGTTATTCTCGTGCCTGTTTGAAACGGTTGAACGAGTTGGGTATTCCCAAAGGCATCCATCCGCTTTTAGATGCCTTGAAAACGGCTGAAGCAGCCGACAAACGTATGATTATGTTGGCCTTGAAAAATACCGATGAGCGCCTTCGTGCGGATAAGTCCGTTTCCGTCGGTTTTGTATTGGCGGCGGTATTGTGGCCGACACTAAACGCCATTTGGCAACGCAATCAAAGCCATGGTCAAAAACCTGTCCCTGCGTTGATGGATGCGATGAACACCATGCGCGATACGGTAGAGAAAGGTTGGGGCGTACCGCAACGATTTTCTGCAACCATGCGTGAAATTTGGCAATTTCAGCCGCAATTCGACAATATGCGCGGCGCACGCCCATATCGTCTGCTATCACAAGCCCGTTTCCGAGCTGCTTATGATTTCCTGATTTTGCGTAGCGAGGTTGGCGAGGTTGATAAAGAGATGGCTTCTTGGTGGACAACTTTCCAACATGCCGATGAGGAAGCACGCCAGCAAATGACTGCGGCTAATGATCACAAACGTCAGAAACAAAGTGGATCAACTGATGGCAAACCCAAACGTCGCCGCCGTCGTCCGAAAAAGAAAACCACTGAGGCTGAATAAATTATCAAAATTAGTTTAAGGCCGTCTGAAACGATTAAATCTTTTGAGATTTGGTTTTCAGACGGCCTTCGTATTTCAAAAAAAACCGCAGGTCTTTCAACCTGCGGTTTGCTTTTATGATTTGTTTTCTTCGCTGTCGAGGAAGCTGCGGAGACGGTCGCTGCGGGTAGGGTGGCGCAGCTTGCGCAGGGCTTTGGCTTCGATTTGACGGATACGTTCACGGGTTACGTCAAATTGTTTGCCGACTTCTTCGAGCGTGTGGTCGGTATTCATATCGATACCGAAACGCATGCGCAACACTTTGGCTTCGCGCGGGGTCAGGCTTTCGAGGATTTCTTTGGTTACTTCGTGCAGGCTGGTGTACATCGCAGCTTCTGCCGGCGCAATGTTGTTGGCATCCTCGATGAAGTCGCCCAAGTGCGAATCGTCGTCATCGCCAATCGGTGTTTCCATGGAAATCGGCTCTTTGGCGATTTTCATGATTTTGCGGATTTTGTCTTCCGGCATTTCCATCAGCTCGGCCAGTTTGGCGGAATCAGGTTCTTCACCGGTTTCTTGCAGGTATTGGCGCGAGATACGGTTCATTTTGTTGATGGTTTCAATCATGTGAACCGGAATACGGATCGTACGCGCTTGGTCGGCGATGGAACGGGTAATCGCTTGGCGGATCCACCATGTGGCGTAAGTCGAGAACTTGTAGCCGCGACGGTATTCGAATTTGTCCACCGCTTTCATCAGACCGATATTGCCTTCTTGAATCAAATCAAGGAACTGTAAGCCGCGGTTGGTGTATTTTTTGGCAATGGAAATAACCAAACGCAAGTTGGCCTGAATCATTTCCTGTTTGGCGGCTGAGGTTTCTTTTTCGCTCAACACCATGTTTTTGTTGATTTCTTTCAACTCTTCGATGGAAATGCGGGTTTCAGCTTCCATGTTTGCCAACTCTGTTTGTTTTTCGAGGATGGCGTGGCGGAAACGATCCAACGCGTTTGCCCATACACGGCCTTTGGCTACTTCTTCTTCTACCCATTCCAAATCGGTAATGGCAGGCAGGAAGTTTTTGATGAAGTAGTCGCGCTCCATACGGACGCGGTCGATACAGATGTCACGGATTTCGCGTTCGAGTTTGCGGATGTTTTCAACGCGGCTGCGCAGGCTGCTGCTCAGGTTTTCGATTTGACGTGTGGCAAAACGGACTTCTAACAGTTTGTTGGCAATGGCATCTCGGTGTTTCAGGTAGTTGGCGTGTTGGCTGCCGTGTTTTTCTAACTGTTTGATCATTTTGCCGTATTCGCTCTCGATAAAGGCGAAGTGTTCTAAAACTTTTTGTTTCAGTTCGGCCAAATGGGCAGCGGATATGGCTTCAGAGTCGCCGCCGGAGTCGTCTTCATCTTCCTCGTCGCCATCTTCATCATCGCTATCGGTTTCGCCTTCTTCGTCATCAGGTTTGGCATTTTCCAAATGACCCAAGCCTAATTCGTTCAATAAGACTTCATTAGGGTCGATGATCGCTTCAACCACTTCATCCACACGGATTTCGTCGTTGCGGACTTGCTCGATCAACGCCAGAATTTCGGCAATCGAACCTGGGCAGGCGGAGATTGCCTGCACCATGTTTTTCAGTGCATTTTCGATTTTTTTGGCGATGATGATTTCGTCTTCACGCGTTAACAGATCGACTTGCCCCATTTCACGCATATACATGCGCACAGGGTCGGTTGTACGGCCGAATTCTGAGTCTGCGCTGGAGAGTGCTGCTTCGGCTTCTTCAACGGCATCGTCGTCAGTCATAGCGGCGGCGTTGTCGCTCAAGAGGATGTCTTCAGCATCGGGGGCTTGTTCGGTTACTTGGATACCCAAGCCGGAAATCATGCTGACGATGTTGTCGATTTGCTCGGCGTCGGACATATCGTCGGGCAGGGCATCGTTAATTTCAGAATAAGTGATGTAGCCGCGTTCTTTACCCATGATAATGAGTTGGCGCAGACGCGCGCGCTGCTCTTCGATACTCAAGGGACGGTTGTCGTCTTGGTCTTGGTATTCTTCGTAGTTTTGGTTTTTAGACATGGATTGCTCTCTAGGTTGATAGGATGCCGACGGTTTACGGTGATGTGGCCGTACCTGAAGGCGGAGCAGAGCTTTTTGTTGTGAAATCAGATTTCACTTTAATACTCTGAGGCCGTCTGAAAATATTACAGATGGAGTGTTCTGCGTGTCATGTTTCGCAGCGTGTGTTTAGATTGTTCAGACGGCCTGAGGGGTTAGTTTTGCTTTGCCGTCAAAAGCGACAGCAAAAGTCTTTTTTCATTTTCGGTCAAACCAGTTTGAATACTTTTTTGCTTTAAAGTTTCGATTTGACTGTATTTTAATTCATTTAACAACTTTTTCATGCCGATTTGGAAACTTTCGCAATCTTCTTCGTTATCCCCTTCCATTTCTTCAGAGTGAAGGGTCGATAAAAAGATTTGATTGACGGTTTCCTCATAGGGTGAACCGCGCATATATTCAAGCACTTGTGCAGTTGCAGGAGTTGTATCGTGATGCTTGATGGTTTCGGCCAAATTGGCAAGGCAGGCAAAATCGCCGCTTAAAGCAAGATAATCGGGCAGGTCTATATATGAAGCCCAAGCCGGATTTATCAAGAGGCTGCGTATCTGTCTTTGAACCAGCGTCAGCATGGTTGGCTGTTTGACAGAAATAGGCGGCAGTTTGTAACTTTTTTGTTTGACGTGCCGTTTTGGCGCTTCTTGTCCGAGTAATTGGGCGAGGTTGTCCGGGTCAATGCCTACGAGCTCGCTGAGTTTTTGTTTCAGAAGATAGCCCAATGCCGGCGCGGTAATCTGAGCCAAGAGCGGAGAACTGGTTTTGACCAATTCTGCTTTGCCTTCTTGCGTATTGAGGTTGAGGCCGTCTGAAAGATGTTCCCAAAAGTATTCCGATAGGGGCTTGCTTTGGTTTAACAAGGCATCTTCAAATTGCGTCTTGCCGTAGGCGCGGATGTAGCTGTCTGGGTCGTGTTCTTCAGGCAGGAATAGAAAATGCAGCGATTTATCGTCTTTTAATTGCGGCAACGCATTTTCCAGCGCGCGCCAAGCCGCTTTACGCCCCGCGCTGTCGCCATCAAAACAAAAATAAATACTGTCTGCCTGACGCATCAGGATTTTGACGTGTTCCGCCGTGGTTGCCGTACCCAAAGCCGCTACGCCGTAGCCGACGCCGAACTGCGCCAATGCGACCACGTCCATGTAGCCTTCGACTACCAAAATTCGTCCAGCCTCTTTTACGGCAGCACGCCCTTCATATAGCCCGTAAAGGTTTTTCCCTTTGTCAAACAAAGGCGTATCGGGCGAGTTCAGGTATTTGGGTTTGGAGTCGTCCAATACGCGACCGCCAAATCCGATAACC
This sequence comes from Neisseria subflava, assembly GCF_003044935.1. Lineage (NCBI taxonomy): Bacteria > Pseudomonadati > Pseudomonadota > Betaproteobacteria > Neisseriales > Neisseriaceae > Neisseria > Neisseria subflava. The sequence goes on along the minus strand of NZ_POXP01000001.1, from coordinate 604,446 downwards.
TGCCCACGCGGATTACGGATAGGGAACATAATCCGATGGCGAAAGCGGTCGTAATGTTTGCCTTCGTTATCAATGACCATGCCCGTATCTACCAACGCAGTATTCGGATAGGGTTGGAACACTTGTGCCAAAGGTTGCCAACCGTCAGGCGCATAGCCCAAACCATAATGCGCGATGACTTCCGCACTCAAGCCGCGTTTGTCCAAATAAGCCTTTGCTGCCGGATTGAATTTCAACTGTTGCGCATAAAAATCTGCTGCCGCTGCCGTCGTTTCTTCCAAAGTTTGTTGCTTTTTTTTACGTTCGGCACGGATTTCGGGATTGTCTTCCTGCCCGCGAACTTTAGGCACCGTCATACCGACGCGATCAGCCAAAAACTGCACCGCCTCCGGAAACGACAGCCCCTGATGTTCCATCACAAAACCAATCGCCGAACCATGAGCCCCGCAACTGAAGCAATGGTAAAACTGCTTGGTCGGGCTGACCGAAAACGAAGGCGTCTTTTCCTTGTGAAATGGACAGCAGGCCATATAGTTCGCCCCGCCTTTCTTCAGCGGAACCTGCTCGTCGATAATATCGACAATATCGACTTTGGACAAAAGCTCGTCAATGAAATCAGATGGAATCATGGTTCAGCAGAAGAGGATGGACGGAAAACATTTCAGACGGCCTTATAAACAGACAAAGGCCGTCTGAAAATGGAATTTTGGATGAGGGTTGAGATGAGTTTTGTATTATAGCAAATTGTTGTAATACATGTGTCTTATCCTTTTGAGGTAGAGTATTAATCATCGTATTTCATTCATTATTAAGATGGATATAATGTCGTTAAAGCAAAGGCTGTCTGTAAGATATTCAGGCGGCCTTTGCTGTTGGTTTATTTTTCGAATTAGTTGCGCTTTCATGGTATGAATATGATAATGAACACATATTCCAGATTTTAGAAAGCTAGTTTCTTATGAAAGATTTTGCCCGTTTGCTCAATCATCCCGATATTTCCTTTTCTCCGATTCCAGATGCCATTAAAGTTGATAACCCTGCAACAGGTGAGGCTTTGGGTTTTGTCCGTAAGACTGATTCAGACGACCTGAAGCTTTTGATTCAAAAGGCAGAGACGGCACAAAAATTATGGGCGGCAAAAACTGCGTTGGAGCGGGCCGATGTGTTGTGGCGCTGGTATTTTTTGATTAAAGAAAACAAAGAAGAACTGGCGCGTATCATGACGATGGAGCAGGGCAAAAGCCTGACTGAGGCGCGTGGTGAAATTGATTATGCGGCTTCGTTTGTGCGCTGGTTTGCTGAAGAAGCGCGGCGGATTGACGGCGATGTGCTGACAAGCGTGAAAACGTCGCAAAAAATGGTCGTGTTGAAACAGCCCGTCGGCGTTACAGCCGCGATTACGCCTTGGAACTTCCCGTCTGCGATGATTGCACGTAAGGCCGCACCTGCTTTGGCGGTGGGTTGCGCGATGATAGTCAAGCCCGCGTCGCTCACGCCACTGAGCGCGTATGCGCTGGCGCTACTGGCTTACGAAGCTGGCGTGCCACACGATTTGCTTCCCGTCGTCAGCGGTCGCGCTTCGGAAATCAGCCATGAATTTGCCACGAACCCGACCGTGCGCAAAATTAGTTTTACCGGTTCGACCGAAGTCGGCGCGAAAATTTTTGCCGACAGCGCGGCAGACATTAAAAAACTCAGTTTGGAACTGGGCGGCAACGCGCCGTTTATCGTGTTTGACGATGCCGATTTGGACAAAGCCGTCGAAGGCGCGCTGGCGAGCAAGTTCCGCAACAGCGGACAGACCTGCGTCTGCACCAACCGCGTTTACGCTCAATCCGGCATTTACGACGAATTTTGCCGCAAATTAAGTGAAAAAGTAGCCGCGCTCAAATTGGGCAACGGCTTGGAAGATGGCGTAAACCAAGGGCCGTTGATTGAGGAAAAAGCGGTCGAAAAAGTCGAGGAGCACATCGCCGACGCATTGGCTAAAGGCGCAAGTTGCCTGACCGGCGGCAAACGTAGCGCGTTGGGCGGAACGTTTTTTGAGCCGACTGTTTTAAGTGGTGTTACGGCACAAATGGCGGTAGCTCGCGAGGAAACCTTCGGGCCTTTGTGTCCGGTGTTCCGTTTTGAAACCGAAGCCGAAGTCATCGCGGCCGCCAACGATACGGAATACGGTTTGGCGGCCTACCTCTTCACTTCCGACACCGCCCGCCAATGGCGCGTCGGCGAAGCTTTGGAATACGGTATGGTCGGTATCAATACGGGCTTAATCAGCAATGAAGCGGCACCTTTTGGCGGCGTGAAACGCAGCGGTCTGGGACGCGAAGGCAGCAAATATGGCGCGGATGAATATTTGGAATTGAAATATTTGTGCATTGATGTAGCGGAATAAAGCTGCACAGTAAAGGCCGTCTGAAATTTGGTTTTCAGACGGCCTTTTTTAAACGCAGAAAAGGTATTGGATAATTTTCATATTATGAGAACGAGCGCTTTATAAAGAAGCAAAACCATAAGAAACAAAGTTGCAAAAGTTTTGTCACATGTATATAAAATTATTTTGATAATTTTTTTATGTTTTTAATCTTGCAAGGTGCTTATTTCGAGTTTCTAGCAGTGGTTTTTCTTTGAGTGATGGCAGCGGGAATTTTGGATAATACAACCGTGAGCAAGGAAGGATTGTTTTTTGCTCACATAGTGTGGCTCATATCGATAGCGTGGGAACTTTATCCAGGCTGCAATGTTTGAAAAAAAGGTGATGTGAATGTTGAAGAAATTTTTAATTCTGTTTTGCGTAGTTTTCACCGGCGCATGCAGTTCATTTGATGGGGATGGTTTGACAAATGGCTCATATTCTCAAGGAAAACATCTTGATCCGAATTGTGATCATTATGCTGTCGGCGGTAGTGGTGGCGGTTGTACACCGTCAGGTCAATGGCATATTAAAGATAAGCAAGGACAAAGAGTGCCATTCTAGCTTTTAAAAATGATTGTAGAATGGGCATTTAATTATTTAGGCCGTCTGAAATTTGGTTTTCAGACGGCCTTTGTTTTAGAGTAGATCCTGGATGGCTGAACGTTCTTCTTCCAATTCGGCCAGCGTGGCGGCAATACGTTTTTGGCTAAATTCGTCCGACAAATCTAAGCCTTGGACGATGCGGTAGCTGCCTTCGTCACAAATGACGGGGAAGCCGAAAATCAAACCTTCGGGAATGCCGTAAGAGCTGTCGGATGGAACGCCCATGGTTATCCATTTACCGCTGCTGCCGAGCAACCAGTCGCGCAGGTGGTAGATGGCGGCATTGGCGGCGGAAGCTGCGGATGATGAACCGCGTGCGGCGATAATGGCTGCACCGCGTCCGGCGATTTTTGGCATGAAGACTTCGGTGTTCCAGTCGGGTTCGGTAATCATGTCTTGGACGGACTCGCCGTTGCTGGTGGCGTAGCGGTAGTCGGCATACATGGTCGGGCTGTGGTTGCCCCAGACGCACATTTGCTCGATGGAAGTAATCGGGCGGTTGATTTTTTCGGCAATTTGGCTGACGGCGCGGTGATGGTCAAGACGCATCAGGGCGGTGAAATTTTCCGGCGGGATGTCGGGTGCGGATTTCATGGCGATGTAGGCGTTGGTATTGGCCGGATTGCCGACGACGAGGACTTTAACGTTGCGATGGGCAACTTTGTTCAACGCCTCGCCTTGTACTTTGAAAATTTCGCCATTGGCATGCAACAAGTCGGCACGTTCCATGCCTTGCGTGCGCGGACGTGCACCAATCAAGAGGGCGATGTCGGCATCTTTGAAGGCGACTTCGGGGTCGTCTGTGGCGAAGATGTCGGCAAGGAGCGGGAAGGCGCAATCCTGCATTTCCATAATCACACCGCGCAAAGCCTGTTGCGCCTGCGGCAAGTCGAGCAGCTGCAGGATAACGGGTTGGTCGCGTCCGAGCATGATGCCGCCGGCGATACGGAAGAGGGTGGCGTAGGCGATTTGGCCTGCCGCGCCGGTAACGGCGATTCGAACGGGTGGCTTGAGGGTCATATTTTTCCTTTTGAAGTCGTTGTTTTACTTGGTTTTCGGATTATAGCAGTATTATGTGGCAAATGATGTAAGAAGGCCGTCTGAAGTTTGATTTTCAGACGGCCTTGAGTGTTTGAAAAGATTATTCGCCACTTTTCTTTTCAGCTTGTTCTTCTGCTGCTTCATAGGCTTCGACGATTTTCTGTACCAAAGGATGGCGGACGACGTCTTCGCTGGTGAAGGTGTGGAAATACAGGCCTTCTACATCGCGCAGTTTTTCGCGTGCATCTTTCAAGCCGGATTTGATGTTGCGTGGCAGGTCGATCTGGCTGATGTCGCCGGTAATGACTGCTTTGGCACCAAAGCCGATACGGGTCAGGAACATTTTCATTTGTTCGGGCGTGGTGTTTTGCGCTTCGTCCAAAATG